>JBAXED010000014.1:0-51001 GCA_037140615.1 Prolixibacteraceae bacterium
CCAATTCCAGCTGATTGATTTGAAATATTTCTCCAAGTTGAGAGATTAATTCAATATCATGAACCCCGGCAACACTGATCCATTTGATTTTCTCAGTCTTCAGAAATTTTTTTATCTGTTCAGGATCATCAATGGTGTACTCTGTGGCCTCGGTCTCATCATATTCAATAAGCTTTATGACAGGCTGTTCGGCGCGGGGAATGCCGAGGTACTGGACTGTTCCCGGTGGCGAATTTTTCTCTGAAGCCCGAGGAACAAATTTATGAACGTCTATTTTCTTGAATTTGTGTTTATTCTTCATTTTTCGACCAATACTTCATCGAGTTGTTTCAAAATTGGATCAACCGAAATCTTGTTTCCAACGGCTCCTTCCATCCAGATTTGCGGAATCAATCTGCCTTGCTTATAAATTCTATCAATTTCATTGGAGAATTGTTTTCCCTTCAAGAAATCTTCGATCTGGAATTCAATGATTTGGCCATAGGAGTAGGCTGCCAAATACAGCGGACTTGATATCATATGCGAATAGATAGCCAGAATCGGCTGATCTTTCACACCAAAAATGGCTGCAAAATAGTTGTTCCAAACATCTTTGGAGATTTGTATGACGGCATTCTTCAACTCTTCAGAATTCGCTTGAGGATGGCTATACAACCACTGCCAGGTATGAATATCGACCAATCCTACGCCCATTATCTCCATCAAAGTCCAGGAGGCATCAAGGGTATTCAAATTTTTCTGGTCTTTGCTTTGCCCTGATAATCCCAGAAGAGAAAGGTCGCGGCTCTGAAAAACAAACGCCAGCGCCTCAGTGAAAGCTGTGTTTGGCACGCCATTGAGCATAAAATAATCCACATCATAAAGCGACACTGTTTGCTCAACATTGTGGCCAAATTCATGAACTGCAATGTTATAACCTTTGTAATCCATTCCGGAAGCGGCAATCCGGGTGCGGAGATGAGCTTTTTCACCTTTCATTCCGGCTCCCCAGGCATGTCCCGAGCCCCGAGCGGGATCAACCACAATTTTATCTGCAAGGTAAGATGCCCGCTCTTTGCTCCAACCCAATTTTTCCAGCATATTTGGCATATCCTTCTCAAATGCCTTTGGATCCGGATATTTTTTGGTGGTTAGTCCGTTGAGCTGCTCTTGTGGAAATTCACTTCTCGCTTTGAAACCATCGTACCAGATATCAAAGGGTTCGAGGTTTCTTCCCAGACGCTTCGAGATAATCTGGCCGACTTTTACAAGTTGGGGTGATTTAAGATATTGTACAAAGAGCGCTTCAACCTGTTCAACAGGAATCTCCATCTCTCCTGAAAATTTCCGCTTGATAAAAGTATTCATTTCAGGTTCGTAAGGATCGATAGACTGTTGGGCATGAAAATTATTGAGTATCTGTTGGTATCTGCTGTTAGGCTCAGAGGTGGCGGTAATAACCTGATTGTTCTCCCGAACCTGGTTGGAATAAGGCATCCAGGTAAAGGCAGGATTGTTTATGACTTTTAACGGAATTTGCTGTGCGATAATTTGTAGCATTACCTTGTAAATCATCTGCTGTTTGATCAAACCCTTGTCTTTGTCCGCATAATCAGCCTTGATCTCATCCCTGAGATTCCAGTGTGACAACAAGGACATCTTATCAGGAAAGAGCTGAGTGCCCTCTTCAGTGCGCAAGGAACCCATCTGGATGTTGTATTCCGAGATGTACAGATCAGCATCAGCTTCTGCTTTAGCAACAGCCTGCGTTACCTCTGCCGGGATTCGGGATACGAACTGGTCGCCCAATCGGACAGCTGCCCATTGTGCCCGACTCCAATTTTTCCCTTCCCGCTCTTTCTCTTCCAGACTGTAGAATGGAAAATTGAGTGCGACAACGAAAGCTATCTTATTGTTATAGAGATCATCCTGAAGGTGTGCACCGACAGAATAGCCACTGAAGATTTTGTCAATTTCGAGGAGTTCCCCATTGTTCAAGTCAACATTTCTCCGAAGATCCAGGGTTATTTTATTGAAATGGCCGCTGATTGATTCAAAATAGGCTGACAACTTATCACTTAGCAATGTTTTTTTTGCCGGATCTCCAATATAATTATTTGCACAAAAGCTGATAAAATCGCTGTCACTTCCATCAGCGGTTGTCCAAAGAGAGGCTGCATGCGTAACCCCCTTTTTAATAGTAAGTGAATTTGCATCCCCAAATTTAAGGGTTATGGAATCAATTGCAGATTTAATACTGCTTTCGGCTGGTCGCAAGTTGGTTTTTTGCATGGGTTCATTTTTGACAGGCGAGGAACACGCGTACAAAAATACTGTTGCAAGTAAGATTAGATACTTCATATGTTAAATATTTTAATAATATTTGATTTACTGATAAGATACAGAAATTGGCTACAATTTGCTTTTGTTGATGGTCTGCTGTGTATATTTGTATTAAAGGAGCCAAGCTGCATCAACAAAAATAATGAAATAAAGTCACGATTAAAATGATTATTTTGTTTGATAAGAAATGGCATCCCTCCTGGATTTTGAAAAATATATTGGGTAATTATTTTTGGTTAAAATGAGCAAGCGAAGGTATCTTTTGGTGTTGCTAACTATGCTTCTTGGCATGAATGTTTTTGCCCAGGGTACTCTAACTGTGACAAATCTTCGCTGTGAGGACAAAGTGAATCCTTTTGGAATTGATGTAAAAGCCCCCCGATTTAGTTGGTGGATCAACTCTTCAAGGCGAAATACAAAGCAGCAGTCGTACCGAATTCTGGTAGCAGATACAGAAGAGAAACTTTCAAAGGAGTCAGAAATTATATGGGATTCGAAGATTGTCAATACCGATGCCTCTATTCAGATTACCTATGCAGGATCAGTTTTGCAGCCGGATAAGAAATATTTCTGGAAAGTAAAGATCAAGGATCAGTTTAATAACGAATCTGTATGGAGTGAAATAGCCTGGTTTCAGATGGGTTTGTTAGCTCCGGCTGACTGGAGCGGAGCCCGTTGGATTGGCTATGAAGATTTGCCCGATTCCATGAGAATGTTCCCCGGCATCCATGGCTCCGGTAACAATCTGGGTCTTAAAGGCGTTGAAAGGAGTGTGATTCCCTTGTTTAGAAAAGAGTTCGTCGTTGGGAAGAAAATTAAAAATGCCACATTGTATATCAGTGGCCTTGGACAATACGAGGCAGCAATGAATGGAGAAAATGTCGGACAAAATTTTCTTTCGCCGGGTTGGACTGATTACAATAAAAAATGTTTGTACAATACCTATGATGTCACGAACAAAATTCAGCAGGGAAAGAATGCCATTGGCGTAATCGTTGGAAACGGATTTTACAACATTAACCGCGAGCGATACAGGAAACTCGTCATTGCCTATGGCTATCCCAAAATGATATGCAATTTAAGAATTCAGTACCAGGATGGTTCTTCATCAGACATTGTGTCTGGGACCGACTGGAAATGTTCTCCCTCCCCAATTGAATATTCAAGTATTTATGGAGGCGAGGATTACAATGCCAACCTGGAGCAACCCGGCTGGAATCTTCCTGAGTTTAATGATTCTCAATGGAAAATGGCGATAGCAGTAACCGCTCCGCAAGGATATCTCTCTTCTGAGTTGGATCATCCGGTTACGGTAAACCAAATCATTACAGTTAAGAAAATTGAAAGAATTGCAGAAGGAAAATATCTCTACGATTTTGGACAGAATTGTTCAGGAATTGTGTCGATAAAGGTTTATGGATCAAAGGGATCTGTCATTAAGCTTATTCCGGGAGAATTAATCACCTCCGGTAAGGAGATTAATCAGCAGGCATCTGGTTCACCCTATTATTATTCGTACACACTTAAAGGAACAGATGATGAAGTTTGGAGTCCAAAGTTCAGCTATTATGGTTTCAGATATGTCATGTTGGAAGGCGCAGTTCCCGAAAATGAAAATGATGAGTCAATTCTTCCAAAGGTAACCCGGATGGATTTATTACATACGTGCAATTCTTCGCCCAAAACCGGGGAATTTGTCTGCTCTAATCCGTTGTTCAATCAAATTTACACACTGATTGACTGGGCTGTTCGCAGCAATTTGCAGAGCGTAGTAACTGATTGTCCGCACCGTGAGAAATTAGGCTGGCTGGAGCAAACATATCTGATGGGAACCTCCCTGCATTACAATTATGATCTTTACGGACTCTACAGAAAATCCATAAGGGACATGATTGATGCCCAGACGGAGGAAGGTTTGGTGCCCGATATTGCGCCGGAGTACACGCAGTTTGTAGGTGGATTTCGCGATTCTCCCGAATGGGGCAGTGCGGCAGTCATACTTCCATGGATGCTGTGGGAATGGTATGGCGACCGGTCAATAATAGAAGAGGCATTACCAATGATGGAGAAATATGTGGCCTACCTTGGAACAAAAGCCTCAGGTCATATTTTAAATCATGGGTTGGGAGATTGGTTCGACTACGGACCTAAAGCTCCCGGTGTAGCACAACTTACTCCTATCTCGCTTACTGCTACAGCCATATATTACTATGATCTTCAATTGCTTTCAAAAATGATGTTGCTTTGCGAAAAGAGCGAGGAGGCAGAAAAGATTAATTCATTGGCTAATCAGGTAAAGGAAGCATTTAATAAACTGTTCTTTAATTCCTCCAAAAAGGTTTATTCCACAGGCAGTCAGACGGCCATGTCAATGCCTTTGTGTGTGGGATTGGTAGATGATTCCAATAAAAAGAAGGTATTCAGGCATCTCGCAAAATCAATCAAGAGATCAGGAAATGCTCTGACTGCCGGTGATGTTGGTTTTCATTTTCTGGTTAAAGCCCTGGAAGAGGGTGGTGGATCAGAGATTCTTTTTAGGATGAATAGCAGGAATGACCTGCCGGGATATGGCTTTCAGCTCAGGAAGGGAGCCACGGCTTTAACAGAATCATGGCCTGCGCTGGAGGAAGTATCAAACAACCATCTGATGCTGGGACATTTGATGGAGTGGTTTTATACCGGTTTGGGCGGTATTAAGCAGGAGAAAGGCTCTGTTGCATTTAAAAATATTATCATCAGACCTGAAATTGTTGGTGATATCTCTCATGTAAGCACAAGCTACCGGTCCGCCTATGGGAATATCAAAAGTGAATGGAGAAAAGAAAAACATTCGAAGATGTTGAATATTGAAGTCCCTTCAAATACTGAAGCTATTGTCTATATCCCTGTAAAGAAAGAGACCGCGGTGACCGAAAACGGGAAATCTGTGACACTTTCAAAAACAGTTGAAGGAAAATATTATATAAAGGTTGGTTCTGGTAATTATCAATTCAATTTCTGAAGTTTTCATTTTTTTTAAAAATATATGCCATGCAAAAAATATTCTTTGTATTTGAGCTCTTGCTCATCTCTTTAACTTCTGTGGCTCAGCCTCAAACATCCGGTAATGAGCGTCATTTTTATGTTGGAACCTATACCGACTCAGGCAGTGAAGGTATTTACCGGTTTGGCATTGATACAATTTCCGGCAAATTACATAGCAATGGATTGGCCATTCTCTCCGAAAATCCTTCCTATCTTGCATTTAGCAAAGATGGCAAAAACTTGTTATCGGTTCGGGAGACAAGCGATGAGAAAAATCAAAGTATGGGATTTGTTGAACTTTTCAAAGTGGACGATGCCGGGAATTTATCGTCAGTCAACAAGGTATCCAGTGGAGGGGCACACCCATGTCATGTTGCCATCAATGAAGAAGGATCAGTGGTTGCTTCGAATTATACAGGTGGAAATATCGCTTTAATGCGTATTGAATCTTCAGGAGAGTTATCAGAGGTTTTGTCATCAGATCAGCACATTGGTCAGGGACCAATTAAGGGAAGGCAAGAAAAACCACATGTTCACAGCGCTCTCTTTGAACCAAAAGGCAAAAGGATTTTTGTGGCCGATCTAGGCATTGATCAGGTTAAAGTATATACGATAGATAAGTCCTCCTTTACTTTGAAGCCATACAAATATCCTGAGATTAAATTGCCCCCGGGAAGTGGTCCGCGGCACATGGCAATTCATCCAAACGGGAAAATACTCTTCATTGCCAATGAACTGAGCAGCAGTGTTTCAGTTGTGCAACTACTTGACAATGGAGGTTTTAAAATTGTCGAGAGTATTTCTACTCTTCCAGCTGATTTCCTACAACCCAATACATGTGCAGATATTCATCTCTCTCCGGCAGGCAATTTTCTATATGTTTCCAACAGAGGGATGAACAGTCTAGCTATTTATTCGGTTTCGGAGAAGGATTTCAAAATCAAATTGATCGGTCACGAAGATACAAAAGGGGAGATGCCTCGCAATTTTACCTTAACTCCCGAAGGCGATTTCTTGCTGGTTGCCAATCAAAATACCAACAACATTGTGGCATTCAGACGCAATGAAACTACTGGTCTGCTTAGTTATACCGACCAGATCAACGCGTATAAACCTGTTTGTCTGCTATTTAAACAAAATTAGCTGCTAGCATTGGGCTAACAGCTAATCTCGAATCTCTAAAAGCCAGCAGCTAACTGCTATTTGCTTAGGACTAAAATCTTACAGACTCTTCACAACAGCCAGGGCGGCTTCGTAGTTGGGCTCATGTGTGACTTCAGAAACATATTCAACATATCTTACCACACCAGACTTGTCAATAACTACAGTACCCCGGGCAAGCAAGCGAAGTTCCTTGATCCAGAAGCCATATTTCTGGCCGAACTCGAGGTCTTTGTGGTCAGAAATGGTTTTAATGTTTTCCAATCCTTCGGCAGCGCAAAAACGGCTTTGGGCAAAAGGAAGGTCGCATGAAATTGACAAAACAACCACATCTTTCAATTGGTTTGCTTCAGCGTTAAATCTTCTGTTCTGTGATGCACAGACACCGGTGTCAATAGATGGATAAATGGCCACAACAACAGTTTTTCCTGCGACATCAGATAGTTTAAATGGAGCCAGGCCAGCACCAACAGCTGCAAATTCCGGCGCCTTATCTCCAACTTTGATTTCATTTCCAAGCAGGGTTAATGGATTTCCTGCAAATGTAATTTTTACTGAACTTTCTTGCATTTTGAATTTAATTAATGTTTTTCTAGCGTCCTTTAATAACACACAAATCTTGCGTATTGTTTACAGACTTTTTTACGCAATTGTTCGAAAATGGATTCAATTAATGCCTGATAATTTGCAAATCAGTTTTGAAAACCAAATAGAAAATCGAACCTTGCGTTTACGCTCAGGGAACGAATCGCAAATATCTAAAACTGCTCCATTTGGGAAAAGAAGAAAGAACCTTCAATTATTGCATTTTCGTCGCTGTCTGAACCATGGATTGCATTGGCTGTGAATGATTCGGCAAAAAGTTGTCTGATGGTGCCAGGAGCAGCATTGGCCGGATTCGTGCTTCCGATCAGTTCTCTGAAATCGGCAATGGCATTCTCTTTTTCCAAAATGGCAGCCACAATTGGTCCTGAGGACATAAAACTGACCAGACCTTCGAAAAACGGTTTTCCTGCGTGAATGCCATAAAAAGCTTCGGCATTTTCACGGGTCATGTGGGTAAGCTTCATTGCTTTGATGCGAAACCCATTATCTGAGATGATCTTGAGAATTGAACCAATATACCTGCTGCGGACCGCACAAGGCTTAATCATGGTAAAGGTGAGATTCTGTGCCATTTGAATAGAATTTATGGTTGTTGTGAAATTTTATGCAAAAGTAGAAATATTTTGTCTTCCAAGAGAAGTTGATGGTCCGGAAATGGTATATATGCGATTTCAGGGTACTTGTTGGAGCTGAATGAAAAAGATTAGCGTATTTTTGCAACAACGATAATAATAGGATCATGACCAATATAAACATTGAAACCTGTCATTCCCTTCTGACATGGATGAGCGAGAAAGTTAAAAAGATAGTCATCCTCACGCATGCAAATCCGGATGGTGATGCCCTCGGCTCCTCTCTGGGTCTTAATTGCGTTCTGCGAAAAGCAGGTTTTCAATCAACTATTGTTTATCCTACCTGGTTTCCGGACCTCGTTCCCAATCAGAATGAGTACAATAACTGGATTATCTATGAACACCACGAGAAAGAGGCAAATAGAATGATTGAGGAGGCAGATCTTCTTTTTTTCCTCGATTTCAACGACATAAGCAGGACGGGCAAAGTAAAAAATAAGCTGGAAAAGCTCTCTAAAACGGTTGTACTTATTGATCATCACCCGCAACCCATGGTCGAATCGCCATTTTTGTTTTCCGATACAAAAGTTAGCTCAACCTCTGAACTTGTGTATGATTTTGTCATCAAGATGGGGTGGGGAAGCTGTCTGAACGATGCTGGTGCAACTGCCTTATTAACAGGGATTATTGCAGATACAGCCTCTTTCAGTCACAATGCCAGGCGTCCGGAACTTTACCATGCTACAGCCAATTTGATTGAATTGGGTGCAGATCAACTTAAGGTACAGGAGTCACTCTTTAATACCAACAGCATTGATCGATTGAAACTCCTGGGCTATGCATTATCGGAAAAAATGAAAGTTTTTCCTCAATATCATGCTGCCTATATTTCTTTGACAAAAGAAGAACTGAAGAAATACAATTTTAAAATAGGTGATACAGAAGGGTTTGTGAATTATCCTCTTTCAATAAAGGGAATCATCTTCTCAACATTCTTTCTGGAAAATGAGGAAAAGATAAAAATTTCATTTCGTTCAAAAGGTACATTTGCAGCCAATGAATTTTCTTCATCGCATTTTGGCGGAGGTGGACATCACAATGCAGCTGGAGGGGAGTCAAAACAAACATTGAGTGAAGCTGTTGAAAAATGGATCTCTTTGTTACCTGTTTATGCGGATGATTTGGAGAAGGAAAGTTTGAGGGAGAGCTGAAATTTTTGGAATCCGGTTTGGCGCAGGGTTAAATTTGGTTAATTTTGTGCCGTTCAACTCAAATGGAAAGCAAAAAGTTGAGAAGATCATGAACATTTCGTATCCTTGTAGTCGGGTTAATCATATTCCCCGGAATTACAATAATATATTACTGATGAAGTTAGGCAAATATTCTTATCCGATTTTAATAGCTGTAATTGTTTTGGCTTTGGCATCTTGCAGTAAAACCACCAGTCAAATACAGCGTGATGATGAAAAAATCTTGTTGTCTAAGTACATCCAAAAATATCACACAGGAATTTCTCCATCTACTTCTGGTATTTATTACATTGAAACAAAAAGAGGAACCGGCGATTCTATCGTTAGCGGTAATTATGTGAAAATGTTTTACCGTGGTTATCTGATTGAAAATAGCGATACTGCTGGAATTAGGGATGGATATGAATTCGATACGTCAGGAAACTATGAACCTTTTGGTTTTACGGTAGGAACGGGTTCTGTCATAGCCGGCTGGGATGAAGAAATATTGAGAATGCGTTCTGGTGGAGAAGCCAAATGGATTATCCCATCACAGAGTGCTTATGCTGCTGCAGTGCAAGGTTCGATCCCTGCCTATTCAACACTTGTTTTCTATGTTAGAGTGTATAAAGTGTACAGGTCTTCTGACACTTTAAAAACAATTCAAAAAGTTCCAAGGGTTATACTCCAATAAATAGCCGCTTTTGATCAGGAAACTAATACCCGGATTGATTCCCCTGCTGGTATTTATACTGGCCGACGAGCTTTGGGGCATGAAGGTTGGATTGGCTGTAGCCGTTTCAATCGGATTAATCGAGTTACTTATCACCTTTGTCAGGGAGAAAAAGCTGGATCGTTTTGTTTTATTGGATACCTTGCTTTTGCTGTTGCTCTCAGCACTTTCCTACCTCTTCGAAAACGAAATTTTCTTCAAGGTAAAGCCCGCCATGATCGATCTGGTGCTGATCGCACTTATTTCATTGTCCCTTTTTACCAAGATTGATCCACTGGGTTCAATGTCTCAGAGATACATGAGCGGGGTACAAATGAATGTCTTACAAAAAGATCTTTTTCGGAAGAATTTGTGGGTCATGTTTTGGATGGTATTGATTCATACTTTATTGGTACTATGGGCTGCCTTTTTCCTGAGCAAAGAAATCTGGGCCTTTATCAGCAGCTTTCTCCTCTTTATCATGATGGGATCCTATATCGGCTTCGAGTTTATCCGTCAAAAGCTTAAAAGGAATAAAATGGCTGCTTACCAGGATGCTGAAGAGTGGCTTCCTATGGTCGATGAAGAGGGGAGGATCCTTGGAAAGGCCTTGCGCTCCTACTGTCACAATGGCTCCAAAACGCTTCATCCTGTCGTTCATTTGCATTTACTGGGAAAAGATAATACTTTGTTCCTTCAGAAACGGGCTCTGTCAAAACTCGTTCAACCGGGCAAATGGGATACAGCCGTTGGAGGGCACCTGGCTTATGGCGAAACCATTGAAGAATCCCTTAAACGTGAAGCGTTCGAAGAGATAGGACTTCAGGATTTTGATGCAATACCAGCCCTGAAATACCGTTGGGAATCCTCCATTGAAGCAGAACTGGTTTACAGTTTTCTGGTTTACGGTGGAAAGCCCAATGCAATCAGCTCAGAAGAGATCTCTGAAGGGAAATTCTGGAAATTCAAAGAGATAGAGTTCAATCTTGGCAAAGGCATCTTCACGCCCAATTTTGAGCACGAATTCCAACTACTGAAAATGAGCGGATTGTTGAAAGCAACAAGATAAGAACCAATAAATAGTTAAAGATTAAAAATGTCATTCCCAATCTTTAATCTTTAATTGATCAGTTGCATCTCTTTCAACAGATATCCGGCTCCGGCAAATTTGTCTATAATAAACAATGCATACCTGATATCCAGGGCAATGTTTCTGCATCTCTCCGGATCAAAAAGGACATCGCTCATCGTTCCTTCCCAGCAACGGTCGAAATTGACACCAATCAGCTCACCATCGGCATTGATGACCGGACTTCCCGAATTACCGCCGGTGGTATGGTTGGAGGCGCAAAAAGCGATCGGTACTTCGCCGGTCGAATTGGCGTATTTGCCATAATCTTTCGCCAGATACAATTTTTTCAATTTTTCGGGAACAACATAATCTGCAATGTCAGGATTCTGTTTTTCAATCATCCCCTTCAAAGTAGTGAAATACTGATAATATACCCCATCCTTTGGTTCAAAGCCTTCAACTTTTCCATAGGTAACGCGTAAAGTCAAATTGGCATCAGCCATCAGTCTCTCACCACGCTTCATGTCAAGAATGGCAGCCATATACAACTTTTGCGTCTTCAATATGGCTTGACTTAGCTTCTGGTAAACCGGATCTATATTTTGATTATAGTGACCGGCAAGAGAGGTAAAGAGCTGATAGAGTTTGTCTTTCTTTAATTTTTTGAGCGATTTGGCGTTGTAATTGGCCAGCAATGATTTGATTTTTGTGCTGTCGGAGAAAGGTGATTTATTGAATAGCGATTGAATATATTCGGTATTCAACAGATTGAATTTCTGCGAGTTCGCATACTCCGGCAGGTATTTGGCATCTACTCTTTCTACATAAATTTTCAGCAAAGCAGGGAGGAGCTTTCGATCGGTGGCAGCATCGTAGTCCTTGAAATAGCCGGGAAGAAAATCGGCAAGCGATTTCTTTGCTTTATTGTACTTTGCTGTGTCTGCCATGGCCTGACCCATCAAATCGAACCTGGATATTAAACCGAAGATCTCAGGCCCTCTGAGAACAGTTTCGTTGTAAAGATCATAGGCAATCTGAATTTCAGTCAGCTCGCTGTAATTCTTTTGGAAATTCTCTAAAATTTTACCATATTTTTTCTCTCTTTCGCTGTCCTGTTTAAACCATGTCGAAAATGCAAGTTCATCGCTTTGCTTTTTGTCTACCGCTTTCAATCGATTCAATCCGTTGGTTTCTCCTTGCCATTTTTTCCAGGAATTGGATATCCCTGCATATTTGGAGGCATACTGGATCCTGACTTTCGGATCCTGTGACATCTGTTTTTCCAGAATGTCCAATTTGATAGTCCTGGCATCCACTTTATTTGGATTGCTTTTTTCAATGAGAAGCTTAACAGCCATGGAAGGAATATACTCCTGTGTCGTACCCGGAAACCCAAAAACCATGGTGAAATCGCCCTCTCTAATGCCTTTTAGGTTGATTGGAAAGAATTTTTTAGGATGATAAGGCACATTGTCAGGTGAATAAGCCGCTGGTTTATTGTCTTTATTGGCATAAATTCTGAAAAGGGAGAAATCGCCGGTATGACGCGGCCAGACCCAATTATCAGTATCTCCACCAAATTTTCCAATCGAAACCGGAGGTGCACCAACCAATCTAACGTCCTTGAATACCTCATAAACATAAACGAAATACTGATTTCCATAATACAATGGCTTAACGTCCACCTGATAAATACCCTTCCCGGAATATTCTTTTTTTATGACATCAATATTGGCAGCAATCTGTTTTTTCTGGATATCATCGGCTGTATCTTCCTTTACATCTTTCATAACCGCTTTGGAAACTTCCTCCATTCTAACCAAAAATTGGACGGATAAGCCGGGATTTGTCAGTTCCTCGGATCTGTTCTTTGCCCAGAATCCATCTGTCAGATAGTCGTGGGACAAAGTGCTGTGCTTTTGAATCTGGCCAAATCCGCAATGGTGATTGGTGATCAGAAGTCCGTCGCCGGAAATCACCTCTCCAGTGCATCCTGATCCGAAAAGAACAACCGCATCTTTCATGCTCGAATGGTTGACATCATAGATATCTTCGGCTGTCAGCTTGAATCCCATTTTCTGCATCTCTTCGATGTTGTATTTTTTCAACAATGTGGGAATCCACATGCCTTCGACAGCATAGGTTGAATGGGCGATCAACAGGATAAATAACAGGGCAAACAATTTTCTCATTGCATTAGTTTGATTATGTTATACTTAGATAGTATTTAGACGTTTTCTCAAAATTTTAAGAGTTCTTCATACAAACGTTGAATAGGGAGTCCCATCACATTGAAATAGGATCCTTCAATCTTTTCAATGGCTACATATCCGATCCATTCCTGTACGCCATAGGAACCGGCTTTGTCATATGGCTGGTAATGTGTTAGGTAATAGTCAATCTCTTCTACAGATAGGGTTTTAAAAAAAACATTTGAATGATCAGAGAAGGTGATTTCCTTGTCTTTTGAAGAGATACAAACGCCGGTTATAACCACATGTTTTTTACCAGAAAGAAGCTGCAGCATTTCGAAAGCATGATCATAATCCAATGGTTTTCCAAGTACTTGACTGTCAATTAGCACAATTGTATCGGCTGTAATAAGTAAACCATTCGGCGGGAGAACATTTTTAAATGGGATAGCTTTCAATCTGGCCAAAAATTCCGGTACTTCAACGGCAGGCATATCTGCAGGAAATTGTTCATCAATCTCCCTGACTTCAATGGAAAAAGGAAGGTTTAGTCCGGCAAAAAGCTCTTTCCTTCTGGGTGATTGAGATCCAAGGGTGATGGAATATTTGGAAAGATGATTTGCCAGTGCACTTTCTCTTGGATGGCTTTCCTGGTAAGTAAGTCCTGGTTCCATGGAAATCATTTCTTTAACTTATATTGGATGTGTTTTTTCTGCATTCCAATGGCCATATAGTCAATAATCTGCTTGAAATCATTTTGAGTCACCACTCTTTTGGTGCGTTCCGGAAAGATTTTCCTAAGAGGGATCTTGTTGTTCAGATTATAAGTTAAAGTGTAAAATTCAGAAAGAGGTATGCCATCGGAAGTGGTTTCGGGTATAGTGAGCTCGCAAGGAGTTAAATTTTTACTCTCCCAACCTGGTACAAGCCAAGGTGTCATTTTTGTGTAGACACCCAATTCTCTTTGAATCATCACATGGTTATTGGGGAGATGTCTTTTTCTCGTCCACCAAATGTCCCTGACTCCTTCCATGGCATTGTAACTCTCTTCTTTGGTTGAAACAGTCTCCAGCTCGACTAAGAATTGTTTGATCGTTTCTGTAACTGCCTGTTCATATGGCAGATCACTATTAATTGCTTTTTCTGCTATTTTGGTTCCCAGCATATTTGAAAAGGCGTCTTCTATGGAGAAACTGGAAAATTTCTCTGGTAAAAGCGGTACAGCAGAAGCTCCAAACCAGGAAGTTATCTCGTGGAAGATCGAAATGTCGTAGGCAATTCTGCAAGCCAGCTTAAGAATTTCTTCATCCTTTTCGGTAGGAGGAACTTTTAAATAGAGTGATTTATTGCCACTTTCGTAACCCAAATTGATTAAAATCTCTCCCGTCTGCTGACTTTTTTTCGCAAGATTGTATAGGTAAGCAGTCCAGTCGATCAAATCGCGCAGATGGCCAAAATCGACAAAACCGCCCCTTCTCGTGTATAAGATCCCATTGTTTTCACTTTTGCCGCCAAGGTAGTGATGCGGCCCCAAAAGTTCCGGACTGGTTAGCTGTGTGTACCTTAATCCAGGTATGATAGAAACTTTCAAATCTGTACCAAAAGCACAGCAGGCGCGGATAATTCTGGGTGGATGTTTAAGATAGTCCTTTTCCGTAAATACAGGTGCTTTGGCTGCCAAAATGTAAGGTAGATGACAAATAAGTACTAAAAATATGTATCTGATCAGACGCATGGCTTCAATTGAAATAAAGTATCGCAAAGATAAAAAGTTCTGCCATCTGACAACCTGAAAATTATTTCTACAAGGAGAGATTTAGCACAACAAATTTCAATTTTTGTCTAAATTCATAGCGGAATTCAACTATCAAATCCAAATCCATGAAAAAACTACTAACTCTCTATTTTGCGGTGATTTTTTTCTCTTCATTCGGTCAAACTGTTTTACCAGTTCGTCTGGATCGTGCCCACAGTTATTTTGGACTCCATTTCGATTTTCATGCGGGTCCTGATTGCAACGAAGTGGGTAAAAATGTGAATGATTCGATGGTGAATAACCTGATTGACAAGGTGCATCCTGATTTTATTCAGGTCGACTGCAAAGGCCATCCTGGCTATTCAAGTTATCCGACAAAAGTTGGCAATCCTGTCCCGGGCTTTGTCCGCGATCAATTGAGAATCTGGAGGAATGTCACTGCAAAACGAGGTGTTTCACTTTACTTGCACTACTCTGGCGTTTGGGATTCTAGGGCCATAGAGCTGCATCCGAATTGGGCAGCTATTGCAGCTGATGGTACTCCCAACAAAAACAGCACTTCTGTATTTGGTAATTACGCTGACTCTTTGCTTATTCCCCAACTTAAAGAGCTCGCATCGGTCTATGGAGTCGATGGTGTTTGGGTGGATGGAGATTGTTGGGCGCATCAGCTGGACTATTCCGCCAAATCATTGGCCATGTTTAAAGAAAAAACAGGAATAGGAGATATACCGCGCAAACTGGGTGATCCCAATTGGAAAGAGTTTCTTCAGTTTAACAGGGAAGGCTTCAAATCTTATGTATCCAAATATACCAATGCGCTTCATGCCAGCAATCCGAAATTTCAGGTTGCCAGCAACTGGGCCTTTTCAACATTTATACCTGAGCCTGTTTCCATACCTGTGGATTTTATCTCCGGTGATTTTTCTGCTCTAAACAGCGTGAACAGTGCCCGCAGTGAAGCACGCTTCATCCGCAACCAGGGCAAACCCTGGGATTTGATGGCATGGGGATTTTCCTGGATGGGTAATGAGCCCGGAACACAATGCGTGAAAAGTGCTGTTCAGATTGAACGGGAGCTGGCTTCTGTCATTTCCCTTGGCGGGGGAGTTCAGATTTATCTTCAGCAAAAAAGAGATGGTTCCATCAATAACTGGATGATTCCGATGATTGCTGAAGCAGCTAAATTTTGTCGTGAGCGGCAGCCCTGGTGTCAGAACGTGGTTGGAGTTCCTCAAATAGGACTGATCTTATCCAAGGATGCCTTGTATGACAAAACCAATAGGCTTTTTGGTGGTTTCGACAGAGAATTGACACCATTGAAAGGGATCATGCAGAATCTGCTTGCTTCACAATACGTGGTGGATATCGTAGCAGAACACCATCTGGCAGAAATCAGCAAATATCCGCTGCTGATCTATCCCGAATGGGAAACCATTACGCCGGACTTCAAGAAAAAATTGCTGGATTATGTTTCACAAGGTGGAAAATTGCTCTTGATCGGGCCAAATTCGGCCTCATTATTTAAAGACGAGCTGAATGTAACTTTTAAAGCTTCTCCCGAAGTGAAGAACAACGGACTGGAATATAACAAGTGGATTGCCGAATTAATGTCTCTTTCTCAGGGGGTTATTCCCGGAAATGGTGTGAGGTCTTTTGGAAAATACTATAAGGAGATTAACATGGAGGGCCCATCCGAAACCGCAGCGACCATCACAAAATATGGCAAAGGAGAAATTGCTGCAACCTATCTGGAGATGGGAAAGGCCAGCATGATTCGTTCTGCTCCAGTTTTGCGCGATTTTCTGGCTGCGCTCGTACGTGAGATCTTCAAGCCGGAAGTGACTGTTACCGGCTCCCACAATGTTGATGTGACGCTTAACAGGAAGCAAGGAGAGCTGATACTAAACCTAGTCAATGCCTCTGGTCCGCATGACAATGAAAAGGTGATGGCATTTGATGAAATACCGACAGTTGGTCCGCTTCAAATTCAGCTCCAATATCCGACCAAACCCAAAAAAGTGATGCTTCAACCGGAAAACAGACCATTGGCATTTACCTACCAGGATGGTTTGGTAACATGTTCTCTGCCTCAGTTGAAAATTCATGAAATAGTGGTGGTGGAAAATTGAGATTCAGTTTTATTTTTTCAAATGAAATTCTGCTTTTTTATGATTGTAAGCCCTATCTTGAAACCAAAAGGTTTTTTTTTCGTTTTCAAGATTGAATGACAATTAAACTAGATAGGTATGATTTTGATGAAAAACATTAAGACTTATGTAATATCATTTATCTTTATTGGTATTGCAACCTTTGCTAATGCCCAAGAGCTTGGTATCAGAATTGGAAGTAACTGGGGAAATAATACAGCTGTTGATGGAATATTTAAAGCCGGAAAATTTAGTCGGATACATGCTGATCTCTCCTTCGGAGATGGTATCAGTACCGAGGCTCTTTGGGATTTTGTATATAAGCCTTTAGGACAGGATGGATTGAACTGGTATGCCGGAGTAGGTGTTTCAACATTCTTTGGTAACAGTAGTATGTACAGTTATACTTCAACTTTTCATTTAGGAATCCCTGGCGAATTAGGTTTAGAATATCGCTTTAAGGGAGCGCCATTGGCACTTGGAATTGACTGGAGACCGGTGATGGTGATTTTTGACAATACTAGTTTGAATGCTGTAGAATTTGGATTAAATTTTAGATATGTATTTGGGAAGTAAAGTATTTTAACTATTTGTAATTCAGTCATATACTAGTTATTTTTCGAATTGATTTTATTTTTATCTTTGGAAATGATTAAAATTAAGACACTTTCCTGGGTCTGGTTATTACTTTTTGTGATATCGTTTTCACCTCTTTTCATCAGCTGTCAGAAAACTACAACACCCGCATCTCCCCCAACCACAACAACGGTGAAATTCCTGGGACACAAAGCAAGCGGAAGTAGTTCAATCGATCCAACTATCATCGAAAATACGCTACCTGCTGTTCAAAAGGGATTAAAAACCTTGAATGGAGTTGAATTGGATCTACAAATGAGTTTGGATGGTACCATATGGATCTTGCACGATCTGAACCTGGCAACTTTAACCTGCAATTCTGTCCTGCCACGGATGATAATCCTTTCACGTGACGCAGAAATCTCAAAGATTACGCTTTGCACTTCAAAAGCGCAGGACAAGATTTGCAAGCTCAGTGAAGTAATCAATTACTGGAATCAGGCCGCCACTCCATTTTATATTTCCTTGCACATGAAACTGGATTATCCGGTAGATAGCATGAACAAGCCTGCGATTGGGGGCGAGGCGGCTTATCTTTCCAAATTTGCCGAAAGTCTGGCTAAGATACTTCCATCTGTAAAGGATCCCGGAAAAATCATTTGTGAAGTGTACGATGCCACCTTCTGCAAAAAAATTCATCAGCTTATACCGGGCTTGGTAGTTTGCCTGATAAAGGAAGTCTCCTTTCCACAGCAGATAAACGACGCCCTGGTTCTGGGTTATGATGGCGTAAGTTGCATGTTTACTGAACCTACGCTTACCGAAGCAGAAGTCACCAGGGCCCAAAAAAGCGGATTGATTGTCCAGCTATGGACGCCGGACTCGCAACAGGAATTGACCGCTTCGCTAAATCTACATCCCAATTTCATTGAGACAGATAATCTTAACTCAATCTCGGATCTCAATGTCATTGTTAAATAACAGCCGCACCCCAATAGTTTAAGGAATCTATTTGATAGAATATTTAATAATTATCCTTATACAATACTAATCATTGTTCTTTTTAAAATATTGATGAGGTATTTGTCAATAGGTGAAGGAAATCGGTTAAATTTGTTGTTTTCAAACTACTATTTCATCAATAGATATTAATTAATCTGAAAATGGCTCAAAACGAAACCTCCGGGAATAAATTTAAAATCTATATTCCACTGATAATCATTGTTTTATTAGTTGGAATAGCCACCTGGTACTGGTACCGTGATTACTCGATGTATATCTCCACTGACGACGCTCATATTGAATCTGATAATGTACAGATAGGAGCAAAGATGCTTGGAAGAATTGCCCATCTGTACGCCATTGAGGGAGATACAGTCAAGAAAAATGAGCTATTGGTTGAGCTGGATAGTCTTGATTTACTTTCTCAAAAAGATCAGGCGCTTGCTTCACTCGTGCTGGCAAATGCCCAGGTAGCACAGGTGAAAGCCAAATTGAACTACGACAATGAAAACATCAAAGTCTTCGAAGTCTCTTATGAAAAAGCAAAAGAGGACTTTGAAAGGGCCAAAGTTCAGCTTTCCGGCGACGTAATTACAAAGGAACTTTATGATCACCAGAAAAAAGCATTTGAAACAGCGAAGGCACAATTGGACGCGGCGAAAGTACAACTGCAAGTTTCCAGGGCACAGATCGAAAGTTCCAATGCCGCGGTTGGACTGGTAAATGCCCAAATTAATGTTTTAGGGACACAACTTACCAACACCAAGCTTTATGCACCTTTCGACGGAGTAATTGCTAAAAGATGGCTCCTGGCCGGTGATGTTGTCCAGCCTGGTCAGTCTATCTTTTCCTTGTCCGGTCAGTCGGTCAGATGGGTCATCGTTTATCTCGAAGAAACAAAACTTTCAGCGATCAGTCTGAACCAGACGGCAAAATTTACGCTTGATGCCTTTGGTGACAGGTGGTTTCAGGGGAAGATTTTTTCAATTGGTGCCTCAACTGCATCCCTTTTTTCGCTGATTCCTGCCAACAACGCTTCGGGTAATTTTACCAAGGTTACGCAACGGGTACCGGTAAAAATATCGATCGACAGTGATGAAAAAGGAGTGGACATCAAAAAACTCAGCATTCTTCCGGGAATGTCGGTCGTGGTGAAAATTCTGAAATCCAAATGATTCGAAAAATTTCTCCTTCCCACAGGATCAGGCGATTAATCAGAAACCGCGATTCAAAGTGGCATCCAAATCATGATTTTTATAAATGGTTTGTTTTGGCCAACATTATGATTGGTACATTCATGGCAGTTCTGGATGCCACGATTATCAATGTTGCACTTCCAAAGATGATGTCTGCCTTTGGCGTAGGGCTGGATACCATCGAATGGGTGCTTACTGCATATATGCTTGCATTAGCGGTTATGCTACCTGCAGCAGCCTGGTTAGCCGATCATTTCGGGTACAAGCGTATGTATTTTATGGGCCTGTTGGTCTTTACCGTGGGATCTTTCATGTGCGGCATTTCAAACAACGAAAATATGCTGATATTTTCGAGAGTTATCCAGGGATTGGGAGCAGGAATTATTCAACCTCTGGGGATGGCCATTGTCGTTCGGGAATTTCCTCCGAAACAGCGCGGACTGGCAGTCGGCTTCTGGTCGGTCGCTGCAGCTGCATCAGTTTCATTCGGTCCGATGATTGGCGGCTATCTGGTTGATAATTTTAATTGGCAGCTAATTTTCGACATAAATGTTCCGGTTGGAATATTTGGAATGTTGATTACAGTCCTGATTCAAAGGGAGATGAAGCAGAGCAGGGGAGGGAAGTTTGATATTGTCGGATTTATTTCCGTAAGCCTTTTCTTACCTATCATGTTGTTCGCGCTGACTGAAGGAAATGCTGTTACTAACTCAGCAGGTTGGAAAGCTCCCTATATTCTGGCATGCTTTGCCATTTCATTTATCGCTTTCGCTGTATTCATTACCACAGAATTTATCGTTGAAAACCCTCTGATTGATCTTAGGTTGTTGGGAAACTATAATTTCGGAATAAGTTCGCTGGTTATGTTTTTGTTTGGCCTTGGCATGTTTGGAAGTACGTTCCTGCTGCCATTGTATCTTCAAAATTCATTGGGATATACTGCCTTGCAATCAGGATCCGTTTTCCTTCCTGTCGGGATACTGCAAGGAATTGTCGCACCCATTTCCGGCTTTATATCCGGAAAGGTCAATGCTAAGATTCCCATCATGATCGGGATAATCTTAATGTCGTTAAGTTTTTATCTGAATGCGCATCTATCTTTTCTCACAGAGCATCAGGCAATCATGTTGCCGCTATACATCCGTGGATTGGGTATGGGTATCATTTTTTCGGCCCTGACTGCTGTTTCTTTGATAGATGTTCCCCGGGAAAAAATGGCTCAGGCCTCCGGAATCAGCAATGTTGTGAGGCAACTTGGCGGAAGCTTTGGTGTTGCTATCCTGGCAACTTTTCTTACTACACGTGTCAGTTACCATACCCAAATGTATGGTGGGGCACTGCAATCCAATTCACCCGCATATACATCAGCTGTGAAAAATATCAGCGAATCCATCGTTCATGATGCAGGCAGTTCGATGGCAACTGCTAAAAAGCAATCGCAATATCTTATTACGGCTAACGTTACTAAACAAGCTTTTATTCAAGGTGTTAACGATGATTTTCTAATTGCATCCGTCGTGACGCTGATAGGAGGTATTCCAGTTATTTTCCTGCGCATTCGAAGGAAAAAGAAAGAACATAATATTTAATCACATGAACTATAATCTGTTGCTCCAATTTTCTTGTGCCGCCTTACTATTTTTCTCTGTTTCAGGGAAAAGCTTCGGGCAAAAAAATCAGATTGATTCACTTGAGCTGACTCCTCTGATCAGCAAGGTTATAGAGACATATCCAACCATTCAGCAAGCCGCTGAAGCTTTAAATGCCGCAGATCTTAAAATTGCGATGGCACGTACTGCATACTTGCCAAATGCACAGTTTTCGGGCTCTTATGCGCACGTTGGTCCAGTACCATCTCTAACCATTCCCGATGTAGGAAGTTTCTCTCTTTCCCCTACAAACATTCTCAATTCCGGTGTAAATATCAATGAAACCATTTCCGATTTTGGGAAAACGAAGAAAAGCATAGCCTATGAAGAGAAAAGCAAGGAGCTCTCAGCACTGGGCATTGGTCAGGTAAAACAAAAGATGGCTTTGGCTGTAATTGGTTGCTATTATAGTATGCTCTATTTTCAGGAAGCAATCGCCATAAAAGACAATCAACTGTTAACGCTTCAGGAACACCTTAAAAATGTAGAAAAGAAAGTAGCCACAGGATCTGCCACGCAATTCGAAATCTTGAGTACCAAAGTTCGCATTTCAACAGTTGAAAGTCAGCGGACTGATATCGTAACTTCACTCAATTACCAGAATTCATACCTGAATATGCTACTTGGAGAACAGTTCAGCACTGTTCATCGGGTAAAAAATCTGCTGCGTTCCGAAGTGATTCCTTTGTCAGAAGATTCTTTAATTGCAACCGCTTTGAGCAATAGGAATGAGCTAAAAATCGCCTTGAAAAAGATGAATCTTTCCCAAGCTTATCAGGATATGGTTAAGCAAAATAAAAACCCGGTTTTAGGGGCTTTTGCAAGTGGTGGATGGAAGAATGGCTACATTCCTAAACTTGACCAGCTTAGAGCAAATTATGCGGTAGGACTTAATCTGATCATCCCCATTTATGATGCCACGAGAACCAATCTGAATACCCAATTAGCCGGTTCAGCTATACGTTCCAATGGCTATGAAATTGATCTGACCAGACGCACCATTACCAACGAGGTCATGGAAAGTACCAACGCTTTAAGAGCGGCTATTTCAAAATCAGAACTATTTGACATGCAGCTTTCCCAGGCAAAAAAAGCATTGGAGCTTGCCGATCTGAAATTCAAGGCAGGAACACTCACAAACCTTGATTTACTGGATTCAGAGAATGCAGTGGCAGAAAGTAGTCTGCTATTTTTGAAAGCCAGAATGGAGAGAGTCGTAGTTATTTGGAAACTTAAAGCGACATTGGGAATAAATTTGTATTAGCTTTGAGAAGTTGTTCGTCTTTTCAACCATATAACTACCGATAAATGCCTTTAAAATTTAGACTTCTGGCTCTATTGCTGTGTTTGCAAATATTTAATTTGTTTTCACAAGATCAGGGGAAAGCCATTCTTAAGACTTTCCATTCCATTTCGAGCAATGATTTGCTGAATGATGCTGCTGAACTGACTTCCGCCAAATATGGTGGTCGTTTATCCGGTTCACCCGGATATTTACATGCAGCACAATGGGTTGCTGACCAGCTCAAAAATGCAGGTGTTAAGTCGGGATCGGGTGACAGCACTTTTTTGCAGTATTTCCCCAATGCTTATAGCGAAGTGAATACGCCAGGTACTGTAACTTTAATGCCGGATAAGAACAACAAGCGCAAAGATTATCATTTCCCAGCTGATTTTTACCCCGGTTCCAATTCTGCTTCAGGAAGTGTTAGTGGGGAAATTGTCTATGTTGGTTTTGGCATTTCTGCTCCCGAATTAGGTTATGATGACTACCGTAACATTGATGTAAAAGGGAAAATTCTATTGATGGAAACGGGTGTTCCTTATGGTGCGAATGATTCAATTCAGTCCAAATGGGAGCGTTACAGTTACCACCGCTACAAGTTTCAGCATGCCCATGAGTTAGGTGCCAAAGGCTTACTCTATGTGAGCAAAATTGCCAATCCAAATACATCGTTTCTCAAGGATTTTGTTTATGCACACATAAGTGAACTGATAGCGGAAGAGCTTTTTGCAGGATCCGGACGGAAATATGCAGAAACCCATGCTGCCATTACCAAGACCATTCTGCCCAATTCCTTTACTCTCAATAAGAAAATTCGAATTACTGCATCAACCAAATACTTTCCGGATAGCCGGTCATGCAATGTGGTAGGCATTGTTGAAGGATCAGATCCTAAGTTGAGAAATGAAGCAATTGTGCTCGGAGCACATCTCGATGCGGTAGGAAGTCCGGGCTGCCTCTTTCCCGGAGCCCTCGACAACGCCTCTGGATCTGTTGATATTTTGGCTGCTGCGAAGGCCCTGGCACACTCATCCGTAAAGCCTGCGCGCACGGTGATATTTGTCTTTTTTGGTGGCGAAGAATGTGGTCTCTACGGAAGTAAGAAATTTGTTGAATCTTCGGTTTGGCCAAAAGAAAAGGTGGTTTGTATGATCAACCTCGACATGGTTGGCAATGGTACGGGATTTTATTTGGCCAATGGGAAATCCTTCCCGTCCATTCTGAAGCATTTTTCTGATGCCAACGAAAAATTCCTTCACCGTGACTTCGATGCTTCCGAGAAAAGAGTCAGCTATAGCCGCCCTCGTACTGATGGCGCAATTTTTGAAAAAGCCGGTTACAAAGTTCTTCATCTCTACACATCGGGGACTGTAAAACCTGTATATTACCATGATCCGCTGGACAATACCGATGCTTTAACTCCTGAAATTATGGAAGATGCGGCCAAATTGCTTTACCTTGGCGTGTTGGATCTGGCCAATGACCTGGAGTATTTTGCGAAGTAAAAAGGATGAAAAAGACGATCAAATTCAAAATAGGTGCCATTCTGATTTTAGTTTCAGTCGTCCTCTTTTTATTAATACCCGTCATTCCCTTCCTTAGCATAACTAGAGGCGTTAAAATCACTATTTCTACTGTGCTTTTTGTATTAGGTGAGATTACTTTTTGGTCGGGTGGCATCCTGCTTGGCAAGGAGTTGCTTGATAAATACAAGTCTTACCTTAATCCAAAGAACTGGAAGTCAAAGGATGAAAAGCTTGAATGAAATTCGCCTTCTCCACATAAGGAGTCACAGATAAACAAATAGCTTAAGCCATGAGATTCAACCATTTATTGTTAACAATAATCTTTTGTGAATTGTCTCTATTGGTATTATCGCAAAACAATATGAAGCAGAAGCCCTGGAACAATACCATTCAGCAAATTCCAGGAAGATTAGAATGTGAATTTTATAATTTGGGTGGGGAAGGAATCGCTTACCATGATACTGATCCTGTGAATAATGGCAGCGGAAAACTCAATCCACCCGACGGTGCTTTTCTGAATGAATTCCGGATGAAGGAAGGTGTAGACATTTCCTACACCAAATTTAGAGATCCTGCCATCGACAATAGTCCATATAACCTTGCTGAGCCTGCTAAAGACCAGCTTTATGTGGGTTGGACAACACCTGGGGAATGGATCAATTATACGGTAAAGGTGGCTGAAACAGGTGTTTATGCCATCGGATTAATGTATACAGCAAGTGGAGATGGAGGTATTTCCTTTATTCTGGATGGAAAACCGCTTACACAAGAACTGCGAATTCCGTCAACACGAAACGAAAATGAATCCATCGCTTGGCGGCAGTGGCACCATTGGAATAGAATTGACACTCTAGCTGCAGTCAAATTGGAAAAAGGGATTCATCTTCTGACATTGAAAACTGTATCCAATGGAAACATGAATTATGACTATCTTGAATTTAAGTTAACCCATAATTAACAACAAAATGAAAACTAAAATTATCACTTTAATCAACCTACTTAAAGAGTTTATTAGTAAGCCAATTGTAAAAAAAGCCTCATTAATTTTTTTAGGTTTTTCTTCAACAATCTGGTTCCTTTTTAGGGTAATTCCAAAACCTTCCAGGGCTTCCTATCCATGCATGCAGGCAGCAGCTCCACTGATGTCTGGCTTTGTTGTTTGGTTACTGGCCATTTCAGGAACTGCAATCGCCTTTAAAAAAGCAGGTCAAAAGTGGATGGAAAACAAGTTCTATGCTGCCGCTTTGTTTGTTTTTATTGGCATTGTTGCCTTATTCGCAAGTGTGTTTAAGTCATCTTTTGAGGTAAATGCCAGTAGTAAATCGCTGGAAATCTGGTATAAACCAAACATTCCGCTCGGAGTTGCACAGGGAATTTATCCCGGAAGGGTAGCATGGGGACACAATCCCAACATTGCTTCCTGGGATGGAAAAGCAGGGATGTGGTGGGAAGACCGCTTTAACAACCAGAAAGAGACAGACAAACTCTTATCACAAACCTTGTTTGGCCTGACCAATGTAAAGAAGGAGAAGAAAGCATGGGACGAATTGTTCCGCTTTTTCAACAAATCCAGGAAGAATGTGGATGTAGGATATAGATCTGGTGAAAAAATAGCAATCAAGATTAACCAAAATAATACCAATGCGCACGAAAGCAGCAGTGAGATCAACGCTAACCCTCAGTTGATTTTGTCACTTTTGAAAAGTCTGGTTAAAGAGGCAGGTATTCACCAAGAAGACATCACCCTGGCTGATCCAAGTCGTTTTATTACCAACAACATCTACGACAAGTGTCATGCGGTCTACCCAAATGTTCATTACATCGACCATGATGGCGGGGATGGTCGTGAGAAGGCCACTTTTACAGAGAATGCGTTTACCTATTCGTACGATTTTAAAGGCATGACCAAAGGATTGGCAACTTGCTTTTTAGAAGCCAATTATGTAATCAATTTGGCAATTATGAAGGGACATGTAAGCCAGGGAGTAACACTGTGTGCAAAAAACTTCTTTGGATGTACCAATATTGAAACCGATTGGCGCAAGAATGCACATGGCAGCGGTTTTAGTCAAAGTAAGGAAGGTAAACGGCAATATTCCGTTTACCCTGATTTCATTGGACACAAAGACTTGGGTGGCAAAACTGTTCTTTACCTGATTGACGGTATTTATAGCAACAAAGCTCTAAATGGAATTCCTAATTCAAAATGGACCTTGACGCCTTTTCGCAATGAGTGGATGGGAAGTCTTTTTGCTTCCCAGGATCCTGTTGCCATCGAATCAGTGGTTCTGGACTTTGCCCTGGCAGCCTGGCCGGATGCACCCGACATGATGTACAGCGATCACGCCATGGAAGAGATGGCCTTGGCCAACAATCCACCTTCGGGAACAATTTATGATCCGGAACGCGATGGTTCCCGACTGCAGAGTCTTGGAACAACCGAACACTGGAACAATCCGCAGGAGAAACGCTATTCTCGCGATCTCAAGACTGGAAATGGGATTGAACTGATCTATAAAATGGTCAATTAGAGCTTTAACAACCAATCAATAGAACCACAAACAATGAAATCAAAACGTATGGTGTTTGGAGCTTTTGTACTCCTATTAAATTTGAATTTCGCTATTATAAATGCTCAAATTCCTGGATCCAGGGTTGGTATCTTTGATAATTTAACGGATATCGGTTCTCCTGAGATAAACGGATTTGCTAGTTTTAGCGAACCTTTGCAATCTTATCTCATTTCCGGTTCCGGATCGAATATATGGTTTGGAACAGACAGTTTTTCATTCCTGTCGAAAAAGATGAGTGGTGATTTTATTTTGCAGACCCGTATCCGCTTTATCGGACAAGGGCACGAACTACACCGAAAAACAGGTCTTATGGTCAGGAGCACAAAGGCACCTAATTCGGCGGTAGTTGCTTGCACCATTCATGGCGATGGTCTGACTTCGTTACAATATCGCCGCAAACCAGGTGAAACCATGAAAGAGATTAAGTTTACGATTTCCGGACCAGATGTCCTTCAGCTGGAAAAGAAAGGAACTACATATACCATGTCAGTGGCAAAATACGGTGAAATATATCAAGTACAAAAGATTGATAGTTTGGATCTTGGAATAGATCTATTAACTGGATTGTTTGTTTGTTCACATAACAATAAATTTTCGGAAGAGGTAGAATTTAATAACACACTTGCTTACAATCCTGCACCCGATAACATGGTTCAATACCAAAGTTACCTTGGAAGTCTGCTAGAGATAATGGATGTAACAACCGGACATAGAGTAGTAGTTGCCAGTTCTCCTGTCTCTTTGCAAGCGCCCAATTGGACACCTGACGGCAAAACCCTGATTTATAATTCTGGGGGAAAATTGTACAATTTTGATCTGGCAACACGTAGTGCATCTGTTCTGAATACTGATTTTGCCAATAAAAACAACAACGATCATGTACTGACATTCGATGGAAAGCAAATCGGCATCAGTCATTCGCCCGAAGATTCCAAAGGACAATCAGTCGTGTATTCTGTTCCAATATCTGGTGGAGTCCCCAAAAGGATAACAGCGAATAGCCCTTCCTATTTTCACGGCTGGTCGCCGGATAGTCAGTTTTTGCTGTATACCGGTGAACGCAATGGCGATTTTGATATCTATAAAATCTCCAAAGATGGGGGGAAAGAGGTTCAGCTAACGAATGCCAAAGGATTGGATGATGGATCAGAGTATTCGCCGGATGGTAAATACATTTATTTCTGTTCGACCAGAACAGGAAGAATGCAAGTTTGGCGCATGGAGCCGGATGGAAAAAATCAGACGCAGCTTACTTTTGACGACCTGAACAACTGGTTCCCGCATGTGTCACCTGATAATAAATGGCTGGTATTCATTACTTTTCCAAAGGAAGTACCTGCCGACAAACATCCTTTCTACCAGCGGGTCTATTTGCGAATTATGCCAATTGAGGGTGGTGAAGTAAAGACAATTGCCTACTTGTACGGCGGACAGGGAACTATCAATGTACCAAGCTGGTCACCTGATAGTAAAAAGATTGCCTTCGTAAGCAACGGGAATTTCAATTAATTATATTTTTCTAATTTAATCTCTTTAAAATTCAGATTCATGGATCACAATATGTTATCAATAAAGATTAGGAAAAACCTTAACACGTTCCTATTAGCCTCAATCATTACGATGAGTTTCTGGCCGGCAATCTTACATGCTCAAAGCGAAAAAAACCTTAGAAACCAGACTAACATTAAACTGGCTTTAAATGCTTATTCTTTTAACGATGTACTGACAGGAAAGGGGCAGAAAGACAACAAGCCAACACTCACCTTGCCGGAACTTCTGGATTGGTGTGCTACCCAAAATATTGCTGCAGTTGATCTTACCGGATATTATTTCCCCGGATACCCTGAAGTGCCGACTGATGAATATATTTATGAACTGAAAAGAAAAGCATTCAAGCTTGGCATAGATATCAGCGGGACTGGGATTCGCAATAATTTTGCATCCCCCGATCCGGCTATTCGGGCTGCCGATGTCGAAAGAGCAAAACAATGGATCATTGTTGCAGAAAAACTTGGGGCACCTGTAATCAGGCTTTTTGCGGGAGAGATTCCAAAAGGGTATGAAGACAAATGGGATGAGGTAGCTGGTTGGATGGTCGAATGTTACAAGGAATGTGCGGCATTCGGAGAAAAGCATGGGGTGATTATCGGAATTCAAAATCACGGTGATATGATCAAAACCGCAGAACAGCACATAAAAATCTGGAAAGCAGTTAATTCCAAATGGGCCGGTTTAATTGTAGATACGGGTAATTACAAAGTTACCGATCCTTATGTTGACATTGCTGCCGTTATTCCTTATGCCTGCAACTGGCAGGTCAAAGAGAGTGTATTCGAAGTTGGAAGTCCGATAAAAATTGACATGAATCGGTTCATGAAAATCTTAAAGAACAGTGGCTACCGTGGATACCTCCCTGTTGAAACATTGGTAGGTAAAAGCAAGACATATGATCCTTTTGCATTGGTTTCCGATATGATGAAAAATCTGAAGATTGCCAAAGATTCTGAGTTTAAAATGTAAGTTTTGCAGTATGCTAATTCATTGAATAGGTAGTTGAGATTCTTTCAATATCGAGCTATAGAATATAAATAAAAAGAGTTACAAGTGTCAGTGTTGACAATGTAACTCTTTTATTTGCAATTGTTTGAACTCGAGCCACTCATGGGACTCGAACCCACGACCTGCTCATTACGAATGAGCTGCTCTACCAACTGAGCTAAAATGGCTTGTGAACCGCAAAAGTAGAAAAATGTTCCATACCGGAAACCATTAATCTGCCGAATATGTTTTGAATTAGTTTTTTCTCAACTCTCAGTTCTCAACTTTTAATTCTCCCAGTCTAAAATAATTTTACCGCAATTGCCTTCTTCCATGATGTCAAAAGCTTTCTGAAATTCAGTGTAATGAAACCGGTGTGTGATCACAGGTGAGATGTTCAATCCTGAAAGCAGCATCTTCTCCATTTTGTACCAGGTTTCGTACATCTCCCGGCCATAAATGCCTTTCAAAGTTAATCCTTTAAAGATCACCTTATCCCATTCGATTTGCGTGGTATCCGGCAATATGCCTAGCAAGGAAATTTTTCCTCCGTTGTACATGTATTTGATCATTGTATCGAAAGCCACCGGAGATCCTGAAACTTCAAGGCCAATATCGAATCCTGCAACCATGCCAACCTCCTTCATGGCAGCTGTCAGATCATCTTTCATCGGATCAATTACAAGGGATGCGCCCATTTTTCTTGCCAAATCCCTTCGGTATTCACTCACTTCTGATCCAACGACATTCCTGGCTCCAACGAACCTGCAGATGGCGATTGCCATGCAGCCAATCGGTCCACCGGCCCCTGTCACCAGCACATCTTCACCTATTAATGGGAAAGATAGCGCTGTATGCGTTGCATTGCCCAAAGGATCCATAATGGAAACTATTTCATCAGGGATTCTCGAATCAATGTGCAAGACATTCTCAGCAGGCACTGAGACATACTCAGCAAAGCCACCATCCCTGTTTACACCGATGCCAATTGTATGATCACAAATGTGTTTTCTTCCCCTGCGACAATTGCGACAGAATCCGCAAGCAATGTGCCCTTCAACGGTAACCCGCTCTCCGACACTGACTTTTGTTACCTCATTTCCGATCTTGACAACAATGCCTACATATTCGTGGCCAATCGTCATCGGGGTTTTGATGGTTTTCTGAGCCCAGGCATCCCATTTATATATGTGCAAGTCTGTTCCGCAAATTGCTGATTTACTGATTTTTACAAGCACTTCATTTACGCCGGGTTCCGGAACAGGAATATCTTCCATCCACAAACCCTTCTGAGGCAGACTCTTTCTGATTGCTTTCATGAATTATTTTTTTTCAATTGCCACATGGAATAGTTACGAGTTAATTATCATTCTGATTGGTGATAAGTAATTCATTGAAATTTCATTTGCTTGGCGATTTTTATACAAAGTAAGTAATTTCCCTCTCTTCAATTCCTAATAAATGTCATGAGAATTGGGATTTAGCTTTTGGCAATTGGCATTTAGCTATTAGCTTTGTCTCATAACTCATAACTCATAACTCATAACTCATAACTAATATCTGTGTTAAAGTATCTTATTCTCATTTTATATGTTTTAGGAATGATCGGAATTGGGATTTATTCTTCCCGAAAGATCCGCAATTCAAGTGATTATCTGGTAGCCGGAAACACTGGAGGCATATGGCAGATAACCGGATCCTTGCTAGCAACTATATTGGGTAGCAGCGCTATTCTGGGTAGCAGCGACCTGGCTTTCTCCCAGGGATGGGCAGCTGCCTGGCTGCTCCTGTCTGCTGCTTTCGGCCTTATTTTGCTGGTATTTGTGGCTCCATTGGTCAAGCGACAGGGGAAATATACCTTACCTCAATTAATTGGAGATCAGTATGGAAAGGAAGCAAAAATCATTGCCTCCTTTATCATCCCAATTGCCTGGATCGGTGTCATTGCTGCCCAAATTATTGGGGGAGCGAAGGTAATGAACAGCTTTTTTGGCTTGTCTTACGAAGCTTCAGTTTGGGGAATTGGTTTGTTGTTCATCTTTTATACTGCTATCGGAGGACAAGTATCCGTCATCAAGACAGATCTCGCACAATCGTTTATTATCATTTTGGGTGTTTTAGCCATTGCTTGTTATCTTTTCTTTATCGCTCCGGTTAATCCCGGAAGGATAACTGAACTAAACTTTCCATTTAACGAGACATTTCATCCTATGGATCTGTTTGTACTGTTTCTAACCTATTCAACCACCTTCCTGGTTGGTCCGGATATATATACCAGACTATTTTCAGCAAGGAATGCACATGTTGCTAAAATGAGCGTTCTATATACTGCGCTAATTTTAATTCCTTTCGCTTTTTTGATAACCTATCTTGGCGTATTTGCGGCACATCAGTTCCCTGGATTTGATTTTAAGCAAGGGTCATCACTAATTTCGGTTTTGAATTTCATCTTGCCCGAATGGGGAATTGGCCTTCTCGTTGCTGCCATCTTAGCTGCAGTCATGTCTTCAGCATCAACCACCTTGTTAACCTCATCTGTCATTGTGGCAAATACCATTCACAAAGATCTCGATACTCCGGTCTCGCTGCGGCAAACGAAATATATTCTTGTTTTCATCGGACTTTTAAGCATCTTGTTGTCGTTAAAAGTTACCTCTATCGTTCAGTCGCTTCTGATTGCTCTCACATTCTTTTCCGGAGCTTTCATTCTTCCGGTATTGGCTGGATTGCTTGGATTTAGAAACAACCGCCTGCAGAGTAACCTTGCTATATTAACCGGCGGACTGATTGCCCTGGCAGGGAAAATTACTGGCATCTATTTTGATGTAAAAATTGGTAACCTTCTAATTTTATGTGCCTTTCTTATCAACGGGATACTGCTTTTTCCGGGAGGCAAATGGAACAAGCCGTAATTAAGCAAATGCATAGTTATCTCGGCCAAAAAGGATATTTTTGATCAAATTTTCAAAGTTGGAACACTCGCTAATTTTATTGCATAACGACCAAATAGTCTTTACCAGTGACGAGCATTGGTTGTATCCTCTTTTTGAGCTGGAGCAGTATTTGACCAATTCCAAAATTCCGGTTGAACAGCTGTTTTTAAAAGATAAAATTGCGGGGAAAGCAGCTGCTGCCTTGATAGTCAGACTGGGAATCCGTAATTGTTTTATTGAATTATTGAGCGAAAGGGCCGTTCCTGTTTTTGAGCAATTTGGAGTTAAATATGCTTATCATCAGCTGGTCGACCACATCCAATGTAGAACTGAAGATCTTATTTCAGACAAAATGAGCATGGAAGATACCTATCTTTTCCTACGCAAGAGAGCCGGAAAAGTGCAAGGTACTTCTTTGAAAATCAAAGAACTCACCGTCGAAATATCTGAAAAGACCATCCTTAAAGAGCTTGACCTTGAGCTTGGCAGAGGAGAACAGCTGGTTATTCAGGGTGAAAACGGAGGTGGAAAAACGACTTTGCTTAAATCAATTTTAGGCTTAATCAGTCCGCTTCAAGGTTCAATTTTAATAGGGGAGGAGCTGGTTGGAAGTGCTGCCTGGCAGAAAAATAGATTTCAGACAGGTTATCTTAACCAGGAAACTACCAGGAATAACTTTCCAATTACGGCTTCTGAGGTAGTCGCAATTGGCGTTTGTGGCATTAAGATATCAAACTTCGATAGAGATTACCGGGTAGAACTGGCCATGCGCAAAACCGGCTGCTTTTCCATTCGAAATGAGATGTTTCACCAGCTTTCTGGAGGAGAAAAGCAGCGCGTTTCGCTTGCCAGATGCCTTTGCCAGAATGCCAGATTGCTTTTATTGGATGAGCCGACTTCATACCTTGACGAAAAGGGAAAAGATGAGCTTGCTGAGCTATTGATCGATCTCAGCAGAAACGAAGCCCCAACCATGTTGCTGGTTTCGCATGATACCAATTGGACAGATCAGCTGAACTGGCTCAATAAAACGTTGAAAAACGGTAAGCTATGGTAGAACTTTTCTCCTACACACCCATCTTAAAGGGATTTATCGTACTGATTTTTATCGGATTTGCCTTCCCAATTACCGGCGTTTACCTGCTTAGGATGAATTTGTTGCCACTGCGTTTTATGCTGATGCATGGCGCAATATTGGGTGGTGCCCTTTCCCTGGCTTTGGAGGTAAATCCTTTTGGTGGCACGATGGCCATCAACCTCATTTTGGTACTTCTTATGACCTGGATGTCGCGTTCGCTGAAAGCCGATCCCGGACAATTAAGCGCTTTTTTTATGGTCATCTCCATTTCCCTTGCATTTATATTTATCTATCGATTTCAAGTACCTGCAAAGGACACCTTAAGCTTGATGTGGGGAAGTTTATATACTTTGAATAATTATGAATTTGTAGGCACGATCATCTTTTCGATGATGCTGGTCCTTTTTCAGGCATTTTACCGGCATCAACTGCGGGCAGTTTTTTTTGATGCAGACATTGCCCGAACCTCAGGAGTGAACGAAACAGGATTTTATTATTTCATCATATTGATAACAGCAATAACCGTAGCTGCAGCCATGAAACTCATTGGTGCTTTGTTGCTGGATGCCATCTTGCTCCTCCCTGCCTTAATAGCTTCATACCATGCTAAAAGTTACAGGAGCATGGTTTTATGGTCCTCTTTCTGGGGTGGTCTGTTTGCTTCCGCCGGATACTTGCTCTCCCTTCTTTTTGAACTTCCAGCAAGCTCTACCATTGCTGTTTTTGCCTCCGTTGTGTTTTTATTTCTCATCTTAACCAAGAAAAAATGAAGGTTTTACCACTGTATATTTTCCTAGCGATGATCCTGAATTCTTGCCAGGAGCCAATAAAAAACAGTTCCATGGTGGTGGCCACCAATTCCTGGACCGCCGCTTATGCCAAAACAGCAGGTGCAAAAAATATTGTTGTTTTGGCACCTTTCGAAATGCAGCATCCTTCAGAGTATGAGCTAAGAGCAGCCGATATTCCGGTTTTAGTTCATGCAAGCGTTATTATTTATGCAGGATATGAAACAATGGTCAATCGCCTGCAATCTGGCCTGGATCTCAAAAAGGAGGTCCTTTTAAAGATAGAAACAGATTACAGCATGGCATCAATGGAAAAGTCGGTAATGGATATTGCCCAGCGATTGGGAACAGAAAAAATTGCCTTGCAGAATTTGGATTCTATACGTCAGATATTAACCGAGGGAAAGACTCAAATGGATAAATCCGGACTGAATTCTGCGCATGTGCTGGTAAATTTCTTTCAGCAATCCATCGTTAAAGAAATGGGATTTGAAGTGGCTGGAGTCTTTGGTCCCGCGGCTTTGGAGGCAGGAGATATCGATAAAATGGTTAAAAAAGAATCCATGGTGATCATCGACAACGAACATAATCCAGTTGGAATGCCATTGGAAAAAATCAAAACAGGAGCTGTTTACCGACAGTTAATCAATTTTCCGGGTATGCATCAGACCAGGACAATACAAGATGTGATCAGATACAACATCAAGCAATTAAGATCATCGGCAGATGATAGCAAACAATAATAGGGTTCTTTTCAAACATTCCTGTTTTTGGCAGTCTGTTTTTGTCAAAATCGATTAAATTTGCAAACCGAAATTTAAAAGTTTTCAAACTATGGGACGCGCATTTGAATACCGTAAGGCCAGAAAAATGAAACGTTGGGGCGCAATGGCCAAAACATTTACAAGAATTGGCAAAGAGATAGCAATTTGTATTAAAACCGGAGGACCTGATCCAACTTCCAATTCTCGCTTGAGAGTACTGATGCAAAATGCGAAAGCTGCCAGTATGCCCAAAGAAAATGTTGAACGTGCCATTAAGAAAGCAACCTCTAAAGACCAGGCTGATTACAAAGAAGTTGTTTATGAGGGTTATGGTCCCTACGGAATTGCAATGCTGGTAGAAACTGCTACAGACAATCCAACAAGAACCGTGGCCAATGTTCGTAGCTACTTTACAAAATTAAATGGATCACTAGGCACCACTGGTTGTGTGGATTACATGTTCGAGCGCAAGTGTCAGTTTAAAATTGTTGGCAAAGAAGGGTTGGATATAGAAGAACTGGAACTGGAAATGATAGACTTTGGTGTCCAGGAAATATTCGAAGAAGATGAAAATGTTATAATTTATGGAGATTTCGAAGCTTTTGGTCCAATTCAGAAATATCTGGAGGAAAATAATTTTGAACTTGTAAGTGCTGATTTTGAGCGCATTCCATCTGAGACAAAAGAATTGAATGAAGAGCAAATGGCTGTTATAGAAAAACTTCTTGGTAAATTCGATGAAGATGAGGATGTTACCAATGTGTACCATAATATGAAAGAATAATTTAAATTAACATTTTTTTTCAAAAATTGAGGCCTTAAAATTTGGAATTCGGACAAAAAAGTATTATAATTGCTGTGTAATTGATATGATCAATAACAATATTTAACGAACCCTTTCACACTTTGAAAGGTTATTTAGGTTAGGTTTAGGTTAGGTAAAGCGGGGAGGTTTTCATACTCCCTGCTTTTTTTTATTAAACTCCTTGATTTTAGGCGTTTTTTGTTGCCTGAAATTACAAATGAGTTAATTTTGGAATCTTCAAATATCAATCTGATGAATAAATTTATTCCAACCAAATATCATCTAAAATCACTCTGCTGCGGTACGGAATTTCCTGATAAATTGTGGGAAATGCAATGTCCGTCACCACATCAGCCAAGCCTGATAAGGGCCATTTATGACAAGAAGCAAATTGTACTTCATCCTGAATACTCAGGATTGTACCGTTTTGCCGACTGGCTGCCTGTTGAACGTATGCTCGAAGGATCAGGCGAACCAGTAACTTTTCAAAGTGAAGGCCTGGCCAAGATGCTTGGTCTTGATCAGCTTTACATCACCTTCAATGGTTATTGGCCTGAAAAAGGTGCATTCATGAAAACTGGTACTTTCAAGGAGTGCGAAGCTTATTCTGTTTGTGGAAGAAAGAATGGTTCAAACGGGGTGATGGTAGTTGCTTCTGCTGGAAACACGGCAAGAGCCTTTGCGAGAGTATGTTCTGAAAATCAAATTCCATTGCTATTGTGTGTGCCATTGGATAATATTCAGGCATTGTGGTTTGATGGCCAATTGAATCCTTGCATAAAGATAATTGCTTGTGAAAAGGGTGGGGACTATTTTGATGCTATCCACTTGTCAAATTTGGCTGTTGAGCTGGATGGTTTTTACCCAGAAGGAGGAGCAAAAAATGTTGCCAGGCGCGACGGAATGGGAACTACTGTGTTGTCTGCCGTGACCACTATCGGTAAAATTCCGGATTACTATTTTCAGGCAATTGGAAGCGGAACAGGCGCCATCGCTGCTTGGGAGGCCAATTTGAGATTTCTGGATGATGGTCGTTTTGGAAAAGGAAAAATGAAATTGATGCTTTCTCAGAATACTCCTTTCCTGCCAATCAAGGATGCATGGGACCAGCATTCTCCTATTATGTTGCCGATGGATGACGAAATTGCCAGGAGGCAGGTGGATGAGATCAATGCCAAGGTTCTTTCGAACCGCAAACCGCCTTATGCGATCAAAGGAGGACTTTACGATGCGCTGTCAGATGCTGGTGGGACAATTATGGCTGCTTCGAATCAGGATGCTGAAAACGCAGCAGAGCTCTTTCTGCAACTGGAAGGAAATGATGTAGAACCGGCAGCCGCAGTCGCAGTCGCCTCTTTAATCAAAGCTGTCAACGAGAAGATGATTGATAAAAAATCAATAGTCATGCTAAATATAACCGGAGGCGGAATAGATAAATACAAAAGCCAAAATTCTATCACATACGTTACTCCAAATAAAGTATTTGCTCTTGATGCAGATCCAGCGGAGGTAAAACATCAGATTGCTGAATTGTTTCAGTGATGAATGTTGTAGGTGTTCATTAGGAAAAATCCACTATTTTTGGGCTTTTCAATTTTAAACTATGTCCGGACACAGCGGTTCAATCAGAGCAGTGTTTTATGCTCTTGGAAGCAATATTCTAATCACTATCATTAAGTTCATAGTTTCCGTTGTCACACATAGCGCCGGAATGCTGGCAGAAGCCATTCACTCCCTTGCTGATTGCGGCAATCAGGTCTTTCTGCTAATTGGCAACAAACGCTCAGCAAAGCCTGCCAATGAGATTCATCCGTTTGGTTATGGAAAAGAAGAGTATTTCTGGGGTTTTCTGGTGGCGGTGCTTCTTTTCTTTGTTGGTGCTGCCTTCTCAATCTATGAAGGTGTTCACAAGTTGTTTCAACCCTCAGAACTTCAGAACATCAGTTGGTCATTTATTGTGCTTATCGTTTCAATAATAATCGAAGGAAAATCATTCCATGTAGCATACACATCATTTAAGGATTCGACCAAAGGCATTGGATTGTACAAAGCTTTAAAGGAGTCGACCGATACCAATTTGTTTGTCATTCTCCTCGAAGATTCTGCTGCCCTTATCGGATTAGCTATTGTATTGATCTCTACGACTTTGGCATGGTTTGTTCATCCTGTGTTTGATGCGATCGGATCCATTATGGTGGGGGTGCTTCTTATCTCCATATCACTTTTTATGATCAACGAACTTCGCAAATTGATTGTTGGTGAGAATATTTCAAAAGTGCTGCGTGATGATTTTAAGCAAATTGTTCATTCCAGTCCGGTCGTTCACCATGTTAATTTTGTTTCTGCCATGATGATGGGCAAGGGGAAATTTCTGCTGGTAATTGGTGTGGATTTGGAAGACAAAGCATCAGCCGCAACTGTTGAAGACCAGTTTAAAAAAATACGCAAGGAATTGTATGAGAAAAACAGTTCAATTCATTCCATCTATTTTGATGTCCGGGATTCCGTTCGAGAAACCCTCTAACCGACCCCTGCCTCTCATGTCTCATTTCTCATGTCTCATGTCTCATGTCTCATGTCTAATGTCTCATGTCTAATGTCTCCTCTTACAATCTTCTCATCTTCTCAACTCTCAACTCTCAACTCTCAACTCTCAACTCTCAACTCTCAACTCTCAGTTCTCAACTCTTCATTCTTATCACTTTTTCACTGACATTTTGTAAACGCACGTGTGATTGTAAACCTGATCCGGTGTCAGTTCCACAGAAGGAAACTTCGGTTGATTGGGCGAGTTTGGATAATGTTGAGTTTCGAGACATAATCCCGTTCTGTAACCATAGAATTTTCCTTTTTTGCCGGGATATTTACCATCTAAAAAATTGCCTGTATAAAACTGAATTCCAGGCTGATCGGTGAAAACCTCCAACAATCTGCCACTGTGTGGTTCGTACACAGCAGCCGCCAAAGAAAGAGTCTGGTCAGGTGATTTTTTGAGAACATAGTTAATATCGTAACCCAATCCATATTTGATTTGTTGATCTTGACTATCAATTCGAGTACCAATCAGCGTAGGAGTCCTAAAATCAAAAGGAGTATTTTCAACTGGAGTGAAATCACCGGTAGGTATTAATGTTGAGTCAATTGGCGTGAAGAAATCAGCATTAAGCGTAAGTTGATGATCCAGAATTGTGCCATTGCCAGCCCCGTGAAGATTGAAGTAACTGTGATTGGTAAGGTTGATGATTGTAGGCTTATCGCATTTTGCTTCATATTGAATAATCAATTCGTTGTCGTTGGTCAGGCGATAATTCATGGTAACACTTAGTTCTCCCGGATATCCTTCATCCATATCAGGTGAAACAAGTTTTAAGACCAACTCTCCGGCTCCCTTTTGTTCAACATCCCAGATTTTTTTCGAAAAACCGTTGACCCCGCCATGAAGGCTGTTAACTCCATTATTTTGAGCCAGTTTGTACCGAATGTCACCGATGGAGAATTCACCCTTGGCTATACGATTCCCAAAGCGTCCGATTGCAGCACCAAAATAATTTTCATTGGCATTCAAATATCCATCAATGCTGTCATGTCCGAAAACAACATCCTCCATTGTTCCATTTTTGTCTGGTGCCAACCAGGAAACAATTCTACCTCCGTAGTTGGTAACTGCTATTTCCATCCCTTTTTGGTTTTTGATGACAAAAAGTTTAACCGGCTTTCCATCTATCGTCTTTTCGAAATTCTTCGGATTAATGGTAGGAGGAACGGTTTTGGTTGTACATGAGAAGAGTAGTAGAATGATAATTAACTGGAATAAAGTAGCTTTCATAATGAAGGTGTGAATAATGTAACTGATAATGGGGCTCTGATTTACCAAAAATATAAATTTATCAATCAAATGCTTTGGATTCAGGAATATTTTTAAACAGCTAAGAAATCAGTTCATTTTCAAGGCAAATTTTGTAAGTTTGTTGTTCGATAAAAAATTGCTGATCAATGATTCAGTAAAATCAGTTGAAGTCACTCAATATCAATATCTAACATAATATTTTTGACATGGGAAAGTGGTTGTTATTTTTGGCTTTCATGGTAGTGATAGCCTCTTGTGTAAACGATAAAAAAACTGTAAAAGAGATGAACCCATTTTACGAAAAATACGATACCCAATTTGGCGTTCCACCATTTGATAAAATTGAAAATCGCCATTATCTGCCAGCATTTAAGGAGGGAATTGCACGGCATAACCGTGAAATAGATCAAATTGTCACGAACTCTGCGGTTCCTGATTTTTCAAATACTATTGTCGCTCTTGATAAAAGTGGTGATCTATTGGGTAGGGTTTCGACGGTTTTTTTCAATGTGAAAGAGGCCAATACAAACGATTCTATCGACAAAATTGCTGAAGAAGTGGCACCTTTGCTTTCACAGCATACAGATGAGATCTATTTGAACGATAAATTGTTTTCAAAGGTAAAAACAGTTCAAAGTCAGTCTGAGAAATTGAATCTGAACAGAGAGCAAAGCAGACTTCTGGAGGAGATATATAAGCGTTTCGTTCGTGGAGGTGCTAATTTGGCAATGGACAAGAAAGAAGAATTCAAGAAAATCAACAGCGATCTTTCACTTTTAGAATTGAAATTTGGCAACAACATGCTTGCCGAGACGAATAGCTATAAATTGGTAGTAGATAAAAAGGAAGATCTTGCTGGTCTGCCTGAATCTGTGGTAGCGGGAGCTGCTGATGAAGCGAAAGCAAATAAGATTGATGATAAATGGGTTTTTACGCTTCAAAAGCCAAGCTGGATACCTTTTCTAACCTATTCTGAAAAGAGGGTTCTGAGGGAGAAATTGTATAAGGCCATGTACACCAGAAGCAACAATAACAATGAGTTCGACAACAAAAGTGTGATAAACAAAATTGTCAACTTACGCTTGCAGAAAGCAAATATGCTGGGTTTTGAAAGTTGGGCAGCCTATGTGTTGGATGATTGCATGGCTAAGAACCCGAAAAATGTATATGATTTGATTGAAAAAGTATGGACCCCCGGACTTCAACGCGCAAAAGAAGAGGCCAAAGACATTCAATCAATGATCGATCGTGAAGGTGGCAAATTTAAATTGGCCAGCTGGGACTGGTGGTATTATTCAGAAAAGGTCAGAAAAGAAAAATATGACCTGGATGAAGAGCAGGTACGTCCATATTTTGAACTTACCAATGTGCGGGAAGGAGCCTTCGCGGTTGCCAATAAACTTTATGGTCTTACTTTCAAGCAAATACAAAACATGCCATTGTATCATGCCGAATGCCAGGTGTTTGAGGTAAAAGACAAAGATGGATCACCCATTGGTATCTTATACATGGATTTCTTCCCCCGGGCTTCAAAAAAGGGTGGTGCCTGGATGAACAATTATAGGGATCAGTTTCATTATGATGGAGAAAATGATGTCCGGCCAGTAGTTTCCATTACCTGCAATTTTTCGAAACCTGTTGGAGATAAACCTGCATTGCTGAGCTTCGATGAAGTGGAAACCTTGTTCCATGAATTTGGTCATGGCCTGCATGGCTTGCTTTCCCAGTGCCATTACAAAACATTGTCGGGAACATCAGTTTCCCGTGATTTTGTAGAATTACCTTCTCAGGTCATGGAACATTGGGCAGTGGAACCTGAAGTGCTTAAAATGTATGCCAGGCATTACAAGACTGGTGAGGTTATTCCTCAGATCCTGGTAGATAAAATAATTAAGGCAGGGAAATTCAACCAGGGCTTTATTACGACGGAATTTTTGGCTGCTGCCATACTTGATATGGATTATCATACCATTACAAAAGCGGGCGATCTCGATATAGAAAAGTTTGAAAAAGCATCCATGGAAAAGGCCGGATTGATACCTGAAATCATTCCACGCTATCGCTCTACCTATTTCAATCACGTTTTCCCAGGGGGTTATTCAAGCGGTTATTACAGCTATATCTGGGCGGCTGTATTGGATGCAGATGCTTTTGAAGCATTTTTGGAGAAGGGTAATATCTTTGACCAGGAGGTTGCTACATCATTTCGTAAAAATGTTTTGGAACGTGGAGGCACCGAAGAGGCCATGAAACTGTATGTGAATTTCAGAGGGAAAACTCCGGGGATTGAGCCTTTGCTGAAGAAGCGGGGGTTGAATTAGGTTTTTCATCTCCACCTAAAAAAATTCATATTATCTATTCAGGGATTCCGGTTTTTTGATCGGATTTCTTGTGGATAATATGAATTTTCTCTTTTCTAAAAGGTGGAAAGAATACCCAATAGATACCCCCAAATGAGATAAAAGCAGATATCAAATAAAACATAAGACTGAGGGCAATTGACAATTCGTTGTCGAGATGAAGAATTTTTGCCCCTAACAGGAAAACCATTTCTCTTGCTCCAACACCGCCAACGGTAATTGGAAGAGCTGTGGCGATGGCTGAAAAGAAAAACAGAAACAAATATTCAGAAATATTTTCATATTGATGAAAAGCGGACAATATACACAAGGCTGAAAACAATTGTGTTACTTGCAGAAACAGGGACCATCCAAATAAACCTGCATGGATTGGCACAAAACCTTTCAGGAAAATTTTTAATACAAAGTAGTAAAACAGATACAAAAGGGGGATTCCAAAATATCCAGGCCAACCGATTTTAAACTCATCACCCGAAACATAATATAAAGCAATAGTGATCATTCCGATGGCAACCAATCCAGCAATCCGGTTGACCAACATGGCTCCTATATTCTTTTTGACACCATTTTGCCTGTACTTGTTAACAAGGTATACTTTAATACCATCGCCTCCAATTCCACTTGGAAGGAAGAGATTGTAGAACAATCCCAGCCAAAATAACTTCTGATTGAGTAACGGAGAAATGTGGGCTCCGGTGCTTCTAAAGGAAAGATTCTGGCGAAATCCTGATAGTATAAATGAAAAGGCTACCAATACTAGAGCCAAAACCAGATACCAGATATTTGCTGTCGAAAAGACCGTTAAAACCTCTCTGAAAGAAATTTTAGAAAGTACCCACCAAATAGCACCCCCCGAGACAGCTACCTTAAGTATATTTAATACTATCTTTTTAATCTTTTCAGACACAGTCATCATTTTTAATTGACGGCTGCAAAAGTACAATTTATCATACTCGAATGAAAATCTTTTGTTTGTAAAAGAAGTAACAAATGTACCAAAGTGAAAACCACACCAAACACGAGACGATTATTTCTATGGTAAGCGTTCCGCCCCAACTAAAAAATAGCGGAACAAATGGTTTATAGATTTTGGCAATTAGTTCATTGCCGCCTAAATGAGCAAATAAGTATATGAATAGAGGGTTCATGCCAACAATGGCAAAGAACTTTATCCCTTTTCTGAATTTGAGGATATCAATGAGCCAAAATGAGAATGCCAGTGCTATAAAAGCAAATCCACCGCTTGCAAGCACGAAAGAAGGAGTACAAATTCTTTTTATAATAGGAATCCACGGATCCATGGCAAATCCAATCACCACACCTATGATACCTGCTACCAACAAGGTTTTAACTTTCTTCATGGGTGTCCATTCGTTCATCAAAATCATTCCTGCAATAACCCCCCAGATTGTATGAGCCGAAGTTGGAATCGCATTGAAGGATACCCAATGCCCTCCACTCATTTGCCCCAGCAGTGTCACATCAAACCAGGTACCGAAATTGTGATCCGCAATATAGGGTTGGTTGTAGCCTTCAACCGGCCAAAACTGGTAAAGCAAATAAGAGACCAGCATCAATCCGAAAGAGGCGAGAATTTGCCATTTCACTGCATGGCGCATCAACAAGAAGGCAATCAGATAAGTGACTGAAAGTTGCGCCAGTACGTTGGTCATTTGGAATCCAATTTTTCCAGGTCCGATGCAATATAGCGCCCATCCAAAGAAGAGGAGCCAAAACGATCTTTTTAAGGTATGTTGGAAGGTTGCATTCCACGTGTCTCCTTTGTTCCACCTTTTTGTAAAAGCAAAAGGCATGGAGACACCAACAATAAACATGAAAAAGGGCTGAATAAGGTCCCAAAAGCGTAATCCATTCCATGGATGATGGTGAAATTGAGTTCCAATAAATGAAATAATCGTGCCGTCAAAAAATGGATCAGTCAGATTCCCAAATAGTTCTGAAAATTCTCCAATTAGTAAAAACATAGTTAACCCTCTAAAGAAATCTATGGAGAGAATTCGATCGTTCTCTTTAGATAATTGCACGGAGTTGGTCATAGTATTGTTTGTTAGAGAAGTTTACAATCTGGAAAAGAGATAACCAAATTTAAAACAATATTTCGGTTATCGAACTTAACTCACAATTCATTAAGGTTGAATCCACCAGATTTCAATTTCTAATCGGGTTTTCAATCTTTCTTGGAGGGAAATAAAATTTGACTAATCGCTGCTCAAAAAATGATATTTCTTTAAAGGAAACAGCCGGAGACAATTACTGTGCCTAATCCCGATCGAAAAGTGACTTGTCTGCACCACAGATTGGGCAACACCAATCATCTGGAATATCCTCAAATTTTGTGCCGGGTGCTATACCTGAAATGGGATCGCCTTTCTCAGATTCATACGTATAATGACATAACTGACATTGCCATAATTCATTATCATTACCGACCGCCGAAATCTCTTCGCGCAGATGTAATTTATCAACATAGGTTGGAGCATTTTTTGGAGAATATCCTTTCATAACATCACGGTAGTAATCGTAAGTAAGAGGCTTGATATTCAAATTGATCAAATCACTTGCAATTGCTTCGCCAATGAAAATCAGGTGGCTTCCTACATCGAAAGTATCTGTTATTTTACAATCGAACCATGCAATACAAGAGTCGGTAATGATCGGTGAGCCAGATTCTCCTATAAAATAGTTGACCCCTCTGAATTTATCGATTTCTCTGCCGCTTCGATACCCGAAGTCAGCTATTAAGCCGGTTGATGCCTGTTCTCCCAATATTGAAAATGCAAATACTCCACTTTTTTTGAGAATTTCTGCTGTGTAATTATTCTTGTTGCAGCTGATTCCAAATTTCGCAGGATTCGATGTTACCTGAAAAACAGTATTGGCGACATAACCTGCTTTGGTGTCCATAAACTTGGTAGATACCAGATATAAACCATAGGAAACCTTAAAGAAAGATTCATAATTTACCATAATATGGTTCGTTTTTAAAAAGTTAATTATTGTGATTTAAATATAGTTTAAAAGATCGTAATCTTTGTTTTCTTTTTAATAATCATTCCATTAGGTAACAACATATCAAAAGTTCAAGAAGTTAGTTTTTGAGACACCTCTGAATTTTGTGTTTTATAACATATTCCATGGTGAAATATAATTTTTAACTTTGTTCGTTATCGTACACGGAATTGTTTTAATCAACATATATTCACTTTTTAATTTCATTACATATGTCAGACAGAAGAGAATTTATTCAAAAATCGGCTATTGGAGCTTCGGCTTTGACCATTGGTGGCCTTGCCATGAGCTCTAAGAGTTATGGCCGTATTATTGGTGCCAATGACAGGGTTAATGTTGCTGTGATTGGTTTTTCTGATCGTTTTAACAGTGCTCTATTTCCTAGTTTCAATGATCATGCTAAAGCTCAGAATTTTCAATTTGTTGCTCTTTCGGATCTTTGGAGCAAAAGAAGAGAAGATGGCAAGGCTTTCATGAAAGACAAAGGCGGTTGGGACGTAGAAGTATGCCGCAACAATGATGAGCTGTATCAGCGTAAAGATGTGGATGCAGTAATTATTAGTTCTCCTGATTTTGCCCATGCTTCTCATTTGGCAGAGGCTGCCACTAACAAGAAAGACGCCTATTGCGAAAAGCCATTTGCAGAAACAATGGAAGATGCCAAGGCAGGATTGAATGCATGTCATAAAAACAATACGGTGGTTCAGATTGGATCGCAAAGAAGAAGCACGGACAATTATATTGCCGCCAATGAGTATTTGAGATCCGGTAAATTCGGCGATATCGTCATGGTTGAAATGAGCTGGAATGTAAATCAGCCCGGACGCTGGAGAAGGGTTGAAACTGTCAAGCAACTCAAAGAGGCAGATACTGACTGGAAACGCTTCCAGCTGAATCGTCCTCAGACTGCCTGGGATCCAAGAAAATATCTTGAATTCCGACTTTTTTGGCCTTATTCTTCCGGTATTGCCGGACAATGGATGTGCCATCAAATTGACACTGTTCACTGGTTCACGGGTTTGGCCCATCCCCGCAGCGTTGCTACCAACGGAGGTATTTACCAATGGAAGGACGGCAGAACCAATGCGGATACGCTGACTTCAGTTTTCGATTATGGTGACGATAAAAAAGGATTCCAGGTTGTCTATACCTCACGTTTCAGCAACAGCGCCGGCGGGACCAAAGAGTTGTATTACTCCAATGGCGGTATGCTGAATTTGGATACCAATAAAGTTACATCGGAAGGTGGAATGCGCGAAAGAGAAGCCAAAGAGATGGGATTGAAGGCCAATCTCCTTGAAGCCTTTGAATTGCCAAAAGTCGCTATGGCAACAAGTGCTGATACCAGCAAAGATCCATCAACGTCAGCCCATATGCTCAACTGGATGGAGTGTGTCAGATCACGTCAGAAAACACATGCACCTATCGAAGCCGGTTATAGCCACGCCATCGCTGTTATCATGGCAAATGCGTCGTATCGCACCGGATTACGTGCTACTTTCGATGAAAAGTTGCAGGAAGTTATTTGCGGAGGAAAAATATTTAAATATTAATTTCTGCCTGGACATAAAAAAGTCCCCCGATGCATTTCGGGGGACTTTTTATTTATAGAGGTTTCCTGCGAGATCTGTATTTATTCCAACACCTATCTGCAGGCAAAAGTCAATTCTATCATTCTGAAAATCTTCGCATTATTTTTTTGGTCCTTAATTCCTGACTGAAAGAACAAAAGATAAGTTTTCTCCGAGCAGTTGAAACAGTATATTGTACCCGTAACTTTTGTGCCTTTGATGACGGATTCGTACTCAACTTTTTTGGCTTCCATGCTTCCAAAGCGACCATTCTCAATGGCTGTGAACTCAATGCCCGATTCCTGGTATATTACCTCATCTTTCATGTTCTTCTGCTGAACAAAAAGTGCCTTAACAGGATTTTCAACTTTGTTGATGGTTACAAGGTTAAATAGGCCTGATGTATTCTTCCTGGAACTTTCTGCAGAGTAATAATAACCCTTGTCTGGCAATGGTTCATCCGAAATAGTTTTCCAATCCTCCGGAATAGAAAAGGATACGCCGTTCTTCAGGTAGTTAAACAGTTTGTCTTTTGCTGATAAGTGGTTCAGCGTTATGAGAATAAAACAAACAAAAAGTGCAACTTTACCTATTGTCGAAATAAAACCAAAAGGTAAGACTGCACTTCTTGCGGACTTTTTATCAGTCATTACTCGACTGCTTTAAAGTGTTCTTTGTTTTTTTCAATGATCAAACGATACCAGAAATCAGGGTAAGAGGGATGCAAAGGCTGAGCAGGCAATTTGCCATATTCATTTCTTTCGAATTTGCCATCCTTTTCTTTCATGACATTGCCGTCCTTGTATTTTATCATCAGATAATGCCCCAACTCTTTCCATTCCTTCACAGTCGTTTCAACCTGATTGACGGAATAAGCTGTCAAAGTCTTGATTGCATTAACTTTATCACCCTTGTTCCAGAAACTTAAAGCCTTATGGTCAACTTCGCCAATTCCGCTGAAAAAACTTTTCTCCTTACGAGACTGCAGTTTCTGAACATCTTTTATCATGTCGTCATATCGGAGGTAACAAAAGTTTGTAACAGAATTAAATGTCCAGAAGGCAGACGTTTCAGACCATGTCAGGAAGTCGCCATTGCCAACCTTCAATGAATTCGGCACTGCGCTGATACCGCAATATACCGGCATGTAGCAAGTAGAATAAGTATCATCCACGCCAAACCAAAGGACTCCGCCAATTGGGTCAGGAAGAGCAGGACGGCATTGGGCAACAAAAGAAAATCCTGTTTGTTGGGTAGAAATAGCTCTTTCGTGGCAATAGGAAACTGAATCAACTTTCCAGGTCATTGGACGCCAACGGTAGGGAAGGAAATTTGGTCCGGCCCCAGGGTCTTTTGTCATATCCAGAGCTGTTCCTTCGTAATGGTCGCGCATCATTCCCATCACATTCTCTACAGAAAGAGGTGCATCAGGTTTGATCCAGAGGGGCATGCGATTGGTGGCGTAATGGTTCTTATCGTACGTGATTTTGCCAAGGGCGTAATTTTCGTACTGGCCCATCTGCATGTTTACTTTATTAAAGCCAGACCATACCCTTGCATCACAAAAGCGAGCACCACCAAATTCAACAGGGGCATAAGTATCAGAAAAACTAAATTCGCTGTCAGTACCGCTGAACCATCCTTTCTCCCTTGCGAAAGAGATAACATCAGGTGCAAAAAGGCATTCCGCAGGATTGTTCAATGGAAACTGCGTGATTCTGGCTTGGTTGGCATGTCCGGAAATATAGCCATCAGGAATTTTTTGGGCAACCCAAACTGCTCCTTTTTGTCCATCTCCTTTACCAATCATCTCAAGAATCCAAACTTCTTCCTTGTCGGCTATAGAAAATGATTCTCCACTTGAGGCATATCCATAATCCCTGACCATTTCAGTCATTACCTTGATGGCTTCCCTGGCACTTTTAGCCCGTTGAAGAGTCATGTATATCAAGCTTCCGTAATCGACCAAAGCACCTTTCTGAGATGCAAGCTCCTTTCTTCCGCCATAGGTTGTTTCCCCAATAGCAAGCTGGTGTTCATTCATGTTTCCTACAACCTGATAAGTATGAGCGATCTGGGGGATCTTTCCAAGAAATTTACCTGTATCCCATTCATTCACATCAACCATGGTGCCTGCTTTGTAATTGGCTGCAGGCCAGAAATAAAGCTCACCATACAAGGTATGTGAGTCAGCAGCATAGGTAATCATTGGAGTTCCACTTGCCGATGCTCCTTTGGTAATCAGGAAATTGGTACACCCATTTACCTGATTAAACTGTACAACGCTGAAGATTAGTGCAATAAATATTCCGATTTTTTTCATTCTGTTATTTTATATGATCTGTTAATATTTTGTTTTAGAGGATTTATGGAATGTTGCTGCGGATACTTTCTGCCAAATAGGTTAATCACCAATTGTGGATTTTTCAATTTAGACAAAAATAAAAAATAAGTTCATTAGAATATAGTAGGATGATTCTTAAATGCCTTTTTTTTAATGAGTTTTATCATAATTACACAAGTTTTACAGATAGAAAACTGCTTTGTATTCAGAACTATTATTCCTCTCATCTCTGACGGTAAGCTTTATTGTATGTGACTTGCCCAGTACTAGTTTACTCTTGTCAATGGTATAAAATATCGTATCTGTCTTGGCATCATATTCGAAAAGAACCCAATTGCCATCAATTTCTCCTTCATAGCTAGATATTCCCGATAGATTGTCAGTAATTTTGAATTCAATTTTTTGCTTGTTGACAAGATTTTTATTCTCCTTGATGCTTAGCGGCCGAATTATTGGAGCAATGGTATCCAACATAACCCCGAAGGCTCCAAAAGCCCTTGGGTAAGCTGTTATCCAGCCATCCAGATATTCCCCACCGGCTGATGAGAACCTTCCAGAAGCATCGACCTGTACTATCAAAGCTTTACTTTGCAGTTTCGTAGGAATAGAGAGTGTTTTGATCGATAATTTATACGGTTTTTGGACAGGAACAAAGGTTTTATGAATGTGGTGAATTTTCGAATAATAGACTCCTTTTCTGATTTCGGTAAGATACTCGAAAGGAAGCTGATCGTACAATGTACCATCAGGTAATTGGACTCGGACCTCACTATTTTCATAATCATTGGGTCGGTCATAGAAAAATAGCTTGGTACAATTTTGTTTTGTTTCTGTAACCTGAAATTTTTTTGAAATCAGTTTAAAGGCTAGCTGGGTGAAGTTTCCAAAAGCATCTCTGACCACAATTTTTGCGTCATGAATCTTACCATCAAACATTTGTACAATGCCTCTGCTGGAATTGGTCTGATAGATATCCATTTTGTTTCCGGGCTGAAGGTATAGCCGATGAATCCATCTTTTGTTTTTTATTAGCTCTTCATAGTCGATATGACTGTTTACGTATCGTCCAAGATCGAATGAAAGATGGTCAAGCTGAAATGAAAACGCTGGTTCCTGATCAACAATCAACTCAGCTGAAAATATGCCACATTTCATGCCAACTCCATTGAAATCATCATCTGCTTGAATTCCAAATCCTATTTCTCCGTATACCTCAATGGGTTGACGGAGTTTTGTACTTGTATTTTGTCGGGAAGAGATAGTTTCAACCCTTAAGATCTTGGTTCCTTTGTTTACAGAACTGGCGGCTGAGATTGGATAAACAAAAAGGGACAGAATGCGGGGTGCACTTTTGTCGGTTATTCCTGAGAGGTAAAGAAGTGGATTTTGTGGCTTCTCAGTCTGGGTATCCCTGATTTCAAAATGTAAATGCGGTCCGCCGGAACTGCCTGTATTTCCTGACCAGGCAATAATTTCACCTTTTTTAAAAGCAAACAATCCTGCAGGAATAGTTAGATCAACTGCAAATTGCTTAAGCCGGTATTGCTCGGATAGAACATAAGTTTCAATTTTAGGATTGAAGCGGGAAAGATGTCCATATACTGTTGTCTTACCGTCAGGATGAAGCAAATACAATGCATGGCCATATCCGGAAGGAGAAACGGATACCCGGGCAATTGAACCTTCTTTAAATGCATAAACCGGTATTCCAACCTGACCTGCTGTTCGGAAATCCAACCCTGTATGGAAGTGGTTTCTTCTTAATTCCCCAAAGCCACCCGAAAAAGAATATGGTCCTTTCAAAGGTAATGAGAAGTCGGGTTTTATTATTGTCTGACCCCAGAGTGAATTGGAAAGGATGAAAATAAGCGGAAGAATGAACGAAACTTTGTACATATTATAGATCTGAAATCACTGCGGCTAAAGTAGCAAACTTGCCTCAAATGGCGATATTGGCGGGGTTAATATTTTGGTATATTGAATTTAATGTTAACTTTGTAACAGTAATCCTTGAACATGACAGAGCGCGAAACTCTTTTATTACGAGAATTTAAAGAAAGACTCGATCAGATGATTGGCTTACATCAAAAGATGAAAGCCGATCGTGAATTGTTAAAAGAAGATAAGAAACGGCTGAATGAACAGATTAATATACTGACCATTTCCAATCAGGATCTGACAAAAAAAGTAGAGGATTTAAAATTTGCTAAATCTTTGGCTGGTGCAAATGAAGATTCGCATGAAGCTAAAATTAAGATAAATAAATTGGTGCGGGAAATTGATAAATGTATTTCACTTTTAAATAAGTAATCCGCCTGCAATGGATGATAAACTTTCGAT
>JBAXED010000015.1:0-49618 GCA_037140615.1 Prolixibacteraceae bacterium
ATGTATTTCACTTTTAAATAAGTAATCCGCCTGCAATGGATGATAAACTTTCGATTAACATAAACATAGCCGATAGATTGTATCCGCTCCGTATCGAAAGGAAGGAAGAGGAGAACATTCGGAAAGCAGCGAAGATTATCAACGATAAAGTAGTTCAATACAAACAAAGATATCCTTCAAAAGACATTCAGGATTGTCTTGCGATGGCTACTTTGCAGTTTGTTATTCAGAAATTTGACAGCGAAAAGCAAGTAGGGTATTCGCCTATCGTTGAAGAGTTGGAACGTATGAACGACTTTTTAGCAGAGTTTATTGAAAAGGAAAAGATAATATAATTAGTCAAATATTTTTACCGCATCTTGCTCTTATTCAGTGGTATATCGCCTTTGAATAAGAATGGGATTGCGGTCTTTTAATTTAATAAATAATCAATATGGGTACAACAATTATAGTAGGTTTGGTTGCCGTTCTTGCTGGAGGAGCAGGATCCTATTTTTTATGGGATCTTTTGCTTCAAAGCAAAAGCAAGAATTTAATTAAGGAGGCTGAAGTTCAGTCTGAAATTATCAAGGAAAAAAAGTCCATTCAGGCAAAGGAAAAATTCATTCAATTGAAGGCTGATCATGATCTTTACATCAATGACCGGAACCAAAGGATAATCGGTGCCGAGAATAAATTGAAGCAAAGAGAAGCCATTCATTTACAACGTAAAGAAGAGTTGCAGCGTAAAATTAAGGAATCAGAAATTGCCAAGCAGGAGTCTGATTCATTGCGTGAGAATTTAAACATTCAACTTGAATTAATAGAGCAGAAGAATGAAGAGCTCGAACGCATGCACAAGAAACAAATAGATCAACTTGAGGCTATGTCGGGGATTTCTGCGGAAGAAGCTAAAACACAACTGATCGATTCATTGAAAAATGAAGCTAAAAGTGAGGCAATGTCATACATCCAGGAGATCATGGATGAGGCAAAAATGAATGCCAACAAGGAGGCAAAAAAGATCATCGTAAAATCAATCCAGCGTGTAGCTTCCGAAACTGCCATCGAAAATGCAGTTACTGTTTTCCATATTGAAAGTGATGAGATCAAGGGACGCATCATAGGTCGTGAAGGTCGCAACATCCGTGCACTTGAAGCTGCCACAGGCGTTGAAATTATTGTTGACGATACACCTGAAGCAATTGTACTTTCTGGTTTTGATCCGGTTCGGCGCGAGATTGCCAGGCTGGCCCTTCACCAACTTGTCACAGACGGAAGAATACATCCGGCACGAATTGAAGAGGTGGTCAATAAGGTTAAAAAACAGGTAGAAGAAGAGATCATTGAAACAGGAAAGCGGACGACCATTGACCTTGGAATCCATGGTATGCATCCAGAGTTGATCCGCTTAATCGGAAAAATGAAGTACCGTTCTTCTTATGGTCAGAATCTGTTACAACACTCCAGGGAGACTGCCAATCTTTGTGCTATAATGGCTGCAGAACTTGGACTTAATCCTAAAAAGGCCAAGAGGGCAGGACTTTTGCATGATATTGGAAAAGTTCCTGATGATGAGCCTGAATTACCGCATGCAGTATTGGGAATGAAATTGGCCGAAAAATACAAAGAGAAACCAGATATTTGCAACGCCATTGGATCACATCACGAAGAAGTGGAAATGGAAACATTGCTGGCACCATTGGTCCAAGCCTGTGATGCCATTTCAGGTGCACGACCGGGTGCTCGTCGCGAAGCTGTTGAATCTTATATTAAGAGGTTAAATGACCTTGAAAATATGGCTCTTTCCTATCCGGGCGTTACAAAAACATACGCCATTCAAGCTGGTAGAGAGTTAAGGGTAATCGTAGGAAGTGATAAAATGACCGACGCTGAGGCAGAAAGTCTATCTTACGATATTGCCAAAAAAATCCAGGATGAGATGACTTATCCCGGTCAGGTGAAGATCACTGTCATCCGTGAAACCAGAGCTGTGAATTACGCAAAATAGATTGCACCAGACTAAAAAGAATGGCCACCTTTACAAAGGGTGGCCATTCTTTTTAGTGACCTTCGAACAAGGCCAAAAGATCTTCGGTTAATAGTAATTTTTCCTGGTCACCTTCATTTGTATAAATCAGATACATCACGTTTAATAACTTTTTAATCAGACTAATATCCGATTCAATTCTGGTAACAATTTTACCATATTTTAAAGATTTATCGTATAAAAATTGCACTTCTTTTGGACTTATTACTGATCCTCTATGAGCAACATTGATGTAGAACAGATATTTGTCAGCTGAAGTACCAAAGGCAAGTGATGCAGCGAGATTATCCTCATAAACCAGCAATAATTTGTTTGCCAGCATAATTGGCAATAAATCAAGGTGTAAATTTCTGCATACGATCAGATATAGGATGGTAAGTGAATAAACATCCCCTGTTTTCGAAAAGAGTAGCTTGTCTAAAATGACATTTTCAACGCTGGGTGTATCATTATTTGATATGACGAAGCTATTGACTTTAAATAAGATATGATTAATGACGGCAACTTTTTCCAAAGAAGTCATTGATTCAGAGACTTCCAACCAAACCTCCCGAAATATTTTCTGAAAGCTGATCTCAATTTTTTCTTTTGAAATAGTTGGATGGTGAATAGAAGAAACCATCAGCCAACCTTCTACCAAGGTTCTGTTTTCAGTGTTTATCCATATTTTCATCCGATCGATGAGCTTCTCCCTTTTTAGCAAAGAGATTACCTCCTCCAATTTTCTTACATGTTCGACAGAATCTGCCAAAGAGAGTGAATCTTCGAGCTTTGGAAGAACATCCGACCCCAAAGAGAGTAATTTCACCTTTACAGAGAGGAATACCATTTCGTCCTGATCATCCAGTAGGGAGATCAATGCATCCAATGTGGTTCCTGAAATTGTCATATCATATCCGGTCAAGTACTTTTTGAACCAATTTAACCATTACTGGTTTGTAATCTTCATTGGCATTTTTTGAAACTCTGTTGGCAATTATAATACAAACTGTTAATGCCTTATGCCCCAACAGCTTGCACAGACCATAAATTGCGGAACACTCCATTTCATAATTTGTAATTCGCTGATTATCAAATCTAAAAGCTTCAATTTTATCATTGATCAATGGATCAACAATTTTCAGTCTGAGTTCACGACCTTGAGGTCCATAAAACCCCGGGGCTGAAATCGTAACACCCGGAGTAAATTCCTCATCGATAATCTGTTTGTAAAGATCCTTATCCGCTTTAACCACATATGGAGAGGGCAGGAGAACATTCCAGTCAACAAAATTCTTAAATGATTTTTCGAAATCGAGATCGGAAACATCATCTCTTCCTTGATAGAAATTCAACAATCCGTCGAATCCAATTGCTTTTTCAGAAGCCAGGAAAGCATTAACAGGAATATCACCCTGCAATCCACCTGAAGTACCAATTCTGATGATACGCAAAGATTTGTGCTCACTTTTTAATTGTCTTGTTTTAAGATCTATGTTAACAAGGGCATCCAGCTCATTAATCACTATATCAATATTGTCTGTCCCAATGCCTGTTGAAAGAACAGTTATTCTTTTTGGTCCATATAGGCCTGTGGCAGATACAAACTCACGATTTTCAGTCTCAGATTCGATTTTATCAAAAAAACTTGCAATCATCTTAACTCTACCTGGATCACCAACCAGAATTACATTCTCTGCCAATTGCTCCGGAAATAAGTGAAGATGAAAAATAGAACCATCAGGATTGATGATCAGTTCAGAAGGCTCAATAACTCTCATGTAATATAAATTGATGTAGTTCAAAGTTAAAAAAAAGTAGGATCATCCTTAATATTTTTAATTTTGCATCAAATTATTCTCATATATGATACAAAGAATACAGACTCTATATTTACTCATTGCTGATCTGCTGATTGCCATGCTATTTTTCGTTCCTTTTGCTGAATTGGCAGACAAAAGTGGATCGATATATCAGTTCAATGTTTTCGGGATCGTCAAGGAGGGGGCTTCAAATGGGACAATCCAGACTTTTTGGCCAATACTTGTTCTGGTCTGTTTGGTATTGATTATTTTGAATCTGATTATATTGAATTATAAGAGAAGGACTACCCAGATAAAACTTTGCTACGTAGCCATTTTCCTTATGGTATGTTTAACCGGATTGTTCTATTTTTATTTAAGCCGCGCCACCAATAGCTTCGGAGGTACTAATTCTTTTAAAATTTATGCAAGTTTTCCTTTAGAGTCCGCAATCTTTGTTTATCTGGCACTTAGGGGAATTGTGAAAGATGAAAACCTGGTCAAATCAATCGACAGGATTCGCTAGAATAATTCGGCTAGTTGCAAGGCGATTTTATTGAGAAGCAGTTCATCCTGCTTTGTAAAAGGAGCAAATGCGTGTGAATCAATGTCAATTTCTGCAACAAAGAGCCCATTCTTTAAAATTGGAACAACGATTTCACTTTGAACATCCAAACTGCATGCCAGATAATTATCTTGTTCAGTAACATCTTGCACAATCATCGTTTTCTTGCTTTCCGCCACTTGACCGCATATTCCTTTTCCTACTGGGATATGCGTATGATCTGTCGGAGCACCTGTGAAAGGACCAAGAACCAATTCATTCTTTTGTGCGTCCAGTAAATAAAATCCCACCCAATTATAATGTGAAACTTCTGAGTGTAAAAGTTGTGTCGTTTTCGTCAACAACTCGAAAAGCTCCTCATTTTGAACTTTAAGCACTTCAAATTTTTGAAATATTGTCGAAAAGATTTGTTCCATTATCAATTCTTATTTGATCTTGATTTCGTTTTCATACGTAATTTTCTCACAGTAATAGCACTTCATTTCAATGGGTTTGTCATTGATAATCTGAAATCGGGTACTAACGTTTTCAGCATTTGTGATGCATTTTGGATTGAAGCAGCGCACGATCCCGTTAACTTGTTCTGGAATCTGAACAACTCTTTTCTCTACAACTTCATAATTCCGGATTATATTTAACTTGGCGTTGGGGGCAACCAGTGCGATTTTATTCACCTCTTCATCTTCAAAATACCTATTGGCAATTTTGATGATGGCCTTTGTTCCCATCGCTTTGCTATCGAGGTTATTGCCAAAAGTTACCATGTTGTCAAACTGGTCGAGCTTTAAGATATGAACTACCTTAAAAAGTGCTTTGGTGGGAATATGGTCTATTACTGTTCCGTCTTTAATGGCACTTACGTTTAATTGCTTTTGCATGATAATTGCTTATTGGAGATTTAACAAATGAGAAATGATGGCCATGCGAGTGTAAACGCCGTTTTTTGCCTGGGTAAAATAGTAGGCTTTGGGATTACCATCAACGTTTGTATGTATTTCATTGATTCTTGGTAGCGGATGCAGGATTTTGACGTTTGGTTTTGTATTTTCCAGCATCTCATTTTTTAGGATATAAACATTCTTGACCTTCTCATATTCAACAGGATCAATAAACCTTTCTTTTTGAACACGAGTCATGTAAATGATATCTGCCTGATTGATAATGTCGTTAAACTCAAGGTGTTCAAAATAGCGAATTCCCTTGTTGGACAGATATAACTTGTATTCATCCGGCATGGCTAATTCGGGTGGCGCGACGAAATTAAAGATCGGATTTTTAAATTGCGACATGGCCATCAATAAACTGTGAACAGTCCGGCCATATTTTAAGTCACCAACAAGAAAGAGATTGATGTCGTCAAGTCTTCCCTGAGTTTTCATGATCGAGTACATGTCCAGAAGTGTTTGGCTCGGATGTTGATTGGCTCCATCGCCGGCATTGATGACAGGCACATCTGATACTTCTGCAGCATATCGTGCACTTCCTTCCAGGGGATGCCTCATTATGATCAAATCGGCATAATTGCTAACCATTTTTATGGTATCGTGAAGTGTCTCTCCTTTTGAAACACTTGAAGAATTTGAATCGGAGAATCCAATTATCTTGCCACCCAGACGGTTTATAGCTGTTTCAAAGCTTAATCGGGTGCGGGTAGAAGGTTCAAAAAAGAGAGTTGCTACAACTTTTCCTTTCAGTAAGGATTGATTTGGATTGTCTTCAAACTTTTGAGAGAGCTCCATGATCTTTAAATATTCTTCTTTCGAAAAATCAGTGATGGAGATTAAATTTTTTTTATTCATTTTCTTGCAGTTATAGATTGTAGGTTTTTAAGCACCAATTATTTTACATTCAAGAGTACCCTCAATTTTAGCAATTTTTGTTTCAATTTCCTCAAGCATTCCGGATCTCACCTTGATATGAACATAACATTGAAGATCGAAATGAGAGTCTACAATTTCAAGTTGCTCGTCTTTGATCAGATGCATCAGATTGTTCATGGCTGTATACTCAAAAAGGATTTCCATTAGATGCTCGACAGTACGGGTAACTATATTGGCATTGGCAATAGCTTCATTAGCAGCACTTTTATAGGCATTTATGAGTCCGCTAACGCCGAGTAACGTTCCGCCAAAATAACGTATCACAATCAACAAGATATTGGTCAATTGATGTGATTGGATTTGTCCGAATATTGGTCTGCCTGCAGTTCCGGAAGGTTCTCCGTCATCATTGATTCTAAATCTCTCCTGATTGGTTCCAAGTCTCCAGGCATAACAGCAATGACGTGCAGAGAAATGCTCTTTTCTGATACCGGAGATAATTTCCTTAATCATTTCCTCATTCTGAATGGGGAAAGCCATTGAAATAAATCTGCTGCCTTTTTCCTTGTACAAGCCCTCAGAAGGTTGAACAATTGTCTGATAGGTATCAGTTACCATCAAAATAGAATTAGAATGCTGAACCTTAATGATATAAAATAAAAAAAGCAAACTTGTCAGTCTGCTTATTCGAAAATTACATTTTCAATTTATTCTCTATTTCGTCAATACTTAATCTGAAATTTTTATCAATTTCTTTTAGATTGGTCACAGTTCTGCATGCATGAAGCACGGTTGCATGGTCTTTACCACCAATCTGGGAACCGATAGATGCGAGAGATGATTGTGTCAGATTTTTTGAAAAGTACATGGCAATTTGCCTTGCCTGAACAATCTCTCTTTTACGCGTTTTGACAGAAAGAGAATCGACCGGAATGCAAAAATAATCTGAGACAACTTTGGATATATAATCAATTGTTAACTCCCTCTTTGTATTATTTACCAGCTTATTAATCATCTTTATAGCCAGCTCAAGTGTTATTTCTTTCTTGTTCAGTGTAGCCTGGGCTAACAATGAAATCAAAGCACCCTCTAATTCCCTGACATTGCTGCTTATGTGAGAGGCAAGATATTCCAGTACCTCCTCAGAAATAATAATACCATCTTTGTAGATCTTCTTCCGAAGAATATTCATTCTCGTTTCAAAATCTGGTACTTGTAGATCAGCGGTAAGTCCCCATTTAAAACGTGAAAGAAGACGCTGTTCCATCCCTTTCAATTCGATTGGGGATTTATCAGAAGTAAGAATTAGCTGCTTACCCGATTGATGCAGGTGATTGAAGATATGGAAAAATGTTTCCTGAGTTTTTTCTTTCCCGGCAAATTCCTGAACATCATCAATGATCAGCACATCGATCATCTGGTAAAAGTGAAGAAAATCGTTTCTTGAGTTGTTTCTGGTTGCCTCGGAAAACTGAATGAAGAACTTATTTGCGTTTACATACAAAACAATCTTGTCAGGATATCGTTCTTTTACTTCAATACCAATGGCTTGAGCCAAATGTGTTTTGCCTAATCCGGAATTACCATAAAGCATCAATGGATTAAAAGCAGTTCCGCCAGGCTTTTGAGCAACAGCATAGCCAGCACTGCGTGCAAGTCGATTGCATTCACCCTCGATGAAATTATCAAAGGTATTATCGGATTTAAGCTGTGAATCAATCTGGATTTTTTGAATGCCAGGAATAACAAATGGATTCCGAATTCCGCTTTCGTCGGATGGGACGAGCGCAGATACCGGCTTATTTTTTAAATTATTATTCTGATTTGTAGGTAATTTAATGGTATAAGGCTTACTGTTGACACTATTGTTATTGTCAACAACTACATTGTATTCAAGCTTTGCCCCAGTGCCAAGTTCTTTGCGAAGTGTCTTTCTGAGGATATCAATGTATTGCTCTTCCAAATATTCGTAGAAAAATGGACTTGGAACCTGAATCGTCAAAATATTGTTCTCAAGTTTTAATGGAACAATAGGTTCGAACCAGGTTCTATAACTTATGCTGGGTACATTGTCTTTAATAATTCTCAGACAGCTGTCCCATATTGAAACGTGATCTTTCTCCATTTAGGTTGCGGTAAAAAAGTAAAATAAAGTTACGGGTAATCAAATTTTAATGCATTGGAAACAGATCACGCTAAAAATAAATGTGTTAATTTGTTCATCTTTTAATTCTGTAATAATCAATCAAATAAGTTTCTTTAAAACTACAACTATCTGATAATCAGGATAGTATTTTTACGTAGGGGGCAAAACGCTGATAGTATGATACTTCAATATTATTTTTGCCCTTAAAATTTTTGATGTTTAATATTTTGTCGGAAGGCAAAATACTTATAAAATCAATCTATTTTCGTTGGGTTAAATTAGTTAAAAAAGATTAATTCAAAATTACTTTGAACAAATTTTTATGGCTTTTTTCAGAGAAATTTCTTGTTTGTTCTCATAGGCTTTTAAAGAAGCCTGAGGAAAAGAGAGTTGCACCTTATTTAGAACCATTCTAACTTTCTCGTATGATTTTTCTTCACCAGCGAAGTAAAGAAATTTAGATCCATCTTGTACCTCCTCGAGATTTTTAATTCCCTGGAATAGTGATGATTCCAGCGGTATTCTAACAGTTGAACTGAATAAAAAAACTTTAAAGTCAATATTTTCAATTGTCCGGTAGGATGTTCCCGGAGCCAGATAAACCTCTTTTCCGAAGTTGATGGCAGATATTTTCAGGTATCTGTGAGGGTTTGTTTTCAGATCTATTAGCAATCGGTTCAGGTTTTCGCCCGACTCATACAATTGGGTATAAATTGTTGAGTCTTTTAGAAGCATTCCTAGCGTTCCATTAGAATTATTGAGGTTGGAAAGGATCGTTTCCAGACCTGCCGCTGATTTGTTTAAATGGGTTAAGGTGGACTTAAGCTCTGTCGGACTAATTGAATCGCTTATGGAGGAGAATTTATTCAATATATGCCCCAGAGATCTTGAGTCATTGTTTAATTGTTCAGTTAACTGTTTAAGGTTTACGATAGTAGAAGTTAGATTGGTTTTTTGGTCACTAACAACTGTGCTTAAGTCACTGGATATTCTTTCCAGATTCTCCATTGTCAGACTAATTTGCTCTATGCTTTTGCTGATATTTCTACGGGAATCACTGTTAAGGAGCAAGGAAACACCTGATACGATGGAATCCAACGATACGATTAATCTTTCCGCCTTGGCTTTGATTGGGGCGATCTGTTCAGTGACCTGACTCATCAGGTCTGATTCAATCTTTGTCTTAATGGTGTCATTGTGCTGATAAAATTTTTCAGATTTGCCTAAACTCAATTTTACGACTTTTGACCCCAAAAGATCGCTGTTAGCAATTTCAGCAGTTGTGCCGACGGGCAAGGGGAATTTATTGAATACAGCTATTTTAACGATCAGATCACCCGATAAATCATCCGAAAAATAGATTTCCCTGACATACCCAATCTTTAACCCATTCAACTGAACAACGGTTGATGCTTCCAGTCCACCAACATTCTTGTACCTGGCTATGTATACTTTTTCTGTTCTGAATATATCCCGCCCTTTCAAGAAATTTATTCCCCAAACCAAAACTGTAAAGCTGATAACCAAAACGATACCAATTTTTGATGTCTTTGAGATTTTCACGATTTACTAATTTATTAAATAGAGTTATTCCAAAGTTTCATTCTCAATGTTGCAAAACCCGAAGGTCAAAAGGTGCACCACAAAGGTAAAGAGGATTTGGAACAAATAAAACATCCAAACCTGGACCGGAATATTATTTAGTATTATTGTTCCATACCATTTTGACAACATTGTTTTGTATGGATACAATAAAAGCATCAGGGAACTTTTTGGAAACTTCGAAGTAACTATTCTTGGTTGCCTGAAAAGTATCTGACTGGCTGCAATAATACTTGTACTTTCCCTCTATAATCAACTCTTTGACAGGTGATATTCCTTTAAATGCCTTAGAATCAAGGCTAATTTTTTTCGAAAAAACACCTATTTGAATGGCATAAGAGATTTTCTCCTCATTAGTTTTCACTATAGTTGATCTAACAATTGTATCTCGCTCCGTTTTCTCCTTAGGAATCACTTTGGTTTGTGACTTTTTGGTTTTGGTGACTGATTCAATGCTGGATGGTTCAACTTCAGATTGTATTTTCTCAATTGCCTTTGAAACACTTTGCTTTTGAGGAACTATCTTTTCGATTTTAGGTGTACTTTCATTCTTCGAAGCCTTTTCTGCCTTAATGGGCAGATTGTCCTTGGAATCCAGTTTATTCAGGTAGTTTAGCAAAGATCCATAAATAGAATGTGCAATTTCACTCCGGCCTTCATCCGTCAGGAGAAAACTGTTTTCCTTTTTATTGCTTAAATAGCCAGTCTCAATCAGCACACTTGGCATAGCTGTTTCTCTAAGTACCAAGAATCCTGCCTGCCGAACATCTCTGTCGTGCCTCTGAGCCAATTCTTTGAAATTTGATTGTAAAATTGTTGCAAATTGAAGACTTTGATCCAGGTAGGTGTCCTGAATCAGCTCAAACATGATGTATGATTCTGAGAGATTAGGATTAAAACCTTCATAACGTTTTGAATAGTCGTCTTCTAACAGGATCACACTATTCTCCTTTTTCGCAACATTAAGGTTGTCTTCAGTTCGGTGTAAACCAAGAACATAGGTTTCTGTTCCATTTATAGTCGGATTTTCGCAATAATTTGCATGAATAGAAATAAAAAGGTCAGCATTAATTTTGTTGGCAATTTGCGCTCTATCCATTAATGGAACATAAAAATCATTGTCTCTGGTAAAGACAACTTTTATATTTTTATGATTTTGCTGGACATATTTCCCCAATTTGAGGGAAATATCCAAAACGATATTTTTCTCTCTGGCCTGGCCAACAATCGTTCCAGGATCTTTTCCTCCATGGCCGGCATCAATCACAACCGTTTTAATAGCGGTGCCTTTCTTCTGACCTTCTGCTGAAATGACAGCCAGAAATAAGATGCATAGTAGAATCATCCATTTAATTCCATGTAGATTCAATCTTTTGGCCCTCATTTTCTCAAAATTTCGCCCCATAGGTTGCTGTTAAACATATACAAAAATAGAAGATTAAATTATTTATCCGTGTACCCTTTTTGTCCGTTAGTATTTTTTACTTTTGCCACATAGACCGGAACGAAGAAATTAGAATATTTAAACGATCTAATTATATAGATTTGAGCACTTTACGATTAATAAAATACACTCTCTTATTGATTCTGATTTGGCAATCACTCGTTTTTGCTCAGGAACCGGTTCAGATCGGGAAAAACACAAAAAGGCAAATTGCACCTGAATTGTCCCCGACAAAAGGAGTAATTAAAACCTTAAGAGATTCATTGACAGTCTTGAAGAATGATTCTGTGGCCAAGGATTCTCTCAATCTCAAAAATAAAAGTGAAGATTTTGATGCTGAAGTTGATTATACTGCCGATGGGAAAATACTTTTCCATAATAGTGCCAATAAAATATACATGTATAAAAATGCCAAAGTTAAATACAAGGATATTGAATTGACCGCAGATTATATTGAGTTAAATAAGGACAGTAATCTTGTTCATGCTACAGGTAAACCGGATTCGACCGGAACGATCATTGGTAAACCAATTTTTAAGCAAGGGGATCAGGAATTTGAGGCAGATGAGATCAAATACAACTTTCTGACAAAGAAAGGAATAGTATATGGTGTCGTAACAGAGCAGGAGGGCGGATACATTCATAGCGGCAAAACCAAGCTCATGAACGACTCCACCTATAATATGAAAGATGGAAAATATACTACTTGTGATGCCGAGCATCCCCATTTCTATCTTCAAATGACCAAGGCAAAGGTGCTTTCAAATAAAAAAATTGTTACTGGTCCTGCCTATTTCGTTTTGGAGGATATTCCAATCTACTTTTTATTTATTCCATTTGGATTTTTCCCCAACTCCCCAACTTATTCTTCCGGGTTCTTGATGCCAACATATGGAGATGAAATTAACAGAGGATTCTATCTTCGGGATATTGGATATTATTGGGCTGCCAATGACTATTTTGATGTCGCCCTGAGAGGAGATATTTTTTCAAAAGGGTCCAGAGGGCTAAAAATGCATACCAATTATCGTCTCAGGTACAAATTTAGCGGTGGACTTGATATAAATTTTTACAAGAATGTCTTTGGTGACAAGGGTTTACCTGATTACAAGATTCAGAATGATTTTGCCATCACCTGGAATCATTCCATGGATACCAAAGCAAGTCCCAATCAAACATTTAGTGCAAGTGTTAATTTTTCAACAAGTCAATACGACCAGAATAACTCAATTACGACTCAAAATTACCTCACAAATACTAAACAATCAAGTGTTGCCTACACCAGAAGATGGGATCTGTTTACCATGTCCGCGAACCTACGTCATTCCCAAAACAGCCGTGATACTACCATCAATCTAACTTTTCCTCAAATGACATTTAATGTCAACAGGATCTATCCGTTTAAATCAAAAAATTCTTCAGGTAAAGAGAAGTGGTATCAAAAGATTGGAATGAGCTATAGTTTTGATATGCAAAATTCTATAAATACCAAAGAGTACAAGCTCATGAGTTCGAGTATAGCCAGAGACTGGCAAAATGGCATTAAACAAAGTATTCCGATAAGTACCTCATTTAAAGCATTTAAATTTATTACCATTAGTCCCTCTGTTAACTACAATGAAAGATGGTATACCAGCCAGATTAGAAAAGCATGGGATCCAGTAAGAAAAATGGTGGCAATTTCTGACACTATTTTTGGATTTACAAGGGATTTTGATTATTCCGTTAGCGTGGGTGCTTCCACAAAGTTCTATGGAGATTTCATTCCCCGGAATTCAAAATCAAAAATTAAGGGAATAAGGCATATGATGTCGCCGTCGCTTAGTTTCAGTTTGCAGCCCGATTTCAGCAATCCAGGTTATGGTATGTATGGAAATGTTGAGTATTATGATGACAAAGGCAATCCGGTCTCTCTGAGATATCCTTACCATGAAGGTGCTATTTATGGTACTGCTGGTTCAGGAAGATCCGGATCAATAGGTTTCAATCTTGGCAATACACTTGAAATGAAAATGAAGAATGAGAATGACACAATTTCAAAGGAAAAGTACAAAAAGGTAAAACTGATTGATCAATTGTCATTGGCCACCTCATACAACCTCGCTGCTGATTCGCTTAATCTCTCGAATATTAATATTTCGGCCCGGACAAAAGTGGCTGGTGTCGATGTCAATATGGGTGCCATTATGGATCCTTACGCCTTTGAAAATGGGCATTTGATCAATGTTTTCGAATTTGCCAGATCCAAAAAACTTGCCAGATTGACAAGTGCAAATTTGTCTTTCGGCTATTCATTTAAATCAAAATCAGAAGAGAATTTAATTAAGCCAGTGCTGGGCAAAGATGGCAAGCCTCTTGAGAAAACAGAAGACCAGAAAGTCATTGAGAAAACCAGAAAGAATTATCCGGATATACCTGAATATGTTGATTTCAAAATCCCATGGGATTTTCGATTTGATTATAGTTTGAGGTACAGCAAGCCCAATCCTGCGGCCGCTTCATCAATTAACCAAACTGTAGAATTCAATGGAAATATCGATTTGACAAAAAATTGGAAGGTAGGTTTTTCTTCAGGATTGGATATTCAAAAAATGGAAGTTTCCTTTACTCAATTCAACATATTCAGGGACATGCACTGCTTTCAGATGTCACTTAATCTTGTTCCATTTGGATACCGCCAAAGTTACAGCTTCACAATCAGGGCAACAGCTGCCATGCTTCAGGATTTGAAACTGAGCAAGAATCAGAGTTTTTATGACAAACAGCAGTATTAGGAAGCTGATGGCTGGTTAAAGAAACAATTCACACCATTCTTCAAATCGCTGGACATTTGTTTTACCAAACTTTCCCACAGATTTTCGAACCTCCGCCAGTGATTTCTCCCTGAAATCTCCATTACTCTTGGAATAAAATTTATCTGCGAAGGCGATAATCTGCTCTTCAACAGATTCAGGAATTAGATCTCTGTAGGGGAGAGGTAGTTTTTGTTGAATAATCTCTTCCTTCGAAATTCCCACGCCGGTGTGTCTTTCACAAACTAAGCCATGTTCCGGATAACCTAGTCGTGTTAAGAGCTCACATCCAAGGTAACCGTGGGACAGGTATGGATAATCACCAAAGCAGTAAAGATCAGGAGCGTTGGTCATGAAAATACCGATGTCGTGCAACATGGCAGCCTCTTCAATAAACTGCATATCAGGGTTCAACTCACTATGCTTCAAAGCTATCTTCAAGGCTTTGTCCCTCACCGAAAAACTGTGATTCAACAGAATCTGACAGGCTTTTGATTTCGGCTTGTAATACTTTGAGATCAATGCGATTGAATCTATGGCTATCATGTTTCCGGGGAATCGTTAATGACCGTTTATAGAATTCCAACGATAAAATAAATCAAAAATTTTCATATATGTGGTTTTTAAATCATTCAAATTGCTTAGATTGTCGGTTAATCGCTATTTTTAAGGAAAATTTAGAGCAAAATTTTGGGAGATACCTGAATATTCATATCAATTAATTTTCCAGGAGATTCAATCAATGTGAATTATTGGAGTTAAAAAATTGAAATTCAATTAAATAAAATTAAATATTTTTCGTGAATAAGGAAATTTTTAAAACATATCCACGTAGTTTCAGGCGTGGAATTGAGATTCTTGAGAAAGGGAAAACTGAGAAAGGAGCAAAGCGGATTGAAAGATGCATTGAGGCCGGTTTTAAACCTGCAATTGTTTTTCTTGATATTCTGCGTCATACTTCCTCTGTTGATGATGCCATAAATCTTTTTTGTGCTGACTATGAAAAGGATTTTGTCAAGGCAACCCTCGAACTTGGCATAAAATATTACTCTGGCACTGACAGGGTTCAATCCTTTTCAGATTCTGTCCGGTTTTTTCTTGAATCTGCCAGAGCAGGAGGAATAGAGGCATGCAATTACATTGGAAGTATGCGTGAAAAAGGTGAAGGGCTTTCTCTCGATTCAACCAAAGCGTTCGAATGGTATGAACGAGGTGCAGAACGTGGTGACAAAGTTGCAAAATACAATTATGGCAGGCTCCTATATTCCGGTGAAGGTGGTTACAAGGATGCCAATGAAGCTGTTGATTATTGGTATGCTTCCGCCAAGGAGGGCTTTCTGCCAGCTATTTATAAAGTAGGGGAGATCTTCGAATTGGGTTTAACAGTTCCGGTTAAACCCGAAAAGGCATTTGAATGGTATCTTAAAGCGGCAAATGAAGGGTATGAACCTGCCTATCAAAAGGTTGGGCTATATTTATACGAAGGAAAAGGAATAGAACAGAATGTTGTCCAAAGTCTGGAGTGGTTGGGTAAAATTGACGGTGACGTAACATCTGAAGTTGCCCTTAAAATGGGTAAAATATATCTTTTGGGATTGGGAATTGAAAAGGATGTGGACAAGGCAAAGAAATACCTGGAGCAAGCTGTCCACGCTGATTATTCTGAAGCGATTTTTCTCATGGGAAAACTTCGTGAGGAGACCAATGAAGACGATTTCATGGAATTGTATCAGAAAGCCGCTGATCGTGGATTTTCAGAAGCGCAGGAAGCTCTTGCAAGTTATTATCTGAAGCAGGCAGATTATCATGGAGTTGAAATGTTAATAAAAGCATCACTCAATGGAAGTGCTGATGCCATGGTCTTAATGGCTAAGCGCTATGAGACAGGCGAAGGTGTTGAAAAAAATATCAAAACAGCGGTCGATAATTATAGAAAGGCGGCTGAAAAAGGGAATCTTGAAGCGCAATATCAATATGCAAGTATTTGTTTGGCTGGCGAATGGATCGAGAGAGACAAATATTCGGCCGGTGACTATTTCAAAAAATCGGCCGAGGCAGGTCATCCCCGTGCTTGTTATATATTAGGACTTCTGCACGAAAAAGGGGAAACCTATTGGTCAGATAAGGACAAAGCCTATGAATGGTTTTTGAAGGCAGCAGAGAAAGGTGAGCCTGGAGCGATGTTTAAGACCGCTGTATACCTTGAGAACGGATTGAAAGTAGAAAAAAACCTGAGTGAAGCCTTGAGATGGTACAGAAAGGCTTCATCTGCCGGTTATGCCAAAGCAGCTTTCAACCTGGCAGTTCTTTTTGAAACAGGTCAGGGATGCGAGATTGATCCAATTAAATCCATAGAACAATATGAAGTAGCTGCCAAAGGTGGAATTGCAGAGGCAATGAACAACCTTGGAAATGTTTACCATCAAGGGAAGGGAGTAAAAGCAGATCCTCAGGAAGCCTTTAAATGGTATACACGTGCCGACGATTCAGGTTTTATGTTGGGAGCATATAATTTAGGGGTCATGTGGTACTTTGGCGAAACCGGAGAAAAAAACTTGCAAAAGGCCTATTTCTATTTCAAGAAAGCATCTGATAAGAATTATCCTCAAGCTCAGTACAATCTGGCGGGAATGTTGTTTTATGGAGAAGGGATAGAGGAGAACAAAATTGGAGCCATGGAGTTCTTTCGCAAATCTGCCGAAAATGGTTTTGCCGCGGCGTGGATTAGTTTGGCAGAGTTTTATACTACGGGTGACGTTGTGGACAAAGACATTGAAAAGGCAATTGAATTCTTTAATCTGGCTTCAGATCATGGCTTGGGTGAGGCAGACTACCTGCTATCCAAAATATACGAATCTGAGGACGGATTCATAGACAAGGTTAAGCAAAGCCAATGTCTTACCCGATCTGTGAGCAGAGGGTTTGAACCTGAAGATTTAAAATAGAATAAGGGCTTCGCGCCCTTTTTCTATTTTAAATCTTCAATCCATTTCCTTGCGTTAACAAATGCTTCTACCCAGAGAGTAATTTGGTCTGATTTTCTTTCAGCAGGATAATGAGCCCACTGCCAGGGATAGACAGATCTTTCGAGATGGGGCATCATCGCAAGGTGTCGCCCGTCATCCGAACATATTGCAGCAGCTTCAAAATCAGAACCATTTGGATTACCAGGATAATTTGCGAAGGAATATTTAATCGGAATATTGTACTGTGCTTCGCCTTCTGGTATTGAAAACTTGCCTTCGCCATGAGCAACCCATATGCCAAGCTTTCTGCCTGATAAAGATTTTAGCATAATTGATTCATTGTCAATAATATCAACATTCAGAAATGTGGATTCGAATTTATGGGATTCATTATGGAGCATCTTAATTTTCTTCAATTTCTCAGGATAGATCAAATCAAGGGCGACCATAAGCTGACATCCATTGCAAACACCCAGACTTAGCGTATTATCTCTCTTGTAAAACTGATCAAGGGTTGCTTTTGCCCGTTCATTGTACTTAAATGCTCCAGCCCAACCTATCGCAGAGCCCAATACATCAGAATTTGAGAATCCTCCGACGAAAACGATCATGCTGATATCTTCAAGTGTTTCGCGCCCGGTGATAAGATCAGTCATGTGAACATCTTTGACATCAAATCCTGCCAGATATAAGCTCCAGGCCATTTCACGGTCACCATTGACTCCTTTCTCTCTGATAATAGCCGCTTTTATGCCAGTCTTTATCCTCCGCTTGGGGTCAATGTTCAATGAGGCATATTCTCCATTGAACCCTCCCAAATTGAAAGAAAGATTATTCTTTTTATAATTTGTCAGACGGCTAAAAGCCTTATCTTTTCCGCATTGTTTTTGATCAAGCAGGTAAGAAGGCCTAAACCAGTTCTCCCGCAATTTATCAATGTCAAAATAGTAATCCTCGAGGAAATTTTTTACCCTAATTTCTCTTTTCGGAGAAGGTTTTCCTATCAGAAGGCATTTTACTATACTTCGTTCAAACAGTTTTTCCAATTCCAAAGGATCGGAGGCCTGAACAATGACACCTGGATTTTCACTAAACAGGAGTTTGACGATGTCTTGCTGGTTTATTGGAGATAAATCAACCTCAATTCCGCCGGCATTCTGAGCAAAACACATTTCCAGCAATGTAACTATCAGTCCTCCAGATGATATGTCGTGACCCGAAACAATATATCCGAAATTAATTGCTTCCTGCAAAGTTTCAAAAGCCTTAGCGAAGTAGGAGGGATCAGCTACTGAGGGCGTCTCTTCTCCCAAAGCGGATAGTATTTGTCCCAATGAACTTCCTCCCAATTCCTTGGCAGATTTTGAAAAATCAATATAATAGATTGATTTTGCTGAATCATTAACGAGAACTGGTTCTATTATTTTTTTTATGTCAGAAACTTCGCCAGATGCAGAGATGATAACGGTTCCTGGCGCATAAACGACCTCATCCTTGTATTTTTGAGTCATTGAGAGCGAATCTTTTCCAGTCGGAATATTGATCCCCAAAGCACAGGCGAAATCTGAAGCTGCCTGAACTGCTTGATATAACCTGGCATTTTCACCTTTGTTTTTTGCTGGCCACATCCAATTAGCTGAAAGAGAAACACCTTTTAATCCATGGGTAAGTGGAGCCCAAACAATATTCGTAAGTGCTTCAGCAATTGAGAGAAATGAACCATTGGTTGGATTAATTAATCCGGCTGCCGGGGCATGTCCAAGAGAAGTTGCAATTCCTTTGTTACCTTGATAATCAATGGCGACAGCCCCTAAGTTGTTCAAAGGAAGTTGCAGTTCACCCGCACATTGTTGTTTAGCAATTCTTCCTGTAACAGAACGGTCGACTTTATTGGTCAGCCAATCTTTACATCCAACGGATTCAAGCTGTAAAATCTGCTCTAAATAACTGTTAATTAAACTCTTGGAATATTTAATATTTGTGTATTTTTGATCTGGGGTTTGATCCTCCAAAAGGGTTTTAGGAGGTTTCCCAAAAAGTGTAGCCAACTCCATATCAATGGGACGTTCACCATTATTTCTATTAACAAAGGTAAATTTGTGATCACCGGTTGTCTCACCAATGGTATAAAAAGGCGACCTCTCGCGTTCTGCAATGCGACGAATCCAGTCAAGATTTTCCTTACCTGTCACAAAACCCATTCTCTCCTGCGACTCATTACCCACGATTTCTTTGGCAGAAAGGGTTGGGTCTCCAACAGGAAGTTTGTCTATAAATATTTGACCTCCAGTTTCTTCAACTAGCTCTGAAAGGCAATTTAAATGTCCTCCTGCGCCATGATCATGTATAGATATGATTGGATTCCTCCCTGATTCGGCCAATGCCCGAATGGTGTTGTATGCCCTTTTTTGCATCTCCGGATTAGCTCGCTGAACGGCATTCAATTCAATGTGGCTTTCAAAAGCTCCGGTATCAACCGAGGAAACAGCTCCTCCACCCATCCCAATTCGGTAATTATCACCACCCAGCAAAACCACACTTTCACCGGCCTGCGGATTCCCTTTCAAACTATCCTCTTTACGGGCGTAACCAATGCCACCTGCCTGCATAATTACCTTGTCGTAGCCATATTTTTTTTGATGTTCGGCATGTTCAAAAGTTAGAACTGAACCATTAATCAATGGCTGTCCGAATTTATTCCCAAAATCAGATGCTCCATTAGAAGCTTTAATTAAAAGCTCTTCTGGATTGTGATACAACCACTTGCGTGGTGTAAAATTAATTTCCCAAGGCCTGTTATTATCGTCATTTCTAGAATAAGAGGTCATATAGACAGCAGTTCCGGCTATGGGAAAACTGCCTTTTCCTCCAGCCATTCTATCCCTGATTTCTCCACCAGTTCCTGTAGCAGCACCATTAAATGGTTCCACCGTTGTAGGAAAATTGTGTGTTTCAGCTTTAAGCGAAAGTACCGTTTCAATATCTGTGACCTCAAAGAAATCAGCTTTATCAGCCGAAGCGGGTGCAAATTGTTCAGCCTGGGGTCCTTCGACGAAAGAGCAATTATCCTTGTAGGCTGAAACAACGGTATTTGGATTTGTCTTGGTAGTTCTTTTAATTAGTTCAAAAAGAGTATGTTGCTTTTCTATTCCATCAATAATAAAAGTTCCATTGAATATTTTGTGTCGGCAATGCTCTGAATTTACCTGCGAAAATCCAAAAACTTCACTATCCGTCAGTTTTCGGTTAATTTTTTTGGAAACTTCTTCCAGGTATTGAATTTCGTCGGCACTTAGCGCCAATCCTTCTTTCTTGTTGTATTCCGAGATATCTTCAATAAATAAAACAGGATCAGGCTGATGTTCGATTGTGAAAAGGGATTGTGTAAGACCCTTATAAAATGCCTGAAGCATGGGATCGAAAGGAGATTGATCATCGCTAGCTGAAAATTCTTCGATGCGAATAATACCAATAATTCCCATATTTTGGGTAATCTCGACGGCATTAGTACTCCAGGGGGTAACCATCTCTTTCCTGGGGCCCACAAAATGCCCCTCTAGTTCTTCAGAATGAATCAATTCAGCTTCTCCAAAAAGCCAACATAATTTTTCTATATCAGATTGATTTAATGAAACTTGTGTACCAACAGCAAGAATTTTGCTATTTGCTTTGAAGAATAGAATCATGTAGCGTGATTTAATATTTTATGTCAGCGAAGATAGGGAGAAGCACATAAGAAATAAAAAACTGCAAATTAAAAATTTGTTATGCTTTCTTTTCATCCGGTTTCCACTCAGTCACATAAATTAAATGTGGAAATGCTTTTGGTTTAAATATAGATTGGTTGTAAAACACTCTCAGACATTCCTGGATTCCTTCTGTAACACTTGGGTGTGGATGGATGCTTTGCAAAACTTCCTGCAGACGGATATCAGCATTGATCAAATAGGCAATAGAGACGATAAATGCGGATGCCTGAGGACCGGCTGCCCTCATTCCCAAAATTCTGTCAGATCCATCATTGCTAACCATAATTTTAACAAAACCGCTTGTATTCCGCATAGCTATTGTTCTATTAACCAGTTCATTTGAGTAAAAAGCTGCCTTGTATGGAATTCCTTTGCTTCGTAACATTTTTTCATTTGCACCGACTGCTGCTAGTTCAGGCTTAAAAAACATCAATGTTGGCATGTGAGAATAGTCCAATAAATAGCTGGTCTGACCAAAAATAGCCTCCACTATAAAACGGCCCTGCTCCTCGGCTACTCCATACAATGCTTTTTGACCGGTAACATCCCCGGCAGCGAAAATATTGCAATCTCCGAAATTTGACAATGCGCACTCTTCGTTTATTTTCAAATAGCCTTTGCTGGTGGTTTCGATTCCGGCATTTTCCAGGCAAAGTCCGGCGGTATTTGGATCGCGGCCTATTGAAATAAGGATGATATCTACTTCAACCACACTGCTATGACCATCATCGTAATCCAATACGATTTCAAGGTAATTACTTTTCTTACGGACTGTACGAAGAGTGGCTGTGCGGTGAATGATTACGCCATTCTTTTCCAGGTTCCGTGATACAAAGTCGCTCACATCATCATCTTCGAAAGGAATTACGCGGTGGGTGCGGTCAAGAAGATGCACCTCAGTTTGACCAAAATTAGAGAAGATGGTTGCAAATTCACAACCGATAATACCTGATCCAATGATCATCATTCTCTCCGGAAAACTTTCGAGGTTCAGAATTCCGTCTGAATCGAGAATCTGCTTTTGGTCAATCTCCAATTCAGCATGAGGTCGTGGCACTGATCCGGTAGCTATAATGATGTAGTCAGCGTTAATTATTTCAATTCCATTCGGGGTCTTTATTTCTAAAGTATGTTTGTCGAGAAATCGGGCAAAACCCTGAATGAAGGTAATGTTCCCGGGAAGATTCTTGCTGTCAGAAAATGTCTCAATCTGAGACAGAATCTGATTCTGTTTGGTTTTAGCAGCCTGTAAAACTGTCTTTTTGACCAGATTGTAATCGACCTGAAGCCCCGATGCACGATAGCCTCTGTCAACAGCTGCCGCGACAGCATAGTCGGCCGACAATTCCCACATAGTTTTTGAAGTGAGCGGACCATTCATGATCCCGTTGCCACCCAAATGTCCGGCTTCAATGATACAAACGTTTTTACCGAAGTCCAGAGCACGCATGGTTGCCGCTAAACCACCTGGTCCACTGCCAATTACCGCTAAGTCAAATTGCTTCATGTTGAGTGTTTGATAGTTGTGTCAATTGATTTTCAAATTACGGAAAAATAATTGATATGAGTGCAGATTATGATTATTTTTGCCACCTCAAAAGAATGAGATGAACATATCAAAAATTGAGCACATTGGGATTGCAGTTGAAAATTTGGAAAGTGCTATCAAGTATTATGAAACCTTACTTGGCACAAAGTGCTATGCAATTGAAGAAGTAGTTGACCAGAAAGTTAGGACGGCATTTTTCAGAGTAGGGGAAACGAAAATCGAATTACTTGAATCAATGGATCCTGAAGGACCTATTGGAAAGTTTCTTGAAAAGAAGGGACCTGGCGTTCATCACATTGCTTTTTCTGTTGATGAGGTTAATAGAGCCTTAGCTGAAGCGGAGCTGACAGGAATTCAATTGGTTGACAAGAAAGCTAGAAAGGGAGCTGAAGGCCTTAATATTGGTTTTCTGCATCCAAAATCTACCTTAGGTGTTTTGACTGAGTTCTGCAGTGAATAAGCCATAAGTTTTTATCGACTAATTTCATCTGCATCTTCCTGGGATTATTTTGGCAAGTGCTTTCTTACTGCATGAGAAAATCCATTTTCATGATGGGGTAGGGAAATCAAAAATTTATCTTTCAATTCTTGAGGCGAGTTATGCACTACGTAGGATAAATGTGTAAAATCAAGCATTTCAAGATCGTTGAAGTCATTGCCGATACCGAGGGTTTCTTTTCTTTTAATCCCCGTTATTTCGCAGATTTCGGCTATTCCATAGGCTTTTGAGATTCCTTTCGGAAAGATCTCCATCCATATCCAGTTTTCATTAAGTGGTGATGTTGTTCTTATGATGCTTATTTCGGAAAATTGTCCCAATAATATTTTTTTTACCTGATCAAATTTGTCGCTTCCTTTTTGAAAAAATAGAAGCAACTGAGATGAACTGTATTTTTTGCCGGGAACTAGCTCCTCTGATGTCCCCATTTTTGAATGTACTTCGATATATCGATCAATTTCGGGACAGTCAGATTTTTTCCACCAAAAAAAATTGTGGTTATCAGGAAAGCAGTCCGAAACTTTAAAATTATATCCGTTAGAAATCAAAAAGTCAATCAGTTGCGAAGTTAGCTTTTCTGGAAAATTAACCGCCCTGATGACCTCTTGTTTTTGCCAGTCAACGATTCCTGCACCTGAAGAGCATATAACGTAATCAAAAGGATCAGAAGGATTCAATGCTCTCCTTACCTTGAAAAGGTTTCTGCCGGTGGCGGCCACTCTGCAGATTCCCATTTTACCAAGTATTTCAAGTGTTTCAAGATCTTCAATGCTTATTGAATGATCATTTTGAAGTAAGGTACCATCGAGGTCGGTTACCACCATCTTTAATTCACCCATAAAATGCTGTTCAATTTTGTGGTAAAGTTCGCCAAAGTTTTGGAGAGGAGAACAAAAAATTCTTGCTATTTTTGCAAAGTATCAAAAAGTACATTTATGTTAAAAGGTATATTGGCAATATCCGGGCAACCTGGACTATTTAAAGTTCTGTCTGAAGGCAAAAATGGAGTGATCGTAGAATCTCTCCTGACTGGAATGAAGCAAACGGCTTTTGCCAGTGCTAAAATGAGCACGCTTGAGGACATTGCAATTTATACCACCAGCGAAGATTTTCCGCTTAAACAGGTTTTCAGGAAGATTTCAGATCTTGAAAATGGTGCTGCAGCCATTCCAGCCAATACTAAACCTGAAGATCTAAAGAAATATTTCGAGAAAGTTCTTCCTGATTACGATAAAGAACGTGTGTATGTATCTGATATAAAGAAAGTACTTACATGGTATAACTTACTGCAAGAAAAGGGATTACTTGATTTCGAAGAGGCTGCTGAAACCAGCGAAGAAAAGGATAAAGGATAAAGTCGAAAGGATAAATTAAGAACGCCACGATCAAAATCGTGGCGTTCTTAATTTATAACTTATACTATAATTGAGCTAATTCTAAATCTAGTAAGAATTCCACTTTATCCTTTATCCTTTTCGAGTATCATAAATCAAGCAGTACCTCACCAACATCCTTCCCATTAAACAATAGGTTATTGGGATTTTCAATTAACTCTTTTATTTTAACAAGAAATCCGACAGAATCTTTGCCGTCAATAATTCTATGGTCGTAGGAAAGAGCAATATACATCATAGGCCTGATTTCAACCCTTCCGTCAATAGCCACTGGACGATCTTTGATGGCATGCAATCCAAGGATGGCACTCTGGGGTGGGTTAATAATTGGGGTTGACATCATTGACCCGAAAACGCCACCATTGGTGATTGTGAAAGTTCCACCTGTCATTTCCTGAACTGTGAGACGCTTATCACGGGCTTTTTCAGCAAGGTCTTTGATTGAACCTTCTATTTGAGCAACATTCATCGTCTCAACATTTCGAATAATTGGTACCATCAATCCTTTCGGACTGGATACTGCAATTCCAATATCGTGGTACTTTGGTGTAATAATCTCTTCTCCATCAATCATTGAATTAACTGAAGGGTGATGCAACAAGGCCTGGCTTACTGCTTTGGCAAAGAATGCATTGAATCCCAGCTTGTAACCATATTTATCAGTAAAGGCCTTTTGAAAACGCGTTCTAAAATCCATAATTTTGCTCATGTCAACTTCGTTAAAAGTTGTGAGCATAGCTGTTTCATTCTTTACTGCTACCAACCGCTGGCTCAGTTTACGCCTTAAAGGAGTCATGCTGACACGATCTTCTTCACGACTCGCTTTTACCTGATTTTGAGTTGGAGGTTCAAACGCTTTAACAATCTGCTCCATATCAGTTCTGGTGAGTCTTCTGATCCCTTCCAGGACATCCTCTACAGACAAATTCGCTTGTTCCATCACCGCTTTGGCAGTGGGAGTCATTTTCAAAGACGATTCATTGATTTTTGAAACGGATGCTGATTGATTAGCTACGGTAATTAACTTATCTGTCTTTGAATCAGTATTTTGCTTTTCAATTCTTTGCTCGGGTTTGGTTGGTCCAGACTTATCAGCAGGTTGCGAAGGACTCTTCTCGGTATCAATTGTACCGGCTACGCTTCCAACAGTAACACGATCTCCCACTTTAGCGAGAATATTTAATTGGCCTGAAGCAGTGGCAATAAGAGAAAGAGTCGCTTTGTCTGATTCAACTTCAGCAAGCTCCTGATCTTTTCGAACAATGGCTCCATTTTCAACCAGCCATTTGCCAATTTCAACTTCCGAAATGGATTCGCCAGGGGAGGGTACTTTAATTTCAACGATCATGTTAAGCTTATTTATTGTATTATTATCAAAAGAGTTTGATGAATTAGCTAAAAACGGAATCCATGATTCGTTCCAGTCTGCGCTTGTGTTTCTCGACTAATCCCGCGGCTGGACTGGCACTTTCCGGTCGACTTACCAATTCGAGTCCCAATTCGGGATATTTTCTAAAAAGATAAGGCCATACGCCCATATTGGCAGGCTCATCCTGAACCCACAAAAACCTTTTAGACTGTGGGTTATTAAATATTATTTCACGTACTTCTTCAGATGGGAAAGGAGATATTTGCTCAACTCTGTGAATGGCAACATTCATTTTTTCGAGCTTTTCGCGTCGTTCTATCAGTTCAAAATAGATCTTACCTGATGTAAAAACCACAACTTCGGCTTTTCCTTGTTTAACATCATTGTCCTTGATCAATTTAATAAATCCGCCTTTGGTAAGCTGTCCCAATGAAGAAACAACTTTGGGATGACGGAGAAGGCTCTTGGGGGTAAATACGATCAATGGTATTCTTACATTGCCTATAACTTGTCGTCTCAAACAGTGAAAAAGATTGGCCGGAGTAGTAGGAACAACTACATGCATATTGTAATTGCTGCAAAGAGATAAATAGCGCTCAATTCTGGCGCTGGAGTGCTCTGGTCCTTGCCCTTCATATCCATGAGGCAGATATAAAACCAAACCGTTCATCATTCCCCACTTTTCACCGGCAGAACAGATATATTGATCGAAGATTACTTGTGCAACATTGGCAAAGTCGCCAAACTGACCCTCCCAGATGGTTAATCCTTTGGGATTTGCCATCGAATAGCCATATTCAAATCCCATTACTGCGTATTCGTTCAAAGGAGAATTATGAACAGTAAATGAAGCCTGATCCGGTGAGAGATGCTGAAGAGGGAAATATTTCTCGCCACTATCTTCCAGTACCAGAGCAGAATGCCGGTGAGAGAAGGTGCCGCGTTGCGCATCTTGTCCGCTAAGGCGCACGGGAATTCCATCCTTTAGCAGCGTTGCATAGGCAAGTAATTCGCCCAAAGCCCAGTCAACTTTATCGCTGGCGATCATTTGCGATCGGTCCTCCATTAATTTGACAATCTTGCTAAAAAATTTCTTGTCGGCGGGCAGATGGTTAATAGCTTTTGCAATAATTTTTAATTCAGTTTCAGAAACTGCTGTCGGCACTTCATAAATCTCGGATGGATCAGGAAACCGATAAGGCCTGTATTCATCGACCAGAAAATTTTTGATATTAAGTTTATCAATCAGCTTGCTTTCATCGTAATTAAGCTCCAATTGCCGATCAAAACGTGCAATTTCCTCATCAACTTCCGTTTGTGTCATCACACCTTCTTCGATCAGCTTTTTAGCATAAATATCTCTGGGATTTGGATGGCTTGCAATGATCTTGTAGAGCAGTGGTTGGGTAAATCTTGGCTCATCACCCTCATTGTGACCGTACTTTCGATAGGAAAGAATATCAATAAACACGTCAGAATGAAAATGTTGCCGAAATTCTAAGGCAAGCTTGACGGTAAAAATAAGTGCTTCAACATCATCTCCATTTACATGAAAGACAGGAGAACGAGTAACCTTTGCAACATCGGTGCAATAGGTACTTGAACGAGCTTCAAGATAATCCGTCGTAAATCCAACCTGATTATTTACCACCAAATGCAATGTCCCGCCAGTTTTGTATCCTGGCAACAAGGACATTTGAACGATTTCATAAACGATTCCTTGTCCGGCGATGGCTGCATCTCCATGAATAATAATTGGAGCAATCTTGCTGAAATCTCCGTTGTATTGTTGATCGATCCTTGCCCTAACCATTCCCTCTGTCAAAGATCCCACTGTTTCAAGGTGCGAAGGGTTTGGAATCAAACTCAATTTCATCTTTTCGCCGGCATCTGTAGTGACAATATTTTCAAATCCAAGATGATATTTTACATCACCAAGTGCAATACCCTCCTCATATTCAGTAGCTGTGAATTCCTTGAATATATTTTTATATGGTTTTTCAAGAATATTGGCCAGCACATTCAATCTTCCTCTGTGTGCCATTCCGACTACGAACTCCTCGATGCCAAGCTTGGCACCCTGAACAATAAGGGCATCCAGGGCAGGTATCAGAGCCTCAGTACCTTCCAGCGAAAACCTTTTGGCACCAACAAATTTTCGGTGGATAAAACTTTCAAAGCTGACGGCAATGTTGAGATGGTAAAAGATGTGCTTTTGCTGCTCAGGCGAAAAATGCTCACTGTTCTTCGATTTCTCCATCCTGACTTTAAGCCAGTCAATGAGCTCAGGCTGACGCATGTATAGAAATTCGGCACCTATAGACTCGCAATAGGTTGTTTCGAGGTGCGAAATTATCTCCTTTAGCGTAACATTGCCAATTCCAATTTCTTTTCCGGCATGAAATACCATATTCAAATCTCCTTCCTCCAGATCGAAATTCTTGTATTCTAAAGTAGGAGAATAATCTCTTCTCTTTCTGACAGGATTGGTTCGGGTAAACAGATGTCCCCTTTGACGGTATCCATTGATTAAATTAAGAATTCTGAACTCCTTTTGAATCCGGTTTTCATCAGCCGCTGAGACAGAAGCTTCCTGGTAAGATTTTCTGGCCAACTCAAATCCTTCGAAAAAATTGCGCCAGGTAGGTTCAACATTAACCGGATTTTCAAGGTAATTTTTGTAAAGTTCTTCAACCGCACTGATTTCCTGATTGCCAACAAGGGAAAATTTATCCATAAAAAATTGTTAATGTTCAATCTTACGTTTGAAATGAAAATATGTTCAATCCCAAATGTACTAAAATGATCAGTTATTTCTCAGAAATAATCAGCAATTTTAACAAATAATTTCCACCTGGAGGGGGTTAGCCTGAATTGAAAAGAACCATGGATCTATCTAAAGAATATTTCTTAAAACAACTGGCAGATTCTTTGTATAAGACTCATGGTCAGAATATTGTTAATTTAACCATTGTTTTTCCAAACCGTCGTGCCGGACTATTTTTTACAGAATATCTAAATAGGATCATCAAAGTATCGACATTTTCGCCCGAGATTATTACGATTCAGGAGCTTTTTTCGAATATTTCATCTTTGAGAAGTGAAGAGCCTCTTCAGCATATTTTCCGCCTGTTTAAAATCTATAAAGAACTTAGTGGTTCCAAAGAAACTTTTGACGAATTCTACCTTTGGGGAGAGATGCTCCTGCATGATTTTGACCAGGTAGACAAATATCTCGTTGATGCAGAGCTTCTATTTACCAATATAACAGACCTTAAGGAGATAGATGAACATTTTAATGACTGGAATGATGATCGGAAAGAGGAGATCAGGCAATTTTGGAAAAGCTTGACGGATGGAGAACAGAAAAAGGACCAGAAGGAGTTTTCCAGACTTTGGCAAGTGTTGTTTCCAATTTATCAGAAATTGAAGAAGGAGCTTTATGAAGAAGGAATTGCCTATGAGGGAATGCTTTTTCGCGAGGCGGTAGAAAATCAGGATAATTTGTCCGGCGTTTATCTATCTGAAAGAAAGTTTGTTGTCGCCGGTTTTAATGCCTTAAACAATTGTGAAAAGAGACTATTCCTATTTATTCAATCAAATGGGAATATTGAATTCTATTGGGATTTCGACAATTACTATTTAGACGATTTGAACCAGGAGGCAGGTCTTTTTATGAGAGAGAACCTGAAACTTTTTCCACAAACAGATTTTCCCTTTGGTACAGATTGCTTTAAAAGAAGCAAGAATATTCAAATATTTAATTCTCCATCACAGATTGGTCAGACTCAAATAGCAGCCGGTGAAATTGCCAAAATGGTGCATAAAACAAAAGATTTTCATGATACTGCTATCGTATTATGTGACGAAGAACTGCTTTTGCCGGTAATTTCTGCCATTCCAAAAGAAATCGAAACTGTCAATGTAACGATGGGTCTTCCGTTAAAACAAACCCCACTTTACAGTCTGATAAGCTTATTGATTTCGCTTCAGAGAAGGGCTAAAAGGGATGGGGAAAAACTCAGTTTTCATTATAAAAGTGTATCTGAATTACTGAACAATCAATTTATTCAATCAATATATCCTATTGAATGCAAATTAATTGTAGAAAATATTATAAAGAACAATCTGCTTTATGTTCCCATAGACGATTTGGGAGGCAACGATCTGTTTAAAAAGATATTTGTCATTAAGAATACTGTTGCAGATCTGCCCGATTATTTCCTTGCTATACTTTTCGATCTTTTCCTTTTTTGGGAGAAAAACAAAGATTACAGTTATGCCAATAACTACCAGGAGTATATATATCAGGTTTACCTTTCGGTTAATAAGCTAAACAATTCGCTTTTTGTAAAGGGAAAAGCCATCATGGGAAAAGAGGACTTTCTGTCCCAGGATAGTTTTTTCAAAATAATGCTTCAATACCTTGAAGCTTTGAGTATTTCTTTTGAGGGCGAACCACTCGCCGGACTTCAAATCATGGGTATTTTGGAAACACGTGCTCTTGATTTTCAAAATATAGTGTTATTATCAGTCAATGAGGGTATTATGCCTAAAGCGAACACTTCCGGATCATTTATTCCATACCACCTTCGCAAAGGAGTCGGCTTACCAACAGTGGAAGAGCAGAATGCGATGTATGCCTATTATTTCTACCGGTTACTTCAAAGAGCTGAAACGATAACATTTGTTTACAACTCTGGTTCAAGTGGACTTAAAACAGGCGAAAAGAGTCGTTTCTTGCATCAGTTGCAGTTGGAATCTACTTTTAGCATATCTGAGGAGGGAATTGAGAACACCATTGATCCCGTTTCAACCGATCCAATCATCATTGAAAAGAAGGGCAGGGTTCTGGAAATGCTGAATGATTTTCTCGAATCAGGTAAAAACATGACGCCCACGGCTCTTGTTCAATATGTTCAATGTCCTTTAAGTTACTATTTTAAATACATCGCCCGCTTTGAGGAGGAGGATGAAGTCACTGAAGAAGTCGATGCCAGAATATTTGGAACACTTTTTCATTCTGTCATGGAAACCCTGTACAAGCCTTATATGAAGAGAATTATCAATGAAAGCATCATTCAATCTATGGTCGGGAATGATGAATTGATTGAAAGTTCACTGATGGATGCTTTTAGTGCTCACTTTTTCAAATATCAGGACAGTTCTATTCGTCCAATTATTGCTGGACGAAACAGGCTTGTATTTGAAGTAATTAAAAAGATGGTTGTACAGACTCTAAGAATAGATTCAAAAAAAGTCCCTTTTAAAATTGAGGGTTTGGAGCTGAGAGTGGGTGCGAATGTGAGCATTTTCAAGGGGGTGAAATCCGTTCGTCTGGGAGGAGTAATTGATAGAATTGATTCAATATCAGGTACTTTAGAGATTATCGACTACAAAACAGGGACAACAGATCATTATTTTAACTCTTTGGCTGAATTATTTGATAAACAGTCTAAGAAAAGGAACAAAGCAGTCTTTCAAACCCTTATTTACTCTTGCATTTGGGACAAAATGCATCCTGAATCAGGAGCAATATATCCTGGAATATATGCGCTAAAGACAATTTTTCAACGTGAGCAGACTCGTATATTTATGAAGGATAATGGCAATCTTGATGTAAACTACCAGGATATCAAGGAGGATTTTGAACCCATGCTGACAGTCTTATTGGAAGAGATTTTCAATCCGATGATGCCTTTTGTTCAAACAACTGTGGAAGAAAATTGCCAATATTGCCAATTTGTTACAATATGCGGTAAGCCTTCTAGTCAATCTTGAACTAGAAGATCTGGACGAATTTGACGCGTTCTTTCCAGTGCTTGCTCCATTTTCCATTCATCGATTAGATGATCATTGCCGGAGAGCAGAATATCAGGGACCCTCCAACCTTTGTATTCAGCCGGTCTGGTATATACTGGAGGAGTTAACAATCCGTCTTGAAATGAGTCTGTTAATGCTGAAGTTTCATCCGACAATACCCCGGGTAATAAACGAACGATTGCGTCAGAAATGATTGCTGCTGCAAGTTCACCACCTGTCAATACATAATCACCAATTGAAAACTCTCTGGTAATCAGGTAATCGCGAACTCTTTGGTCTACACCCTTGTAATGACCACACAGAATCATTAAATTTCCTTTCATGGATAGTTGATTTGCATCTTGCTGGGTGAATTTAGATGCATCGGGTGTGAGAAAAATTATTTCGTCGTACTGGCGTTGCGATTTTAATTCAGATATAGCTCTGTCAATGGGTTCCACCATCATAACCATACCTGCTCCTTTACTGAAAGCATAATCATCCACGCGCTTGTGTTTGTCGGTCGACCAGTCACGGATATTGTGAATAAATATTTCGACCAATCCTTTGTCTTTTGCCCTCTTCAAAATTGAGTGATTAAAAGGACTTTCAAGCAATTCAGGTACAACAGACAATATATCAATACGCATAAATCGGATTTTTGACAAAGGTAAAAAAAGTCTGCTAGTCTCTGATTCATCTTTTTTGTAGCCTTTGATCAAAAAAAACTTAAAATATGTTTCAGAAACAGTTGACGTTAACGGGTAAATATCTATTTTCGTGCAGAATAAATAAATTTTATGCATCCAGGCTTAACGGCCGTTACGAAATTGCTGATAGAACGATCATAAACATATTATTATGCACAAGAATAATTGCATACATGTGGTTGGGCGTTTTATTTGGCCATTGAAAAATAGAATTATAAATATATGAAATCTAAAGAATTGGAGAATCATGCTTCTACCACAGAAAAGGAACAATTACCTGTTTCCGATTTGAAGAATGCAGAGACTGTACTTACATCGGAAACAACTGCTTCCAATGATGTGGAATTAGAAGATGAGGTTATTGCAGAGGAACAGGCAACTGAAAATGAAGTTGAACAAAAACAGGAAGAAGTAGCTATTGAGCAATTTTCTGAAGTTGAAGTTCCTGCAGAAATAGATGAGCCTGTCGCATCGGCGATTTTGCTTGAATCGGAAGCCGAATTGAATGAAGCAATACTCGAACCTCAATTGGAAGTTTCAGATGAAGAAGATGATCCTTTTCACGATGATGAGCCAACAACAGAAGGACTGCCAATCCATGATTACTCTTCATACAATAAAATAAACCTGATCAATACCCTTCGGAAAATCATTGGAGAAGGGGATGTCGATATCATAAAACCTCATGCAGACGCTATTAAAGCCTGCTTTTATAAGATCAGAAACCACGAGATAACAGAACAAAAGGCTGCCTTTATTGCTGAAGGCAATGATGAGGAACTCTTTTTGCCTGATTCTGACTCTTTTGAACAAGAATTAAAAGATCTCTTCCGGGAATACAAGAACCTTAGATACGAATCTAACAAGAAGCAAGAGGCTGTCAAGGAAGAAAACTATATAAAGAAGGCTGAGATCATAGAAGAAATAAAGACCCTTGTAAACAGTGAGAACTCATTAAACAATACTTTTCAGTTGTTCAATGAATTACAAATTAAATTCAAGGCAATTGGTCAGGTTCCGCAGACGAAAGTCAAAGATCTTTGGGAAAATTATCATTATCAGGTTGAGCGGTTCTATGATTTTGTCAAAATCGACCGTGAATTGCGCGACCTCGATTTAAAACGGAACATGGATCAAAAGCTTCTTCTGTGTCTTAAAGCCGAAGAGCTGTCTGTAAAATCTGAAGAGCCGCTAGCCACTTTTAAAGAATTGCAGAAGTTGCATGAATCATGGCGTGAGATAGGACCGGTACCGAGAGATCACAAACAGGAACTTTGGGATCGCTTTAAAACAGCTACTTCAGTCATCAACAAACGATATCAGCAACATTTTGAGCAAGAGCGCTCAGTTCAAAAGGAACAGCTTCAGCGGAAGATTGAACTTTGTGAAATGGCAGAAGCGCTTTCTGTTTTTGTTTCGGATAATCCACGCGAATGGAACGATGTTACTGAAAAGGTCATTGTACTTCAGGAAGAGTGGAAAAAGACAGGTTTTGGTCCTAGGAAGGAGAATACCAAGATTTGGGATCGTTTCAGGGCCGCGAATGATACATTTTTTCAAAATAAGCGTAATTTCTGGAATAAAAGCAAAGAACATTTACTCCAAAATTATGCCTTGAAAGTTGATATTTGCGAACAGGCTGAGAAGCTGAAAGATAGCGACGAATGGAAAGCAACTACTGATCGTCTGATCACACTTCAAAAGAAATGGAAGGACATCGGACCAGTGCCAAGAAAGCAATCTGAACTAATCTGGAAGCGTTTCCGAACTGCCTGCGATGAATTTTTCAACAAAAAACAGACTCATTTTTCAGGTGTTACAGGGGATCAGGATGAGAACCTGAAGTCAAAAAAACAACTGGTTTCTGAAATCGAAGAATACAAGTTTACCGGAGTAGTCAAAGATGATCTGTCTGCATTGAAGACTTTTCAGGACAGGTGGGCTGAGATTGGCCACGTTCCTTTTAGAAAAAAGGAGGAATTGCAGAACAAGTATCATGATGCTATTGAAAACCAGTTCAATAAAATAAAGATGGATGATTCTGATTTAAACTTGATTAAGTTTAAATCGAAAATTGAGCATCTGGCTTCGTTGCCCCGCGGATGGTCCAAAATTAACATGGAACGCGATCGCTATGCTGTTCGATTGAGGCAGTTGGAAAGTGATATCACCACGCTAGCGAACAATGTTGGCTTCTTTGGAACTTCAGAGGGCGCACAATCTCTGATAAAAGGAGTGAATGACCAAATCGATAAAATAAAAACGCAGATTGATCAGCTTAAATCGAAGGTGAAAATCATCGATGAACAGGAGGAGATCAACTAGTTATAAGCAGCTTTACAGGACCCGTTCCCTCATCGGAGCGGGTCTTTGATTTAGAATTGGTCCGACATTTTTGTAGGTGAATTCTACCATTACGTTTTTTATTCTTTACTTTGCAGCCGTTGAAAACACATTAAATCAGGAAAGTTTTGTCAACTACCAAGTACATTTTCGTAACCGGAGGAGTTGCCTCTTCATTGGGGAAAGGCATTATTGCATCGTCACTTGCCAAGTTACTACAGGCAAGGGGATACAAAGTTACCATTCAAAAACTTGATCCTTATATCAATGTTGATCCGGGGACCCTCAATCCTTATGAGCACGGAGAGTGCTTTGTAACAGAAGATGGTGCTGAAACGGATTTGGATCTTGGTCATTATGAGCGTTTTTTGAACTCTCCAACCTCCCAGGCAAACAATGTAACGACAGGACGGATTTACCAATCGGTTATAAACAAGGAACGAAGAGGGGATTATTTGGGCAAAACAGTCCAGATCATTCCTCACATCACTGATGAAATTAAGCGCTACATAAAATACCTGGGCTCTAAGAAAAAATTCGATGTTGTTATCTCTGAAATAGGTGGAACGGTAGGTGACATTGAATCCTTGCCATATATTGAAGCGGTTCGTCAGATGAAATGGGAGTTGGGAACGGATGCGCTGATCATTCACCTGACACTGGTTCCTTATTTATCAGCCTCCGGAGAGCTGAAAACGAAACCTACTCAGCATTCGGTAAAACAACTTTTGGAAAACGGAGTGCAACCTGATGTTTTGGTGCTTAGGACAGAACATCAACTGACACCAGATCTAAAAGGAAAAGTAGCATTGTTTTGCAATGTAAGCAAAGAAGCTGTGATAGAATCGATTGATGTCTCCACCATCTACGAGGTTCCTATCAGGATGAAGGAAGAAAAGCTTGATGTGATTGTACTGAAAAAGCTTGGATTGCCATTGGGTAATGAGCCGGATCTGAAAAATTGGAACGAATTTTTAGATCGCTATAAGAATCCCAAAAAAGAGGTAAAAATTGCGCTCATTGGCAAATATGTTGAATTAAGAGATGCATATAAATCTATAGCAGAGGCGCTTATTCATGCAGGGGCTTCCAACGAATGCAGGGTAAAGGTAGAGTGGATTCATTCAGAAAAGATCAATGAAGAAAACATTGAGAAAAAATTAAAAGATTGTCAAGGTATCCTGATTGCTCCCGGATTTGGACACAGAGGGATTGAAGGCAAAATTATTGCCGCTAAATATGCCAGGGAATTGAAGATCCCGTTTTTCGGGATATGCCTGGGGATGCAAATCGCAGTGATAGAATTTGCCCGGAATATATTAAAAATGAAATGTGCCGACTCTACCGAAATGAATCAGTTGACAGAATTTCCTGTAATTGATTTAATGGACGAACAGAAAGGTATTGTAGACAAAGGAGGTACCATGCGACTTGGATCCTATGCATGTAACCTAAAAAAGGATTCCAACTCCTTCAGGGCTTATGGCAGGATCAAAATTTCAGAGCGCCACCGTCACCGTTATGAATTTAACAACCTCTACCTGTCGAGCTTTGAAAAAGCAGGCATGAAAGCAACGGGTTTCAATCCGGATACCAATCTTGTTGAAGTCGTTGAAATCCCTGATCACCCATGGTTTGTAGGTGTGCAGTTTCATCCGGAATACAGCAGTACTGTACTTCAACCACATCCACTTTTTATTGCTTTTATCAAAGCAGTTATCATCAATTCTCAAAAAATCACAATTTAATTTATGGATAAGAATACCATCGCAGGACTGGTTCTAATATTTATTATTCTTTTTGCTGCCAGCTATTTCAACAAACCTTCAGAAAAGGAGTTGGAGGTACTCAGATTGAAAAATGATTCTATATCAATGGTTGAAAGTCTTAGAGCCAAAGATACTGCCAAACAGATTGAACCATCTTCCCTTCAACCATCTGCTTCAAAAACCGATACAGCAGGTGCACAAAATGAATTAACCAATTTATATGGCGTATTTGCTGTTGCTGCAAATGGAGCAGAGAAATTTGTAACACTTGAGAACAATTTGATGAAAGTAGTTCTCTCGAACAAGGGCGGTAAAATTTATTCTGTGGAACTTAAGAATTTCAAGAGATACGACGGTAAGCCACTGATACTCTTTGAAGGTGAAGATAATCGCTTCGGTTTGAACTTCTTTGCTCAGAATAAGAGTATTCAAACGGATCATTTTTTCTTTCAACCTTCTGTTTCTGAGAATCTTGTCTCTGTAGTTGGTTCTAAAATACCTACAGGAAAAGAGGGTAGGGAAAAGTTCAATAAAGATACTCCGGGCGAATCCAAATCAGTCTCCATGCGTTTGGACGCTGGCAATAATGTTTTCATCGAATATGCCTATACCATTAAAAACAACTCTTATCTGCTGGGTTTTGATATCAAAACATCCGGGTTGAAAAAAGTAGCCGGCGCCAACTCTGAATACGTCAATTTCCTTTGGAGCATTAACATGCCCAGGCAGGAGAAAATGTCAAAATTCGGAGAAAATAACCAATCTACCATTTTCTTTAAGTTTGATAAGGATGTTGTGGATAAGCTAGATTTAACGAAATCGGCTTCCAAATCTCTTTCGACGAAGGTAAAATGGATCGGTTTTAAGCAACAATTCTTCTCTTCGGTTTTAATAGCAGATCAGGCTTTTCAAAATGCACAGATTTCGAATGTAAAAAAGGATCTGGACTCTTCATATGTAGCTGGAATGTCTGCAGACTTGACTATTCCTCTGGATGTGAAGGGAAGCGAAAGTTTTCCAGCCAAATTCTATTTTGGTCCAAATCAATACAATACGCTGAATCAGTATGATCTTGGAATGGAAGAACAACTTGCTTTGGGCTGGACTATTATTGGATGGGTGAATAAATACATCGTTATTCCCGCTTTCGATTTCTTACACCGCTATATTGGCAATTTTGGATTAATAATCTTGCTGCTTACCATTTATATTAAGTTGCTTACCTTGATCTTGACCTACAAATCATATATTTCTCAAGCGAAAATGAAGCTTTTGAAACCAGAGATTGAAGAGATCCAAAAGAAATTTGGTGAAGACAAGAAATTAGAATCACAACAGGCCGTTATGGCATTTTACAAGAAGGCAGGAGTCAATCCGATGGGAGGTTGCTTGCCAATGCTACTTCAGATGCCTATTCTGATTGCCATGTTTTATTTCTTTCCAATCTCTATTGAACTCCGTCAGCAAAGCTTTTTATGGGCAACGGACTTGTCCTCCTATGATTCCATTGCCACACTTCCATTTACAATTCCTTTCTATGGCAACCACGTGAGCTTGTTTTGCTTACTAATGACGGTAACCAACATTCTATATGTAAAATACAACAACGAGATGACTGGTGCGGCAGGTACGCAACAGATGCCTGGAATGAAAACCATGATGTATCTGATGCCGGTGATGTTCCTGTTTATTTTTAATAGTTACGCTGCAGGATTAAGCCTTTATTACTTTTTATCATTGGTGTTGACCTTTGTTCAAATGTATATTTTCAAAGTGCTCATTGACGAGGATAAAATCCATGCACAAATTAAAGCGAAACAAAAGATTCCGGTAACTAAATCCAAGTTTCAAACGAAGCTAGAAGATATGGCCAAACAAAAAGCATTGACTGATAAAAAAAGAAGATAAATTATAAAAGAGAAAGGCTCCAAAATGGAGCCTTTCTCTTTTATAATTTATCTTGAACAGGTAATAATCTTCTGCTCAAGGCCACCATTTTGATGGCAGTATAGGCAGCTTCATCCCCCTTATTACCCAAGCGTCCGCCGGCCCGATCAATGGCTTGTTGCTGGTTATCGGTCGTCAGAACTCCAAAAATAAAGGGAATGCCATATTCGAGGTTTAATTTTGTCGTCCCATAGGTAACTCCCTGACAGATAAAATCGAAATGGCGGGTCTCCCCTTGAATCACACATCCAAGTAATATAACGGCATCAACATCAGCGCCTTCAGCCATCAATTGTCCGCCCAATGTCAGCTCAAAAGTTCCCGGAACTTCTGCAACAAATATATCATCCAGAAAAGCTCCAAATTTGATTAACGTATTTATTGCTCCATTCTTTAAAGCAATAGTTACCTCAGGATTCCATTCTGCATAGACAATTCCGAATTTCATTCCTTTTGCATCCGGAACTTCATGAGACACATGGTCTGATAGATTGACTGTAGCCATAATAGATGTTTATAATGTTTGAACTGTTTTTGATGTTTAAAAATGTTTGAAAAAGTACCGGTCCCTAAGCCTGTCGAAGGGAAATGTTTTATATGTTACAAAATTATCTTTTTAATGAGCTACATTTATCTTTTTCAAAATAATATCCATCAAAAAAATGGTTAAAACAATCTTGTTCCTTTTGCTGATTGTATTTTGGGGAACCATTTCAGCCCAATCCATCAAGCCAGATAGTTATAAATCCGGGAAATTAAACACTTCCGATAGTTCAAAAAGGGTTGGTTCAACTTTAGGCCGATCTAATTTTTCCTTAAAAAGCGCAATCGTTCCAATTTCTCTGGTAACTGCGGGAATCATTGTTGAGACGTTGCCATCAAACGCACTATTTAGCAAGCAGCGAATTCAGCAGCAAGTCCAGGAGAAGATGAATGGCTTTAAGACTTCGGCAGATAATTATTTGCAATTTGTCCCAATTGCTGCCATGTTCGGTTTGAAACTTGCCGATACCAAGAGTCGAAGCGACTTGTTGAACCAAATGATTATTACCGCAAAATCTGAAATGTTAGTTTCAGCGATTGTTTTTTCAATGAAGCATTTTATCCCGGATATGCGGCCTGATGGCAGTACTGACAATTCAATGCCATCCGGCCATACTGCTCAGGCATTTGCTTCCGCAACACTTCTTGCCATGGAGTACAGGGATACTTCTCCTTGGATAAGCATTGGAGGCTATCTTTGTGCTACTGCCACGGGTTTTCTCAGGGTTTCCAACGACCGTCACTGGGCTTCAGATGTTTTAATCGGCGCTGGCATTGGAATTGCATCAGTCAAGCTTGTTTATCTTACCCACCAGTACCGATACAAAAGGATTAAAATGTCAAATGTTGTTTTGGTGCCAACTCTTTTTCAAAAGGGCGGGGGAGTGGCGTTTGCAATGAAGTTCTAAAATCATTGAAAACAAAACCTTCCAGGAATAATGCCGGCCTTGAAGCTATCCAGTAATGATCCGGCTGATGAGAATCGTTTTATGCTGCCTGATTGTTGATAATCCAATGCATCACCCACATAAATATTACCATTATGAGGATCTATCCCCAAGCCATACGAAAGCTTCGATTGGATGGATATAACAGGCTTTTCAGGCAATTGATCAGCTTGAACCTGAAATTTATAAACCTCGTTATTTAACAGAAAGAGTAAATTTTCTCCTTGGCCATCAATTACAAGCTTAACAGGTTTAGCGTTTACAGGGAAAATCAGACTTCTATCTATTTTTTTATTATCAGGATCTATTCTTTGTAAAACAGCCTGGTTCTTGTTATTATTTCCTGCTTGTGACTGGCACAAAACCCAAATTTTATTGAATCTGTCAATTGCCATGCCACAAGGTTGATCTCCAGTGGCGATTTCAGCTACGATCTGGTCCTTGGTAGTGTCAATAACAAGAACGGTTTTATCACCCGACCAACAGGAAACGAACACCAGGTTGCCATATTGGACCATCTCTTCCGTAGAAAGGTGCGAAGGACAAGGAATAGATCCGGTTATCATATTCGTCGTTAGATTTACAATGGAGATCTTTCCTGCATAAAGGTCTGACACATAGGCCTTTTGATCATTAATGAAGTGGATAAACCTTGGAGAAGTAAATCCAGTAATTTTGCCTGTATATTTGCCGCTTCCGACGTCAAATACATAAATTTTTCCGGAGTTATTGACCACAATATAACCTTTTGACTTCCATATATTCATAGATTCAGCCACGTCTCCCAATGGTAATCCGTTGACTCTATAGAAAAGATCATTTTCTGTTACCCTGCTCAAAGTATCATAACTTGTAAGAGATGCATTACCATACATGAAATTTCCCTCATTAACGACAAAGAGAGCTCCCTTTGGAATTTGCAAAGTCACTTGGTTCTGGTGGTCTTTAACCCACTGATCATCCTTCATACAGGCTATTGCTGTACTTAAAAGCAAAATGAACGCTAAAGTTCTGAACCAATAGTATCTCTTTTTAGAAATCATAGCGCAAAACGAATTGGTAATTTCTTCCTGGCATTGGTCTTTGGAGAACCGTTCTGTAATCTTCATTAAAGATATTCAGCACTTTACATTCAGCTGTAAGTTTACTTTTTTCGAAGGGGAAGGTAATTCCTGCCTGAACATTGTTCATGATATATGGATAAAGATAATCTGATACACTCTCCTGACTATTTGCCGTAGTTGTAAACCTTTTGCTGTAATAATTCCACATCCAGTCAAAATATATTTTAGAGTAGGATAGATGCACATTCAAATTTGCCGAGTTCTTTGGGATATAAGGAAGCTGATTTCTGAATGCCGGACTGTCAACTGATCGATTTTCTGTTTTGGTATGTGCATAATTGCCTTTCACACTATAAAAAACTGATTTGAAGCTACCTTGCAATTTAAAATTTGCTTCCACTCCGCAGCTGATAACTTTTTCTATATTTTTGGGCTCCCAAAATCCCTGAAAGGTGGGCAACCAGATAATCCAATCATTTACAGTTGAATAGAAAAATGAAATTCCTGCATTGAGCTGTTTATTACCTATTAAATAACTATCTGTTGCCCCGAAATCAAATAAGTTACCCTTTTCTGATTTAAGCGAAGGATTTCCTCCTGGAAGATAGAAGAGATCATTGAGGGTCGGCTGATGAATGTTGCGCGAAGCTGATCCATTTAACATGAACGTCCTGGATGGATCAGGCTGAAAATTTATTCTCAATAATGGCAACAACCCTTTGTGATTTAACGCTATAAATTCTTCCCTAAGTAAAAAGACTGAACTCCAGTTTCGATTAAGCTGCGTCTCAAATTTCAAATACAATGATGTTTCAAATCTGGTCACATTGTATCCTTCAGACGATACCGATATCTTACGATTTTCAGATATAACTTTATGATAATTAACAGAAAATCCAGTTTCAATTGAACATGATTCTTTAAGTTGATAGCGAAATGAAAATTTATTTATTAAGGATAAGATATGAGAAATTGCATCTATGACAACCTGATTTGGTGCACCGCTAACCTTGTTTTCAAGCTTATATACAGAATATTGGTTGGTAACACCGCTTAGGTAATTTATTCGGCTTTTGGAGCTATAATGTTTCCATTCGGCCACAGAACGGAGGGTATTTTCAAGCTGCCTGTTGATATTTGCGGCATCATAACTCTCGTTCGTTAGCAAATTTGGAATACTGCGCTCATTTTGTTGCCACCAGGTCTTGAATGATATGGTATTGTTTAATCCGGCATGCCAATAAAACTCCTGAAGAAATCCCCTGTTTTGGTAATCAGCCATAGCATTCCTCCCAGTTCCATAAATATACGCTCCGGTTTGAGCATCCAGGGATGCATTCAGCTTATTTTGAAATGGAAAATCATTTTGTGATACGTTGTAAAATATGGCACTTTTCGACTGTACCTTACTGTTGCCTAAGTTAAATTGCGCAAACTCATCCAAAGTATGAAAACTTCCGAAGCTGCTTAACAGTTTTCCTGAAAAGGTATTACTCCAGTTTGCCTTGTTTACGAGATTAATTGACCCTCCGAGGGCGCCTGCTGACTCAAATAGGGAGGAGGAACCATGTAAAATTTTTACCTCTTCGGTAAAGTAGACAGGAATCAATGAAAAATCGACCATCCCCAGCATGGGAGAATTGAGTTCAATACCATTCCAATTAACTTTTGTGTGAGAAGGAGCCGTTCCCCTAAATGAAGCGGTTGCCATCGCACCCCTTCCGTACTCCTTTATAAAGATGGATGAATTTTGTGATAAAAGTTCTGAAAGCCTTACTGTGATTGATCTGTTGAGTGCAATTGAATCTATTTCGGATCTCGTTTCATGGTTTTTATTGATGGCCTTGCTTCCGATGATCTGAATAGTCTGCAATTGAAGCGTATCTTTCAAAGATTGAGCTTTGACAGGTATGTTGGCCAGGACAAAAAGCGAAAAAATACACAAGCAAAAGTATTTGAATCTCATCAATAACTTTTTTTGTCCAGAAGATGAATGTCAGCAGCACCACTTATTTCAGTAGATATCTCATTCAGCCATCCGCCTATTTGAAAGACACCGCTTTGTACCTTGATGAAATTAATTTTTGAGAGGTTTGCCGGTATTCCGGATGCATCTACTGCAGATGAGATATCCAAGAAATTTGCCTTTAAAATTGGGTTATAGTCCTCGTTGTTGTAACATTCGGCGTACCCAAACTTAAATAGCCCTAATCTTGTAGACCAGAATTGTATTGCAGGATCTTTGGATCCATTAAAATATGCATCTGGTAATCTTACTCCTGAGAATGAAATTGACGTTTTGTCACCATAACCGGACCACCACCATGTGGCATTGCCAAATTCAGGTACCAGTTTTCCCTCTTTACCCTGATTGTCTTTCCAGGTTACGAAACCGGTTCCGTCTGGTTTATAGTAGCTAACTTGGTAGTTGTGAATTGTTTCCGGATTTGAGTACTCACTTCCTTTGATCTCCAGCCATGGTCCATCGTTTGGAAGACCATCAGAATTAGTATCTTCCATTACAAAAACAACTCCTGGTTCAGAAGCCACAGACGGTTGGGTAAACACAGCAATATCGGGACCATTCGTATTGCTGACAGCGTGATCAAATCCGGCAATTATGTAGCCGCCCCACCCACCCAAAGAAGTATAGGATTTACCGTTTTTCCAAGGCTCTCCAATAAAGTCTTCACATTTTTCATCGGCGGGAATAAGAGAGGCATGTTGCCCGGGACCATATTGATAATTGAAGACTTTTGAAATGTAAGGAGATTGATTTGTACTTAATACCAAGGCATTATCTATACCCAAATCATTCGAACATGAAGACATGGCGATGGAAAAAATGACTATTTCCACGAACCAAATCGAAAATCGAAAATCGAAAATCGAAAATTCCTTTTTAGCAACCACAGCGCTCTGTTAATGAAAATGTTAGATTAAGCATAAGGAAAAGAATAGGAATGGGAAATGCCATCCAAACGCTTTTATCCCGAAAGCTTAATTTTATGAATGGCTGGTCTTCTGACTTGTCCCGATTTTTGATCTCCTTCCCGTTCGTCGGAGAACAAACAGTGGATTAATGATCAAAAACATACTATCCCTAGCGGGGGATCGGGTTTACAGCAGCGGGAACTGTACCGGATTTTCACCGGATTCCCAATTAAGCAGTGAGGCACCAATTCATCACAAAATTAGCTAAAAGTTTGAATATTCAAATGTATCTTTGCCATATATTTTATTATCAAATGTGCCTTCTCAACCTGAATCATTATTACATTTTCTGAAATTTTTTATGTAATCAATAACATTAATTAAAATATTTTAAATAAAAGTATATGAGTGATATAATAAATATTTTTCCGCAGTCTATTTGGCATTTTTTCAGTGAAGTTTGCAAAGTTCCCCGTCCTTCAAAGCATGAGGAGGAAATGATTGCGTTCTTACTCAATTTTGCTGCCTCAAATGAATTAGAAGTAAAACAAGATGTTGCAGGAAATCTGGTTATTAAAAAAAATGGAACTGCCGGACTTGAGTTAGGGCAAACCATCATTCTGCAGTCTCATATGGATATGGTCTGTGAAAAGAATGATGGAGTTATTCATGATTTCTTTGTTGATCCCATCGTACCTGTCATCGAAAATGGTTGGGTTAGGGCGCTAAACACCACCTTGGGTGCCGACTGTGGTATTGGAATAGCCGCTTCCCTGGCTATTCTTTCGGATAATCATCTGGCTCATCCACCAATAGAAGCTTTGTTTACGGTGGATGAAGAGACGGGATTAACAGGAGCAAAAGCACTTCAATCAAGTATGCTCAGTGGAAAGATCTTACTCAATCTAGATTCTGAGGATGAAGGAGAGCTTTTCGTGGGTTGCGCTGGCGGAATTGATACTGTGGGAACTTTAAAAATTCAAACAGAAGAGGTACCTTCTATGTTTTTACCATTCAAAATAGTCGTTTCCGGTTTGCAGGGTGGACATTCAGGTGACGATATTGAAAAGGGCAGAGGAAACGCCATTAAGATATTAAATCGCTTTCTATATCAAGTGGTTGAATCATGCGAAGGCCGCCTTGCTTACTTTCAGGGAGGCAATCTTCGCAATGCCATTCCACGTGAATCCAATGCCATATTACTCATTCCATCACATAAAAAGGAACATCTCACCATTGAACTTAATCATTTCAGGGCTGAGATTGAAAATGAACTTTTTGGCAAAGAATCAAAATTTAAAATAGTTTTGGAAAGTACTGATTTACCTGAATCCGTTCTTTCAAAAGAGAGTCAGTCAAGATTGATCCATCTGCTTTATTCTTTGCCACATGGAGTTCATTCCATGAGTGCCCGGATGCCAGGGATGGTGGAAAGCTCGACCAACCTTGCCAGCATCAGATTCAAACCGGATGCTGTTGTTGAGATTGTTACAAGTCAGCGGAGTGACCAGGAGAGTGGGAAACAAGATATTTACCAGATGGTTGAAACGGTCTTCAGATTGGCCGGAGTAGAATTTAAGCACGGCGAAGGTTACTGCGGATGGACACCAAACCCCTCTTCGAATATTCTGGCAATCTCCAGAAAGTGTTATGAGGAGCTCTTTGGTGTTAAACCTGTTGTCAGGTCAATTCATGCCGGTTTGGAATGTGGATTGTTTTTGGAGAAATTTCCGGATCTTGACATGATATCATTTGGTCCGACGTTGAAAGGAGTTCATTCACCAGACGAAAAAATCGAAATAGCCTCTGTAGAAAAGTTTTGGAGATTTTTAACTGAACTTCTGCCTAGATTAGCCTAATTTCCGGACAGTGTTTTGAATTTTAACTGGTTCAAAACACCATCCGGCATTGTTATAAAGTAACGAGGAATACTTTCTTTTCTTTGCCCCTCATAACATCTACAGAGATAATCTGACCTGGAGAATAGGCCTTCATTCTAGCCATATAATCATAGATACTGCCTACATTTTTCCCGTCAATGGCAATGATTACATCACCTTTCAATAATCCTGCTTTTGATGCGGGCTTTCCTGGAGTCACGCCATCGATGCGCATGCCGCCTTGTTCTGTTCCTGCAAAATCAGGTATGATTCCAAGCGAAACTTTTAAGTCGGTCCGACCGGAGTTTCCAATTTTTGGACCACTTTCCTGGTAAGTAAGTTTTTTACTTTTATTGGCAACAGCTTTTATCAAACCATATGCACTTTCAACAATCATTTTTTCTCCGTTGATGTTAATCCTGTCGTAAGTATCGTTGGGAGTATGATACTGATCGTGAACGCCGGATGTAAAATAGACTACCGGAATATTCTCGCCATAAAATGAGGCGTGATCTGAAGGTCCATATCCTTCTTTTGAGATCTTTACTTTGAATCCTTGAATCAAACTATCAACCAAGGTATTGGTTTCCAGGGCAGTGCCGACACCTCCTACAGTCAAATCTTTTGTAGAATCCAAACGTCCAATCATATCAAAATTAAACATTGCATCTGCATTTTTGAAGCTAAAGGGAGGCTCTTTAACAAAAGCTTTTGAACCAATAAGGCCAAACTCTTCAGCAGTGAAAGCAATAAATACGATTGGCCTTTTATTGCTTTTTTCGTGTGAGAATTTCTGGGCTAACTCAATCACAGCTGCTACACCCGAAGCATTGTCGTCCGCCCCATGATGAACTGCAATACTGTCTGGCATTCTGGAACCCGATCCTTGTCCGCCGAAACCCAGGTGATCGTAATGCGCACCAACGACAATATACTCATCGGCAAGCTTTGGATCATTACCCGCAACCATTCCAACTATATTTTGAGTCATGGTAATTTTAGGTAGAACGGATGCCTCTCCTTTAACAATAAAATCAGTGACCTTGAAGAATGGCTTCTTTTCAGTATTGATCATCTTTTCGATATCACTGATTGTCAATTTTTTGTCAAGAATCTGATCGGCCGTTTTTTGAGAGATTTTAATTACCGGCACAGAATATGGGGCACTGTTTTTATCAAAGATGGCGGTTTTGGTGGCCCCTTTTGTATCATAATCAGGAGTGACAATTAATATCCCTCCTGCTTTGTGATCGATGGCATTCAATACCCTTGTTCGCAAGTCACTATTTTTTTTCATTTCCTTGTTCTGAGCCAAATGTTCGGGTATCCAGTCAATAATAAGCACCCAGCTGTTATCAACCATCGAATTTTGATAATCATCCCATTTCAAACTATCAGTTGCTATGGTCATTCCGAAACCGGCAACCGACAGTTTGCCAGTAAATGCCTTGTTGGCAGAGAAAAACAAAGGTTCAAAATCTTTGCCCAACTCGAAGTTTTGCTGCGCAGAAGATAAATGGTTCTCAAGTCCGAATTTAAAACCCGTAATTAATTGAACAGGTTGAAAACCTTTGTTATAAAGCATTTCAAGGCCTGACTTTTTAAACTTTCCTGCGATAAAATCTGCAGCGAGAGAATCACCTGGCAACCCAGGCTTCCGGCCTTGAAATTCATCAGAAGAAAGTGTTTTTATAGATGAAGCGAGCTCTTTTTCAGTAATTTTTGGTTGATATTGAACTACGCATGAAGATAAAGCAACAAAGGATAAAAGGGAAATTTTCTGAAAAATGTTCATGTGATATATTTTATTAATTGATCAGTTATATTGGCAAATATAATGATCTCTTCAGGTTTTTTAATACTTTTCCATGAGCAGGATCAATGAATATTTAGTTTATTTGTAAAAAGTTCCCTGTTTTAAAACTTTTGTTGTTTTCATATGAAATTATTTTTAAGGCTCGGTTGTTGGATCTCCTTTGGATTGGTATTTATCCTTACCTCATGTACTTCTATGGGAAAAATATCAGTTCAGGTTTCGGTACCACCTCAGAATGCTATTCCAAATGAGATCCAAAGTGTTGTGCTTATGAATAGAAGCATGACAGATTCATTTTCATACTTAAATCAGGACTCTCTTGAGAATCTTTTCATACGAAAGAAACTTGTGTTGGATCAATTGTTACTTGACAGTCTTGCTGCCGACACGACTTTGAAAGTGCTGGGGAATGCGATGTATGAATCAGGGAGATTTGATGTCGTGATACCTCTGCAACGAAATTTGCTCAATAAAAGTTCATCATATCTGACAAAATCTATTTCACTAAAGCTTGCTGAAGTGAAGCAAATCTGTACCGAATTTAAGGCAGATGCATTGCTTTGTCTGGAGAATTTTTACGAAAATGTAAGTTCTTCCTATCAAATAGGTTATGGTCAGATGACTGAAAATGGTACTTCAAAGGAATACACAATATTTATTCAGATCGCCTACAACTCCAACTGGAAATTGTATCAGCCCGGAGAAAAATTAAAGGTTGCCAATTTTGAACTTAAAGACACGATTTATTGGGAAAGGACTGGCACAACTTTGCAGGAAACGTATGAAAAGCTGCCAACAGTCAAAGAAGCCTTGTTGAGCGGAGCTGTCGAAAACGGACAGGCATTTTCTGATTATATATCTCCTGGATGGCAAGAGCAAAAAAGGAGCTATTTTATCACCAATAATAAGGAGGCCGATAAAGCAATTACCCTAATTAATAATAATGATTGGAAAGAGGCCGAAAATATCTGGATGAATTTTGCCAACGATGCTTCATCAGGGTTGAGAAGTCAGATTCAATTCAATCTCGCCCTTGCTTCAGAGATGAATGGGGATCTGAACGGAGCCATTCAATGGGCGGAAAAATCGTTTAAGTCTAAATACAGCAAAATAGCCGAAGAGTACATAAAACTGCTTACTAATCGTCTAAACAGGAATTGATGGAACACGCTCAAGATGTTGACGATTACATTGCTCGATTTTCCGATCAGACACAAATCCTCCTGAGGAATCTTCGTCAAATAATCAAAAATGCAGCTCCTGAATCTGAAGAGGTTATCAGTTATCAAATGCCTGCCTACAAATTGAATGGCATTCTGGTTTACTTTGCAGGTTATAAAAATCACATTGGTTTCTATCCTGGAGCAAGTGGGGTAGAAGCGTTTAAAACAGAATTGACTTCTTATAAATGCTCAAAAGGGACGATACAATTTGCTTTAGACCAGCCAATACCTGAAAATCTTGTTATCAGAATAGTTCACCACCGAATTATTGAAAATTCAGTAAAGGCTAAAAAAAGAACCAAACAAAGACCATAATTCGCAGTATTCACTATTTTTGCCGAAGTTTCGAAAGGGTCTTCAACTGAATTTTATAAATTCTGAAATGAAGACCCCTCTAATTAACAACTTGAAATTTATTTAAATTTATTGTATATGAAATTATTGGAAGGAAAAACGGCCATTGTAACTGGTGCTAGCCGGGGTATTGGAAAATCAATTGCGGTTTTATTCGCTCAGCATGGGTGTAATGTTGCTTTTACCGATCTGTTTTATGATGATATAGCCAAGGAAACTGAAAATGAATTGATTGCTCTTGGGGTTAAGGCAAAGGCCTATGCTTCAGATGCATCAAAATTCGATGACACCATGCAGATAGTTGAGCAGATTGTCAAAGATTTTGGGGGTATTGATGTTTTGGTTAACAATGCCGGAATTACGAAGGATACATTGTTGATGCGAATGACTCAGGAGCAATGGGACGCTGTTATTAATGTTAACCTAAAATCTGTTTTTAACTTTACGAAGGCAGCACAGATGACCATGCTTAAACAAAAAGGTGGGTCGATTATTAACATGAGTTCTGTCGTTGGCGTAAGTGGAAACGCCGGTCAGTCAAATTATTCTGCTTCAAAGGCCGGAATTATTGGTTTTACCAA
>JBAXED010000016.1:0-49561 GCA_037140615.1 Prolixibacteraceae bacterium
CAGGCTGCGCTACACCCCGAAATTGACCTGCTGTCCCTGAATAACCAAGGTAAAGAAGGCGGTTGCAAAAATAGCTTCTGTTTTCCGTTTTCCAAAATAATATCCGCAATTAAAAAATAAAATATTATCCAACAGCAACTTTTGCCTCGCTGATCGAATTTAGCTAATTTTGGGCAAAATTTATGTCACTATGGAACTCTTCAAACCGATGAATACGGAAAGTCAAAAAGGCTCCTCTACCTGCGATCCGAAAGTATCTGAAAAGGTGAAATGTCTGATCATTGGATCGGGTCCTGCAGGATATACTGCGGCCATTTATGCCTCCAGAGCCAATCTCCAACCGGTGATGTACGAGGGATTGCAGCCAGGCGGCCAGCTGACGACCACCACCGAAGTCGAGAACTTTCCGGGTTATCCCGAAGGCGTGACCGGTCCGGTGATGATGGAAGACCTCAAAGCCCAGGCCGTTCGGTTCGGGACTGACGTTCGCTGGGGACTGGCTACTGCCGCTGATTTTGGGAGCCATGTGCACAAAATTACCATCGATGGAATAAAAATCATTGAAGCTGAGACGGTGATCATTGCGACTGGTGCGGAAGCCCAGTATCTTGGATTACCTGATGAGAAAAAATATGCCGGGTCGGGCGTTTCTGCCTGCGCTACCTGCGATGGATTTTTCTATCGTGGGAAAGATGTAGCCGTAGTAGGTGGGGGAGATACCGCGTGCGAAGAGGCTATTTATCTCGCAGGCTTGTGCCGCAAAGTATATCTGATTGTTCGCCGCGATCAGCTGCGTGCCTCCAAAGTGATGCAGGACAGGGTCTTCAAAACAGCAAATATCGAAATCTTGTGGAAACACCAGACCAAAGGACTTACCGGTCAGATGGTTGTAGAAGGGGCTGTATTTGTTAAAAACAGCGGTGAAGCCAATGAGGAAGAGGTCAACGTTCCTATCGATGGATTCTTTCTTGCCATCGGTCACGTTCCAAATTCAGGGATCTTCAAACATCAGCTCGAAACCGATGAAGTGGGCTACATCAAAACTGTTGGTATCAGCTCCATGACAAATATCGACGGAGTCTTTGCCTGCGGTGATGTGATGGATCCTCACTACAGACAAGCAGTTACTGCTGCCGGATCAGGGTGCAAGGCTGCCATTGATGCAGAGCGGTACCTTTCGGAGAAGCACTAATCAATTTGAAAATTAATGAATTTGAAAATTTGAAAATGACTGCATTTATGTCTCTTGATTCATCTGTCATCAGTTCACTACATTTTGTTCAGACGACCACCCCTCGGCTACGCTCGGGGACCGGTGCATCTACCCCTGCCAGCTCACTCTCACATTTTCCCACTCTCAACTCTCAACTCTCAGTTCTCAACTTTTAACTCTCAACTTTATAAATCATGTCTAAAAACGATCATTCATTCGATACCAGGACCATTCACGTTGGTGAACGGCCTGAATTTCTGGAAGGTAGCAGAAATGAAGTAGTAGCTCCTATCTACCTATCTTCAACATATGCCCGTAAAGAGGTCAAGAACCCCGGATTTTTTCAGTACTCACGCAGTCAGAACCCTACCAGGTTTGCTTTGGAAAAAAGATATGCATCGCTCGAAAATACGGAGTATGGTTTGGGCTTTGCCTCAGGCCTGGCTGCCGAAGCAACAGTATTGTTTGCCCTTGTAAAACCGGGAGATCATGTAATCGGATTCGATGATTTGTATGGAGGCACAAAAAGATTATTTCACCAGTGGGAGGAAAATTACGGGGCGAAAATTACGTTGGTTGATGCCTCTTTGCCTGAAAATATTGAAAAGGCAATTCTTCCTGAAACAAAATTGATCTGGCTGGAATCTCCGTCCAATCCGTTGTTAAAAGTCTGTGATATCAAAGCAATTGCCGAGATAGCCCATAGACATAAACTTCTGGTTGTGGTCGACAATACTTTCCTGTCGCCCTACTTTCAAAAACCTGCCGATTTGGGTGCCGACATCGTGGTGCACAGCATTACCAAATACATCGCAGGTCACAGCGATGTGATTGGTGGAGCCATCATGCTAAATGACAAGACGTTGTATGAAAAACTTAAGTTCTGTCAGAATGCGTTGGGCGTGGTTCCTTCTCCTTTCGACTGTTACCTGGTTCTCCGAGGATTGAAAACCTTGTCCTTGAGGATGGAGAAACACCAGTCCAATGCGTTGGCCATTGCTACTTATCTGGAAAATCACCCTAAAGTAGACAGAGTTTATTATCCCGGATTGAAGAGTCATCCGCAGTATGAAATTGGCCTGCGTCAAGCGAGCGGATTTGGAGGAATGATCTCCTTCGAAATCAAAGGTGGAGAGAAAGAGGCGGTCGAGTTTCTCGAGAGTTTGGAGCTTTTCACGCTGGCTGAAAGTCTCGGTGGTGTCGAATCTTTAATTGAACATCCAGGCCTCATGACGCATTCTTCTATAACTGCCAAAGAGCGCGAGCTGGCCGGCATCATGGATTCTTTGATCAGGGTTTCGATCGGAGTAGAGGACAAAGCGGATTTGATCGCAGATCTCGAACAAGCCTTTGGTAAGATTTAATGAACCGAAAGCTTAAAATATAAAACTATACTTTTAAGAAAAAAACGTACCAATGAAAAACATTCTGATTGTTGTTCTACTTTTCATAACCGTAACCGGATTTGCTCAAAAGAAAAAATCATTGTTCAATGGCAAGGACCTGAAAGGCTGGACTATCTGGGTAAATGATCCTTCCATCGCTCCGGAGAAATTCTTTTACGTCAAAGATGGCGTGATTGAAACACCTGGTGTTCCAATGGGATACCTGCGAACAAAAAATGAGTTTTCCAATTACCTTCTGCATGTGGAATGGCGCTACACCGAAAAACCAACAAACAGTGGAGTCTTTCTTCACACCAATGGTCCCGACCAGCAATGGCCAAAACATTACCAGGCCCAATTGAAAGTTGGAAGTGCCGGTGATTTTATTGTGAATGCAGTGGGTGAGCAAGCAACTGTTGGAGATAGTATCTATGTCGGAACTGAAAAAGTAAAACCAATCGCGGTAAAACTCCATCCTTCCAATGAGAAAAAAACCGGAGAATGGAACAGTTACGATATTACCTGTAAAGGAAATACCGTTGAGATTAAAGTAAATGGTTTACTGCAAAATACAGCGATCAAATGTTCAATGACCAAAGGAAGTATCGGACTTCAAGCTGAAGGATCTAGAATCCAGTTCAGAAATCTTTATGTCCAAAAAATGAAATAAATCTGCTGTAAAAAAGGAAGCCGTCTCATTTTTAAAGTGAGACGGCTTCCTTTTTTTAGACCGCTAAATGCGGTTTTTACTATGAAATCTGAGCGATTTTAGAGGCGACGTATTTGCCTGCTTCTAGTTTTTTGCGAACTTCAGAGAAGGCTTTGATGGTATATTCAACATCTTCCAGCGTATGCGAAGAGGTAGGGATCAATCTCAGCAGCAACTGACCTTTTGGGATAACCGGATAAATGACGATGGAGCAGAAGATGTTGTAGTTTTCTCTCAAATCCATGATGACATTGGTTCCTTCGGGCACACTTCCTGATAAGTAAACCGGTGTGACCGGGGAGTTGGTAACGCCGAGGTCGAAATTTTCTTCCCTTAAGCCTTTTTGCAGGGCTTCGACAATAATCCATAAATTTTCGCGAATCTGAGGTTGCGTTTTGATCAGCTCAAGCCTTTTCATCAATCCAATGACCATTGCAATTGGCAATGATTTGGCAAATATCTGAGAACGCATGGTGTAACGAAGGAAATCACAAACTTCCTCCTTGGCTGCAATGAATGCACCAATACCCGCCATTGATTTGGCAAAAGTTCCGAAGTACATGTCAATCTGATCCTGGACGCCAAAATGTTCGCCAACGCCTGCTCCTGTTGCTCCCATAGTTCCAAAACCATGAGCATCATCAACGAGCAAACGGAAACTGAATTCGCTTTTTAAAGCGGCAATTTTGTCCAGATGACCCAAATCACCGGCCATACCAAACACGCCTTCTGTGATCACAAGAATACCACCGCCGGTTTTCTGAACCAGGGAGGTGGCATGTCCGAGCTGTTTGCGCAGACTGTCCATATCGTTGTGCTGAAAAACGAATCTTTTGCCAATGTGCAAGCGAACGCCATCAAGGATACAGGCATGTGCTTCTGCATCATAAACGATTACATCGTTACGGCCACAAATGGCATCGATGATAGAGATCATTCCCTGGTATCCGTAGTTGAGGAGAAATGCATCCGGCTTGCTTTCAAAGGCGGCCAGTTGTTTTTCAAGCTCCTCGTGTTTACTCGTCTGACCAGACATCATCCGCGCACCCATGGGATAGGCTAAACCATATTGTGCTGTAGCTTCAGCGTCTGCTTGGCGGACTTCGGGATGGTTGGCCAAACCGCAATAATTATTCAAACTCCAGTTAAGAACCTCTCTTCCACGAAATTTCATTCTCGGGCCAATTTCACCTTCCAACTTTGGAAAGGAGAAATAGCCATGTGCTTCTTTCTGGTACTGGCCAAGGTTACCTTTGTCAGTTTTAATTTTTTCAAATATATCCACGGTAGTAAACTTTATGTAGTATTGCAAAATATTTTTGAGAGCCTGCAAATCTAAAAATTATTTTGTGTTCCAACAAGTCAGAAAGAAATCCAGTAGCTCAAAATTGAAGAACGCAAGAACGCAGTGGTATTTAACCTTTCTTAAGTAACCAAAGGGGTGAACCATATTTATTTAATGGAGAAAAAACTTATCTTTGCGCCATGATTCGGAACCTGAGGACATATTTTGTGGTAGGCGTTTTATTAATCGCCTCATCTTGTGGAGAATATCAGAAGATAGTCAAGAGCACTGACTATGAGTACAAACTCAAGAAGGCAAAGGAATTATACGACAAAAAGGATTATACCAAGTCGTCACAACTCTATGCCGAGTTGATAAATATTTTCCGAGGAACCAACCGTGCAGATCAGGTATATTACTACCTGGCCAAGAGCAACTTTGGTCAGCGGGATTATCTGATGGCCGGCCATTATTTCAGGCAATTGATCAAGGAATTTCCCCGTAGCAGTTTTGCTGAGGAGTCTCAATACATGATTGGTTATTGCTACTTTTTAGATTCTCCGACTGCCCGTCTGGATCAGAAAACTACCCAGGATGCCATCGATGCACTACAGTTGTTTATCAATATCTTTCCGTCCAGCAGCAGGGTGGCAGATGCCAATAAACTCATCGATGAGATGCGCGAGAAACTGGTGTACAAATCTTACATGAACGGGAGGCTTTATTATGATCTTGGTGATTATCGTGCCTCTGTGATCTCTTTGACAAACAGTTTAAAAGAGTATCCCGACTCCAAATACCGCGAGGAGTTGATGTTTTATCTTTTAAAATCGAAATATCTGTTGGGTGAAAACAGCATTGAAGAGAAGAAACGTGAACGACTCAATAATGAATTGGACGAATATTATACTTTCGTCGATGAGTTTCCCAACAGTAAATTCCGGAAGGAAGCCGACAGATTCTTTGCCAACACAAAGAAGATGATGAATTTGAAAGATGAAGACGTTAAGAATGTGAAAATTGAAGAAGTTAAGAAATAAGGAAATATAGAAATAGTAATTATGGATTACAGAAAAGTAAAAGCAGCTTCAACAACGGTTCCCCGCAACTTGAATGAGTTGGATGCAACAACTGATAACATCTATGAATCATTGATGGTGATTGCCAAAAGGGCCAACCAGATTAATGCTGAAGTGAAAGAAGAACTCAATCAAAAATTGCAGGAATTTGCCTCTTATACAGATAACCTGGAAGAGGTTTTTGAAAATCGCGAACAAATCGAAATTTCCCGATATTACGAAAGACTTTCTAAGCCTGTTCTGATCGCATACGAAGAGTTTAAAGATGGTCTGATCTATTACCGGAATCCTGCCAAGGAGAAGAAATAATTTGCTGAATTTGATTTAATCGCTTCATCATGCCGCTGCAAGGGAAAAAAATTGTTCTCTGTATTACGGGCAGCATTGCTGCTTACAAAGCGGTTTACCTTCTGCGGGGACTGACAAAGGCAGGTGCCGAAGTTCAGGTCTTGATGACCGAAGCGGCCAAAGAATTCGTTACTCCACTTACATTTTCAACCCTTTCTGGGAAGCCGGTACTGTGTGATTTTTTCGCCAAATCGAGCGGTTCCTGGAACAGTCACGTCGATTTGGGACGTTGGGCCGACCTCTTTCTGGTCGCTCCTGCCACTGCCACAACCATCGGCAAAATGGCCAATGGCATTTGCGACAACCTGGTGGTAACGACTTATCTTTCCTCCAGATGTCCGGTGATGGTGGCTCCGGCCATGGACCTGGATATGTTTGAACATCCTGCGATGCAGCAGAATCTGGCCAAATTGAGATCCTTTGGCAATCTGATCATCGAACCAGCTATCGGCGAGCTTGCCAGCGGACTGGTCGGCAAAGGCCGGATGGAGGATCCGGATAATATTCTCAAATCCGTCGAATTGTTCTTCAACGAAAAAAAAAACTCCTGAATAAAACTTACCTCATCACCGCCGGTCCCACGCACGAGAAGATTGATCCTGTGCGGTTTATCGGCAATTACTCTACCGGAAAGATGGGATTCGCTCTGGCCGAACAACTCGCTTCTGTTGGTGCCAAAGTAATTCTGGTCTGCGGCCCAGTTCATTTAACAACCAAAAACCCTTCCATTCAAAGAATTGACGTGACCTCTGCTGATGAGATGTATGAGGCCTGTCTGCAATATTTTGAATCCTGCGATGGCGCCATTATGACTGCTGCCGTGGCTGATTATGCCCCTTTGGTACCTTCCCCGGAAAAAATAAAGCGTACCAAAGGAAACCTGGTTCTGGAACTTCGTCCCAACAAAGACATTGCTGCTGAACTAGGCCGATTGAAAAAACCTCACCAGCTTTTGGTGGGATTTGCCCTCGAAAGTCAAAATGAAATGGAGAATGCGAAGGCGAAGCTTCAATCGAAAAATCTGGACATGATTGTAGTCAACTCTTTGCAGGACGATGGAGCCGGATTCGGTTTCGACACCAATAAAATCTCAATCCTAACGGCGGATGGTCAAGTCTTTAATTACGAGCTGAAATCTAAAAAGGAAGTGGCCATCGACATCGTTAACCGGATAATTGAATTGGATTAGAAATTCGTTCGCAACTTTTTTTTGCCGTATCTTTGGAATTAGCCTGATGTCACTTATCGCCATTTAAATAGATTGTCTATTTTTAGGAAACATTTTATTGATTATGCGCCGAACCCTTCTTTCTATTCTATTGCTCTTTTTGCTATTTCAGCTTTCTGGACAGGAGCTGCAGTGCAACGTCAGTGTCTCCAGTTCGCGAATCGAAGGAACTTACAAGGAGATCTTTCAGACCATGCGAAACGATATCTCCGAATTCATGAACAACAGAAAATGGACAGACAATCAGTATTCGTATGATGAACGGATCATTTGTACCATTTTTATCCAGATTACTGATCAGATTGGTGCCGATCAGTTCAAAGGGACGATGCAGGTTCAGCTGAACCGTCCGGTCTTCAATTCTTCCTATCAGACACCTATTCTCAACATTAAAGACAATGATTTTGACGTCAGATATGTGGAATTTCAACCTTTGGAATTCAGTGAAACTTCGAATACCAATCCACTGACAAACATACTGGCCTATTATGCCTACATGATTCTGGGTTTTGATTATGATACCTTTTCACCCATGGGAGGTTCTCCCTACTTTCAGAAGGCAAGAGACATCGTTAACAAAGCGCAAAACTCTAGAGAAAAGGGTTGGCGCGCTTTCGAAGGGAATTACAACAGATTCTGGCTGGTAGACAATATGACCAACAAAGCTTATAGCCCTTTTCGGGATCTTTTGTACCGGTATCATCGCCTCGGACTGGATGTCATGTCTGAAAAACCGGATATTGGCAGAGGAGAGATTGCCGAAACGCTGAAAAATATGCAGAAAGTATACCGGGCCAAGCCGGATACCTATATCAACAGGATTTTCTTCGATGCCAAATCTGATGAGATCGTCAACCTATTTTCCAAAGGTTCAACGGATGAGAAAAGCCGCATCATGACTGTATTGTCTGAATGCGATCCTGCCAATTCGGGAAAGTATGATAAGATTATGCAGCAGAAGGTTTTTTGAGGAGTTATGAGTTGAGAACTGAGAGTTGAGAGTGGGAAGATGGTAAGATGGGAGGGTGAGAAACGCAGCGGTCCCCGAGCGTAGCCGAGGGGTGGCCTTCCAACAAGCTTGCAGCTCAATACAAATTTGAATTAGATGTTACGACGTTTACAGATTAGAAATTATGCCTTGATACGGGAGCTGGATGTTGATTTTACATCCGGCCTGACCATCATTACCGGCGAAACCGGTGCAGGTAAATCTATTCTGATTGGTGCGCTCTCCATGATATTGGGTCAGCGGGCAGACACGGCTGTTTTAAAGGACAAAGAAAATAAGTGCATCGTCGAAGGGATATTTGATGTTGATGGTTACGGACTTGAACCGCTTTTTGCCGAAAATGATCTCGATTACGACAAGCAGGTAATATTCCGAAGGGAGATTACTTCCAACGGTAAATCCAGGGCATTTGTCAATGATACACCGGTAACCCTGAAAACCCTGCAGGATCTTGGACTTCGCCTGATTGACATTCATTCGCAGCACCAGAGCCTGGAGCTTGGAAACCGCTTGTTTCAATTGATGGTTCTTGACAATTATTCAGGAAATATTTCCATTCTCAAAGAGTACCAGTCAGGGTACAAAAAATTCAAATCTCTCCTTTCTGAATTAGCTATGGCAGAAGAAAAGGCCTTGCAAATGCGGCAGGAACTGGACTATTTTCAGTTTCAGCTGGAGCAGCTTACAAAGGCCAATCTGCATGTCGGTGAGCAGGAGAATCTTGAACAGGAACTAACACTGTTAACCCACGCGGATGAGATCAAAACGGCTTTTCTCACAGTAGCCAATCTCCTTCGCGAGGAGGAGGGAAATGCTCTGGTTCGTGTTAAAGAGTCGATGGGTATCCTGAACAGAATTCTGAAATTTTATCCGGAAGCATCAGGCTTAATCGAAAGATTAAACAGTGCCTATCTTGAAATGATCGATATATCTGCTGAAGTTGCTTTTTCATCTGAAAAGATGGAGGTCGATCCCAAAAGAATCGTGCATCTGAACGAGCGGCTGGATCAGCTTTATTCATTGCAACAGAAACATCATGCTGCAAACGAGGAGGAGTTGATACAACTCCGCGATGAATTTGAGCAAAAAGTGAACTCCGTTTTTTCGAATGACGAATCGCTTTCTGCTCTTAAAACTGAAGTCTTCGAAAGGGAAAAGGAGTTGCTTGAGCTGGCTGGTCAACTTACCAGGAACAGATTATCCAAAACTTCGCAGATCAGTCAAAAAGTTGAGGAGCAATTGTTCCAGTTGGGGATGCCTCATTCCAGGTTTACCGTGGAGGTAAAAACAGAACTGCCCCTTTCACCATGGGGTAGGGATGAGGTTAGTTTCCTCTTTACTGCCAACAAGAACGGCGAGTTGAATGAAATATCCAAAGTGGCATCTGGTGGTGAACTCTCCAGACTGATGCTCTCGATTAAGGCACTGATATCCAAATCTAAAGCATTGCCGACCATCCTTTTTGACGAGATTGATTCCGGTATTTCGGGTGAAACAGCCGACAAGATGGGCAATATACTGAAAGAAATTTCGCGGGATATGCAGGTCATAAATATTACGCATTTGCCCCAAATTGCAGCCAAAGGTGATCTCCATTATCTTGTTTACAAAGAGGATACTTCAAAAGAAACGATCACTCAGGTAAAGCTATTGTCGCCGGCAGATCGTATTTCGGAGATCGCCAAAATGCTGAGCGGAGAAGTGATTACCGAGGCTGCCAGGCTGAATGCGGTGGAGCTTTTGAAATAGTAAGAAGTGACTAAAGTGAACTAAAGTGACTAAAGTTAGTGTAGGCTTGATTTAATTCTTTTGTGGGGGCTTTCCTGAAAATTGAAACCGAATTTTCCTAAACACGTATTATCTAACTGATAAGTAATTACCAAACTTTAATTTGTAATACATTAATAAAAGCACAACTCTGGTCTTCCTCAACTTTAGTCACTTTAGTCACTTTAGCTCACTTTAGTTCACTCTAGTTCACTTTCCCCCGGAAGCATCCACGTTGAAATACATAAATTTTTATAACAGTATTAATTCACATTTACTCGCATGTCTTACAATTTGTTAAAAGGAAAAAGAGGGATCATTTTCGGAGCATTAAACGAGCATTCCATTGCCTGGAAAGTAGCCGAAAGAGCCTATGAAGAGGGTGCAACCTTCACGTTAACCAATGTGCCGATTGCACTTCGAATGGGTGATACCCAGCTTTTGGCCGATAAATGCAATACGGTAGTGATACCTGCCGATGCCGTTAGCCTGGAAGATCTTGAAAATCTGATTTCCAAATCTATGGAGATTTTAGGCGGAAAACTGGATTTTATCCTTCATTCCATCGGCATGTCGCCCAATGTGCGCAAAGGAAGGCATTACAGTGACCTGGATTATGATTTTCTAGCCAAAACACTTGATGTATCAGCTCTATCCTTTCACAAGGTATTGCAATCTGCACGTAAACTTGATGCGTTGAACAGATGGTCCTCAGTTCTGGCACTTTCTTATGTTGCAGCACAACGCACCTTTTATGGTTATAATGATATGGCTGATGCAAAGGCATTGCTCGAATCAATCGCCCGAAGCTTCGGATACATCTACGGTCGTGAAAGAAATGTGCGGATTAACACAATTTCCCAATCACCAACACCAACCACTGCAGGCAACGGCATTAAGATGTTCGATAGTCTGCTCGACTTTTCTGAAAGAATGTCGCCGCTTGGCAATGCCACTGCCGATGAATGTGCAGATTATTGCATTGTGATGTTCTCCGATCTTACCAAGAAGGTGACCATGCAGAATCTATTCCACGATGGAGGATTCTCTTCCATGGGGATGAGCTTGCGTGCAATGGAGCAGTACAACAAGGGGAATTGTGATGAAGAGGTGGATCCGAATCATATCTACGATTAAGGCTAAAGGCTAAAGGCTAAAGTAAAGACGCTGCAATTCAATATTGTAGCGTCTTTATTTTGTAATATAGTAACTAAGTATCTATTCAGTTCCTATACCACTTTAGCCTTTAGCCTTTAACCTTTAGCCTTTATCCTTTATCCTTTAGCCTTTAACCTTTAGCCTTCTTTAGGATTTATTGCGGCTGAATAAAATCTTTGGACTCTTAGTTGGTGCGACAGCTCTTTTCACTTCCACCTGCTTGGGTCTTGAATGACCTGAATTTCCTCTGCCTTGTTGTTGTCTTTGGGTTTTCACAGGATTGTGATCTACCAATGGAAAGAGCGGATTTTCACCTACCGGAATTTTTTTACCAATCAGCTTTTCAATGTCCCTCAGGTATTCCTTCTCTTCCGCATCGCAGAATGAAAAGGCAGTACCTTCGGCACCTGCACGTCCGGTACGCCCGATGCGGTGAACATAAGTCTCCGGAATATTGGGTATCTCGTAATTGATCACATATTGCAAATCATCTACATCGATGCCACGTGCGGCAATATCTGTTGCGACCAAAATCCTGGTGGTCTGATCCTTGAAATTTGAAAGTGCCCTTTGTCTGGCAGTTTGCGCTTTGTTTCCATGGATGGCTTCAGCCGAAATATCATGTTTCAAAAGTGTTTTAACCACCGTATTTGCCCCATGCTTGGTCCGGGTGAATACCAGTGCCGTTTTTATTTTCTGATCTTTAAGAATATCCAGCAGCAACGCACTCTTGTTTCCCTTGTCAATAAAAAAGACCGATTGCCTGATAATTTCAACAACGGGGGCATCTGGTGTGACTGAAACTTTAATTGGATTGTGCAGAATTGTTCCCGCTAATTTCACGATGTCGGGTGGCATGGTCGCTGAAAAGAACAACGATTGCCTTGTTTTAGGAAGTGCCAGCAACAATTTTTTGACATCGTGGATAAATCCCATGTCCAACATTCGGTCGGCTTCGTCCAGAACGAAAATTTCTATGTCCCGCAAGGTGATGAAACCCTGGTTCATTAAATCCAGCAGCCTGCCGGGGGTGGCTACTAAAATGTCAACGCCGTTTCTCAACGCAGCAGTTTGTGGATTTTGGTTGACCCCACCAAACACAACAGTGCAGGTCAATCCGGTATGCCTTCCATAGGCTTTGAAGCTTTCTTCAATCTGAATCGCTAACTCCCTGGTTGGGGTAACGATCAAGCTCCTGATCTTCTTTTTCTTGCCTAATATAATATTGGAACTCAACAGCTGCAGGATTGGAATGGCAAAAGCAGCCGTTTTTCCGGTCCCGGTTTGTGCACAACCAAGGAGATCGGTGCCTTTTAATATGATCGGAATGGATTCTGATTGTATTGGTGTAGGTATTGTGTAACCCTCTTCTTCCACCGCTTTAAGAATGGGTTCTATGATGTTTAAGGAACGAAATAACATATTTTTTGCTTGATAAATAGGCCGCAAAGGTAGTTGAATTATGTGAGGAAAGCTAAAGAAGGCTAAAGGCTAAAGGTTAAAGGCTAAAGTAAAGAACGCTTCAATTATCATTTCAGCGTAATAACTAAAAACTCATTATTCATTCAACTCCAGCCTAATGCACGGGGCTAACTTTTGCCTTTAGCCTTTAGCCTTTAGCCTTCTTAATGTTTTTGCAACATGGCCAGCATCTTCCGGTCCAGTTTATGCCCATGCCAATCTTCGTATTCGATATCTTTCCTGCCTGAATTCATCACCCCAAAATCTCCCCTGAAATTCCAGAAAGCCCACCCTATGTTGTTTTCCGTCAGGATATCCAGCACATCGGTCATCCAGGCCAGAAAGACTTCGTGCGGGGTTTCGCGGTAGCAACCGCACTCTCCACAATGAACTCCAACGCCTTTTTGAACCAATTCGATCCATGGGCGGTAGAAATCCTCCAGGTTCTTTCTGCTGAAATTCTTGTCTTTGATGGTACCTGGCCAAACTGGTTTTGGCGCATCATCGGGGTTCTTCCAGACCCACGGTGCCCTGTAATGAGAAACATCACCGGGGTAATAGCCTCTGCAGCTTTGTGCAACGGTCAGATCGTTGAGTTCAGACGTGACATCCCCTCCGCCATTGTTGCCGTCGGCGATCACCAATCTGTCAGGATTGAATTTTAAAATCGCCTCCAGGCAGCCTTGAACAATCATTCGGTATGTTTCGCCGGGAATCTTCGTCCTTTTTCCAAATTGGTCGTTCATGTCTTCTCGAAAGCAGGGTTCATTGATGAGATCGAAGCTGAGCTTTTTCCCTGAAATACCCTGAAACCGCTTGGCCCACATGCCCCAATGTGTGTAAAGAGCCTGCTGTGCCTCACTGTCTTTCCAAAGGTTGAAAGGCTCATTGAAACCAGCATTGATACAAAACCCTGGTACCCGGTGAAGGTTTAGGCTCACATGCAATCCGTATTTGTGGGCCATAAAAACCAGTTTCTCAATCTCCTCAAGCGCATTCTCGTTGTAATCAAACACCTCTTCTGGTTTGATCCGTTTCTCTTTGTCCGAACCCTGGTCGAATTTCAGATAACTGGGATACTGTACCGGAATACGCACAAAATCAAAGCCCCAGTCCGACATCCATTTGAAATCATCCTCGGTAGATCTGCCCGGACCTTTTGGGCCCGAGAGATTTAACGGTTTCGACGTATAAAAATCGAGCAGGTTAAATCCGCGCCAGCGGGGGAGCTTGTTGGTTTTTATATCTGGTAGCGCTAATCCCATTGCTGATAAACTGCCGGAAAGCCCAATGAGAGTGCTACCAAGTCCGGCTGTTTTGATGAATGAACGACGGTTTTGAGTTTGCATGGCTTGTAGGTTAAATTAGTTTATTGAAGGTAATTTGTTTACAGACTGGGGGGGACTGGGAGACTTGGGGTGTGGCAGTGGGAACACTGGATCCTTAGTTTGCGGTTTCCCAGCGAGTCGAATGGGTGCGAAAGAACCGGTCCCTGTGCGAAGCCAAGGGGGAGGGTTATCTTTTATGCAATCCGCACTCTTTGGTATCCGGATTTTCCCACCACCATCGGCCTGCGCGAAGATCTTCCCCAGGCAGGATGGCCCTGGTGCACGGCTGACAACCGATACTGGGAAAATTACGGTCGTGAAGTGGATTGTAAGGGATGTTGTATGCTTTGATATATGTAAGGACATGCTCTTCGGTCCAGTCGATCAAAGGATTTAATTTGATGAGGCCATTCGTTTCATCCCATTCGATGGGCTGCATGTCAGACCTTGTTATTGACTGGTCCCTTCTAAGTCCGCAAATCCAGACATCAAGTCCGGCAAAAGCTCTTTTCAAAGGTTCAATTTTCCGGGTATGGCAGCATAATATCCTGTCTTCGATGGAGTTGTAAAAGAGGTTGATCCCTTTGGATTGTACCATATTTTCAACATTTTTTGAATCAGGAAAGTAAACTTGCATCTGCAAACCATATTTTTGGTTCGTACGATGGATCAGATCATAAGTCTCGGGAAATAGTCTACCCGTATCCAGCGTGAAAATTTTGACCGATTGATCAATGAAGCATACCATCTCTGTCAATACCTGATCTTCCAAACCGAGACTACTGGCAAGGGCAATTCGCCCCTTGTATTCGGTTAAAAAGTAGGAGAGCAGACCGATGGCATCAGCACCGGCAAGTTGTTGGTTGAGTGAAGCAATTTTGTCATGCATACCGTTAATAGCTATTAGTCTGAAAAAAACAAAAATAACCTAAAATTGATCAATCCAAAAATCACAATTTTCTCATTGTCAAATCCAGACATCTTCCCATCTTCCAACTCTCAACTCTCAGTTCTCAACTCTCAACTTTTCCTCCTATTTCGGTAGCGAGAAAATAAACTCCAACCCACCACCTTTCCTTGTCCTGGCAGAAATTTCTCCTTTGAAACTGAGGATGGCGTTTTTTACGATGGCCAGTCCAAGGCCGGTTCCTCCTTGCTTGCGTGAACGCCCGGAATCAACCCTGTAAAATCGTTCGAAAATTCTCGGAAGGTGTTCTTCATCAACTCCGGGACCATTGTCGGCAAATGAAAAATAGTAATAGTTGTCATCTTCATGGTAATTGGAAAGGTTGATCACGATTCCTTCTCCTCCATAATGCAACGAATTTTCCATCATGTTTCTGAATACTGAAAAAAGGAGAGAGTAGTTGGCATTGACGAAAACACGGTCACCAATATTGGTATCAACAACAACGGATTTCTGTTGAATAAGATCATAGAAACTTTCAATTACCTCATCGACCAGCTTTTTTACCTGGATTCTCCCTTTTGGATATAGTTCTGATGATTCTTCTATTTTATTTAGCAAGGCGATGTCGTTTACCAATTGGGTGAGTCTTTCTGATTGATTGTGAGCCTTATTGATGAAATATTGTTGTCTTTTCGGATCCATATCCGGATTGTTCAGCAACGTTTCGAGGTATCCTTTTACAGTGGAAATTGGCGTTTTGAGTTCGTGGGAAATGTTGGAAGTAATTTGTTGTTTCATCATACTTCTCTTCATCAGCTGTGTATTATCTGTTACCAGGATTTCAAAACTTTTGTCCTGGAAGATGATGCACTGGATTTGAAAATGGGATCCATCGCGCTGAACAGCGTATTCGAGTCTTGGTAATTCGTTAAGGGTATAAATGGCGCTATCTGCAAGGGCATTGTCGACAAAAGCAGTGATCGCCTTGAATTCGGGTACGTCAAAAATATGTTCTGCAGAAATGGTTGATTCTTCTGAAATAATGTTGATGTAGAAGATAAAATGGCTGTTATTCAGAATTACTTTCTTCTGAGGCGAGAAAAATGCGACCCCTTCTTTCAAGACAAAAAGATGACTGATTAATTTTTCTTTTTCCTGTAAAAGTTCGGCTTTAGAAATATTTGACAGTTCGAAAAGGTGGCTGATCTCATGACCAATGATCCCAATCTCATCGTTGGAGAATTGAAGATCTTCATCCATTTCCTGGCCATTGCGGATCCACAAAGCAAAATCTTTTAGCTTGGCAATGGAGGCTCCCAAACGATTGGTGATCAGTTTCAAAATGATCCCAAAAAGCACAAACAAAAACAGGAAATAGAGCGTAAAAGCCCTGTCAATATCCAGGTAATTTTTTGTTTCTATGTTATAGAGAACTGCCGATCTGATGATTAAATTTTTGTACAATTTGGCATAATAGAAATACTCCTGATTCGTCGTTGTCGAGTGCCGGATATTGTATCCAAAACCGGACCGCAGTGCCATTTGAAATTCGGGCCGGTCGGAATGGTTTTCCAGTTTCAGATAATTGGCCACCAAATTATCGTAAAGCACATTGCCATTTGTACTTAAAACCGTTATGCGAGTTTGGCTGGGGGGAATGAGCTTTTTGAGTGAATCGAGATCAGACAACTGGGTTGGTATTGTCAGGTTTTCCTGAACAATATACTTGTCAATCAGCTCAGTAAAGCCTTCCAGTCTGTTTTCCAACAGAGTTATCCTGAATTGTTTTTCATGTTGACGCTGGTAGATCAAAACGGAAAGCAGAAATATCAAAAAAAGTGAAAAATAGTTGGTAAACAATTTCCACTTGATTGATTTGTACCTGGATTTTATTCTGTTTTTCAATGTCGTTAAATTTCGAAAAAATAACCGTATCCTGCTTTGTTTTTGATATAGTTGCTGTAACCTTCCAGTTTTTTTCTTAATCGGGTCATGTTCACATCGACGGTCCTGTCAGTTACAATAACATCATCTGCCCAAATTCTACCAAGAATTTCTTCCCGCGAAAATATTCTCCCCTGATTCTTTGCAAGCAGTAACAGGATTTCAAATTCCTTTCTGGTTAGCTCGACTTTCTTGCCATCAATGATCAAACGTTTGGTCTTGTTGTCCAGTCCGATATTTCCGAGAGCGAGAATGGAAGATTCAACCGTCATGCTTTTGGAATTGGTTCTCTTTAGTATCGTCTTTACCCTGGCTTGTAATTCCCTGATTGAGAACGGTTTTGCCATGTAGTCATCGGCTCCTACCGAAAATCCCGTTAAAAGGTCATTTTCATTGTTTCTGGCAGTGAGAAAAATGATTGGAGTAGTAATGTCAAGTTCTTTCCTTATTTTTTGTGCGAGGCCGAATCCAGTTATTTTTCCCATCATCACATCCAGCAGAAAAAGATGATAAATTGAGAGATTCTTCTTCAAGGCATCTTCAGCCGAATGAACTACGTCGACTGTATAACCTTCACTTTCCAGGTTAAACTGAAGTATTTCGCATATATCCTCTTCGTCCTCAGCTATTAAAATTCTAAAATTCTCCTTCATCTGTATTTATTATTACCAAGATGTTGCAAAAATATTGCACTGAAATTAGGCTTTATTTTATTCAATCAAAAGAGAGTAGAAATATACCACAATTTAATAGCTTTCCTTCAGATTTGTCTTATGAAAATTGACCTTGGAAAAGACTTAAACCCCTGTATACCGGAGGAGTTCCGGTGGAGCCTGTAAATATTTTGTTGGCAGGAGGTGGTAAACCTTATAGTTCTGAATTTTTATTTGCCTTACCTTCATTGCTTTCTGCAAGACCAACAATCGCAACATTGCTATTGGCTTCTTTGTTCTCAAGCCGCATATGCAAAGACAAATCATTCACATTTCCCAGATCCAGCGTAGACACTTCCCTGGTTTGTACTTCGTAGCCATTACATGAAAATTTTACAGTATAGGGTCCACCTGGAGGCAAATTAGCGACACAAAAATACCCTTTTTTGTTGGTGAGAGCTTCTCTGGTCTTGTTCCAGGGCAAATAGGTTATTTGAACGTTTACTCCCTGTACAGGCACGTTCTTCTCATCCAGAACTTTACCTGAAAGAAGAGAACTGGTTGGTTGGGCTTTTATAATATTGGCCGAAGCTGTAATTACGATAAGTACCAATAATAATTTTATATATGTTTTTTTCATGTCACAATGAATAAGAATTTATTATATCAGGCTACTAACTTGTTGATCGATTGCTTCTGATAAGATTCTTTATGACATCAAAAGTAGGCTGATCTTGATACAGAATGGTTACAATAATATTACATTTCGATTACGTTTTTGCGTTTAATATGCTTTAGAGTACTAAAACAAAAGCTGCCTCATTTCTGAGACAGCTTAATTCAATAAATCAATAAGTAGTTACGTTGAAACAAATTTCAGGAAGAAATTCAGAAATGATATTTTAAACCAAACTGCATCTGCCACCTTGAGTTGATCGGGTCAACAGTATAGTATTGGTTATTGTTGTTATCAGGATATTTGAGGAAGTTGTAGGTTGAAATATAACCTGTTCCACCCGGAGCGACTTTGTTAGCATCGTTGGCGAAACCGAGCAGCGGAACATTGTAGTTGTTTACATTGGTAACAAATCGAACTTTGCCCCAGTCTTTGCTCAACATATTAAGTACATTGAACATGGTTGCAATCAGTTGAAGGCTTTGTTTCCTTTGACCAATTTTGAATTTGATTTCATGGGTAATTTGCATATCCATAAAATGGTTCCAGGGCGTCCTCAGTCCGTTCCTTTCGGCATATTTACCTCTGCGGGTGCTTAGATATTTGTCGTTGTCAACGAAATCGTTAAAATCTTTTGCTTGATTTGCAGCTGTGTAGATAGCTCCTGTTGAAGTTGTCAGATCAGCGAAAATCAGTTCACTAGCATTCTTTGGAATATAAATCAAGTTAGCATTTGAAGAGTTTCCAAAAGGGTTTGGACTTGTCGAATAGGTCGCCGTATAAGGACTGCCTGATTGTGACGAGTGGAATATGCCAATTGATGTCTTGTTATTCTCGTTCCAGTCCAGGTTGAGAAACCATGAAGTCACAATTCGGTTGCGCATGTCAAAGTTCGAATAGGCTACCTCAGGATTATTGGAAACTATGGCAGGGTTAACTTCATAGTTTGACTGCCAGGAGTTACGAATTCCGTTGGAAACGTCTTTCGACATTCCGTAAGTATAAGCTAAATTGACAAATCCTGAAAATATTCCCCTGCGCTCGAAAACTTTTGAAAGCTTCGCTGTAAGATTGTAACGGTACCCATCGTGGGTATTGGTGAGCATATAGATATTCGAATAACTGTTGCTGTTCTTTCCTCCTTTATAAATTGGAGAAGAAGTAGGACCTGACGACAAGTAAGTAACAGCACTGTCTTTCACGTTGATATTCTGGAACATGACATCGTCGATTACTTTTGTATACAATCCTTCCAGAGTCATTTTGTATCCATTTTTTAAATCTACATCAACCGCTAAATTGCTTCTCCATACCTGTGGCATTTTGAAATTGTTGTCAACAACGTCGACCTCACGTGTGTTGGATGATGAAGAACCAAATGTACCTTCAATCGTACTTTTCAGCTGGTTTGGATCCATGACCAGTGGAACGACTGCTTTTGTTCCGGATGGCTTCACATCAATATTGCCAAATTTTGTTCCCGGGAAAGTGTAAGCATAGCCCAACCATGCCATGGGGATCCTGCCAGCAAAAAGACCAGTTCCGCCTCTTACCACAATTGATTTGTCACCATTCAGGTTATAACTGAAACCGATTCGTGGAGAAATGACTAAGTTCCCGAAAAAGCTATTTTTAAGATCCTTGAAAGGCGTATTGGTATATGTATTGCCTGTGTGCACATCCCTAATCTGGTTAATTGCGGGATCAAGACCTGGTTGTTTTGAGACAAACTGGTAATCAAATCTGATGCCAGGTGAAAGTTTCAGTTTGTCCAGGTTGATTTCGTCCTGAAGATAGAGACTCGTGAAGTTTACGTTGAAACTGGCAATCTTATCAGGATTTGCATTTAAGAAATTAACATTGTTCATGCTGTTGTCCAATGCATAAGTACTTCTGATCCTGCTTGGTTTGTCAGAAAGGAAATTGGCGATACTTGAATACTCCCAGCGTCCATTGTACGAGTTAAGAAAACCGTAATCGATTTTATAAAATTCGTTGTGCGTCCCTAGCGTAAAGGTGTTGAAGCCTTTGATCCAGGTTAGGTTATCTGTAAATTCAAATGTCTTTTGTTTTGTTGAGTAAATAGATGCTTCGCGCCATGTTCCAAGGTAAATTTTCCCGCTTGCAATGTCAATAAAAGGAGAAATGGGTTGAGAGAAATCACGGTAATCGTGAACATTGATATAACTCACCATCATATCGTTGTACAGATTATTGGCAAATGTAGATTTCAGCTGACCAATCACGCTCAGGTTTTTGGTGTGCTGAATAAAGTCAGAAGAACCGAACTGGAAGTTGGTGGTACTTCTTTCAAGGTTTCCTCCCCATCCATGTGTATAAATGGCCCTTACCATCAATGAATTCTTGTCATTGATAACATAGTCCAATCGTCCAAATAGCTTGTCACTGTTTGATTGTACATTGTATTGGCTATAGGATCCCGGATCATAGTTATAGGTCGTTTTCATCTTGGCAGTAATTGCTTGGGCATCAGCAAGACTTAAGGGTGAACCTGCCTCCCCGGCATTGTAGAATGCCGGATCCTGCTTTCTGGTTTGCTCAGCATTAACGAAATAGAACAGCTTATTTTGTTTTAAGGCTCCACTTAAACTAAAACCCATTATTCCATCATGGAAGCTTGAAGGCATTTTGATGCCTGTTGACGGATCTTTTCCGACCATCCAGTTCTGTTTTGTAAAAGCGTAAACATCGCCCTTGAAATCGTTGGTTCCGCTCTTTGTTACAGCATTGATACTACCTCCGGTAAAGTTCCCCTGTTTAATATCAAAAGGAGAAATTTGCACCTGTACCTGCTCAATGTAATCTATGCTGTATGGGTTCGAGCGGCTACCAGATCCGGCAGTACCAGACTGACCACCACCACTGACACCTCCTGCGGAGTTACTGAAACCAACCGCATCGTTGTTCACGGCACCATCAAGAGTCACGTTGTTGTACCTGAAGTTCGATCCTGCGTAAGCATTGTTATTGGATTCCGGAGTCATTCTCGTAAAATCCTGAAGACTATGAGAGGTGGATGGAAGCAACTGCAATTGTGTGCTCTTAATAATTGTACCTTCATTTCTTACTTTTGATCTTCCTACCACTACAACTGCTGCAATTTCAGTCTCTTCAGTTTGCATTTTTACGGATATCTCAGTGTTGGCACCTAAGCTAAGAGATGAAATGTCTCTGGTTTCTGCCTTATAGCCAATGAAAGAAATTTTTACATTGTAAGGTCCGCCTGGCGATAAGTTGGGTACATAGAATGCCCCTTTTTCGTTCGTTACCGTTGCACTGGTCTTCTTCAAAGGCAAATAGGTAATCTGTACATTAACCCCTGGCATAGGAAGATTCTTTTCATCCAGAATCTTGCCGGAGAGTGTAGCACTTGTTTGTTGGGCAATTGTATTATCCAGCGCAAATGCCAGAAATATCAATGCCAATAAAATTTTCGTCAACTTGTTTTTCATTTTTAAATTGAATTTTTTAGTTAAGGCAACGTGGAACAAACACCGATTTTTGTAATTGATTTCTCACTTTTAACATTTATGTTCGTTTTTTTCCAAAACTTAACGCAAAAGTAAACCGCCATCATTACAGAATAGTTACAAAAAAATTACACAATGATTAAGATTTGAAAAAGAGCAGTTCGTAATTCACACGCATGTACTTTTCCTATTGGTTATTTATTTATTTTTATCAAACTTATCGGCGAATTAAATCAGTTGATCTTCAGTTCCATTCAACTTTGAAATTATATATGAGATTGAAATCAAGAAGAGAAAAGTGTGCAGAGGAAGATTTTTACTCCCTTTTGTATTATTGAGAACGAACCAAATAACATTATTTTAACTATAATATTTTTATATGAAAGCCTTAGCAAAGAAGTTTGATAGAAATTATTTGTTTGGATTAAATAATTTGATTTTCATTTTTGTAATTCTGTTTCTTTTGCCAAAGAATGGAAATTCCCAACCGGCAGTGATTGAATCCGGAATGTCGCCTAATCAGTTAAATTGGGTATTTGAATCCCCTCTTGATAAGGTAAACAAGCAAGTAAAGTTCTTCATGAGAGTTCAACGTCAGGGTAACCTTAGTCAATACGGCACCTTTGACTTCTATTTTAAAGTTCAGGTTTTGAGACCCGATGGATCAGAAGTATGGAACCAACGGTACGGATTTGATGAACAAGGTTATTCGGAGCAGATTTTTACTTTGCCTGCTCTCTTCTGGGAGCGAAGCGCTGATCGCACCAATCTCTCTTATGGAAACTGGAAAATCAGAATGGCCATGGATGAGAAGGATTCCAGAAAAGAAGTATTTGTAAAAGTATTTCTCTTAAACTTCTCTGATGGCAGATCATCAGTTCAGTCAACCTCTGTTGGTACAAGTGTCAATTCGGCCAATCCTTTTCCCGTGATTCCTTTCAAATACCAGCAATGGCAACTAAAAGGCTGGGGAGTTGGCGTATTTGACGAAGTATCGGTCGGATCAGATTCCTATGACAAAGAGATCAAAGTTCTTCAATGCAGCAACACCTTTCGTGTGAATGAGGTGACAGGCGCGTGGAATGCCGGTCATAAATTCGGGGTTTGGCTCACCGGACCGCTGGCTGCCACTTACAAGAACAGCAACAACAATCCGCTTTATCTTTTTGGCTATATTCTTCATCGGCCAGATGGTGAGGCAGATGGAGCGAATCCAAGTTATCGGCAAAGTTCCTATTGCAACAATCCGGGAACGGTCGCTTTTCCTTTCGATCTTCGGAAACCAGGAAAGTACCAAATCGAGTTTTTGCTGCGCGAACGCGACAAAAATTCGTGGGAAGAGGCATCCTGGGTGCCAATCGGCCGACTTGATTTTATTCTGACCGAATAAATGATCCAGGAAAGAATTGCGATAGTGATCATACAATATTGGAGGTAGAGTTTCGACTTGTATTCCTTTAAAAATCAAACAGTATGAATGATTAATGCCATGCTTACTGTTTGATTTTTGATTTTATATTGTTACTTCTGCCACCAAAGTTTGCTGTTGAATGTATCGCCACCTATTCTTGCAATGGCTTCCTGGTAATTTGTCAGGTTGGTTCGTTGAACTGTTTCCGGGTATTTAAAACGTTTTGGCATTTTATTGCCGGTTGGTACTCCGTCACCCAATGGTAATACAGGGTATCCGGTTCGGTTTAATTCAAACCATTGCTGGTAGTCGCAAAAGAATAGTGCATAATATTTTTGCAGCATAATCCTTTGGAGGGTATTGTTATAGGCTGCTTCAGGAACCGAGAAATAATTGGCAGGAATAACACCTCCCCATTGTTCAATGGCGGCTTTTACACCTGCCATGTAGGAGTCATTGGCTGTTTTTCCGGCAGTATTCCAGCCATAAAAAGCAGCTTCAGCCCTTATAAATTCTACCTCTGCATAGGGAAGAAGGACAACTTTTACAGGCGCCAGGCAAAGCTTCTGGTTCATGTTCGAAGGTGTTACAGGAACGACAGGAGCAACATTGTATCCGCTGGGCCATCCGATAAAAACATTGTTTGATTTGGTCAGGAACAGGTCTCTTCGCGGATCATTCCAGGTATTTAAATTGTCGACGAAAAAGCTGGCAACTCCCCGGTAGGAGGTAAAATCCTGAGGTCTTGTCAGTGGAACCTCCTGTGGGAAAATTCCGGAAATGGTCAGCAACGCGGATTCATCATTTTTAGTAAAAACCGGATAGGTCGTAGGATTAGAAAAAATGGCCTCAATTTCTGTTTTAGACTTTTGATTGTTCTTATTGACCATACGCAAGGCCACCCTTAAACGAAGAGAGTTGCAAAATTTCTTCCATTTTGCAATACCTGCTGATTGTCCGGATACCAGGGCATCGGTAGTTCCAAACAAAAATTCACCTTCAGTATTGTAGCGCAGACCTGATGTGGTCACGAAGAGTGAATTGGCTTTTTCGAGATCTACAAGTAACTGTGTATAGATTTGTTCCTGTGTATCAAACTTCGGCTGAAGAAGTCCTTCGGATCCACGGCTGGCTTCAGTCATGGGTACATCACCAAATGAATCGGCAAGCAATTGCATCACCCAACTTCTCAGGACTATTGCAACAGCTTGATAATTTGGATCATTGAGAGCCGCAGCAAGCGATTCCATTTCTTTGATGTTGTTCAGCCATTTGTAATAAGTATCCCAGGTGCCATTTCCCAGGTTATCGCTGAAATAGTATCTTGAAACTCCACCACTGCTGTTGGTTGGCAATGAAACCTGCATCAAATCCATGGTGAAACCATTGGAAGTATTCCAGTTGTAGACTGAAAGTCCATAGAGAATGGGATTCAGCAAGGCTCCGGGAGTTACTTTGTCCATGCGGTTTGGATCTGTGTTCAGCTCCGTAAAATTGCTGCACGATCCGAGAGAAAATGCGGCTAAAATCAAAAATATGCTGAGATGTTTTATCTTTTTCATTACTGTAATTTTTTGAAAATCAAACTATAAAATTAGAATCCAAGGGTCAGATTAATACCAACGGTGCGTGTTGAGGGTAGCTGACCTGTTTCGACACCCGGGGTAATCGTTCCGCCATTGAGTGCTGCTGCTTCCGGATCGAATAAGGGAAAGGAAGTAATCATCATTAAATTTCGTCCATATATTGCCAGTGCAGCTTTTTCGAATGGAGTTTTCGCTAAAAGTGTCTTTGGTAGTGAATACTCAAACCTTACTTCGCGCAGTTTAAGGTAGGATGCATCAAAAGAGTTTGTTTCAACATTGTTGATGCGGTACTTTTCGCTGTAGTAAGACTCAACAGTTACAATTTTTGTATTTGGCACATAATTTCCATTTCCGGCATCGACCACTCCGGGAGCCACCATATAATAACCTCCAAGGTTCTTCTTGGCCAGGGCAGGATCAGCGAGAATGCGCGGGTCATTTTTCTCAATGTAAAACTCAGTACCCGGATTTCGGCCATTTAAAGTGAAGCCAAGTTTGCCTTGTTGGGTCATTTTGTGGTGGGCCTGTGAATAAACGATACCGCCAAATTGGCCATCAAACTGAATACTTAACTTGAAATTTTTGTATTGAAATTCGTTGCTCATCCCTGCTTTCCATGCAGGATAGGCACTTCCAATATATTCTATCAGCGGTGCCTGTGCAGGCAAACCATTGGCTGCGATCACTACTTGTCCTGCCGGATTTCTTACCAATTTATAACCCCATAAGTCACCGGTTGTCCCGCCAACACTGCCAATTATTGATACTGACCCTATTGAGCTTAAAAGTTGATTTTCATTCATCCCTTCGGCAAGCGCCAGAATTTGATTTTCATTTTTTGACCAGGTTATGTCTGATGTCCATTTAAAATCTCTGGTTACAACCGGAGTTCCGGTGACGTTCAGTTCATAACCTCTGTTTCTGACTTTTCCTGCATTGATAGTTGCCCTGTAATAACCGGTGGCAGCATCCATAGGAGCATCAATAATCTGGTTGCGGGTAACGTTGTAATAAAAAGTAAAATCAATCCCCAATCTGTTCTTCAGCATTCTTAAATCAAGTCCGGTCTCAAAACTTGAAGATATTTCAGGCTTAAAATCAATGTTATGCAAAGTAGTAGCCAAGCTTGCGGAGCCAGGAAATGTGGTGGTTGCATAATATTTGTCTGTTTTGTAAGGATCGGTATCGTTTCCTACCTCAGCATAGGAAATCCGCAATTTTGCCTTATTTATTTTGCTCGGTAAATGGGCAATTTCATTCAATAAGATACTTGTGCTGACAGATGGATAAAAAAACGAACGATTTTTTTCGGGGAGTGTACTCGACCAGTCATTTCGTCCTGTCACATCTAAAAACACCTTGTTCTTCCACGAAAAATTGGCTGTTCCGTAAATGCTGTTCAGGGCCTTGTTTTTTTCTGTAGAAATTACATAAGGAGAAGATTGACCATTGGAAAGCTTGTATACACCCGGGGTGATGAGGCCAGTAACCGAAGCTTCCAAAAGGTTATAGTGCTGCTTCATCATGTTGGCTCCGCCTGAGATGTTCAGGTTCAATCCGTTGGAGAAATTTTCATGATAAGTCAGCAATGCGTCTGTATTGGTCTCATAATTGAAGATATTCTGTTTTCTGAAATAGCCTTTTGCAAAGACCACATCGCTAACGGTGCGTTTCATCTCCCTTTCGTCAAAAGCCAGGTCCAATCCCGAACGAACCATTAAGTCAAACTTCTTCGAAATCTCAAAAACGGCAGAAAGGTTCGAAGTAGTTGAATTCTTTTTAGATGCATTTGTGTTCTCATAGAGCGTTACGAATGGGTTACCTATGAAAGTGCTGTATGGCTGAAGTTGCATGATTTTTTCCTGTCCGTTTTGCCACATTGGGCGAATCCAATCCAGGTCGACATTGGGATTCTGGAAGATCAAAAAATAGGCAATCGAATTGCTGTTGTAGCCAATGGCCGGAGTATTGCCGGTCTTGCGGTTGGTGTAATTTGAACGGGCAACTAACTTTAGCCGATTTGAGATTTGAAAATTGGCTGATAAGGAGGCAACAATTCGATCGAATCCGGTATTTGCAAGAATCCATTCATTTTTGGTCGTAGTGACCGATGCCCTTATTGAACTCTTTTCTCCTTGTCCTTCGATGGCAATACTGTTAATTAAATTGTATCCGGTCCGGGTAATACCTTTCCGGTTATTTGGGTAGGCAACCCAGGGAGTTTTGTCTACACCTTGTTTCTGAGTAACAGGATCGAATTGATAATATAATTTATTAGCGTCAAATCGAGGTCCGTAAGCACTGCTCGTTCCACTCGTTGAGCCATTTTTTCCGTCAGGTGTCTTGCCATATGAGTAATACAAGTCTCCATCATATTCCGTTCCGGCGGCACCCAATGCATAAGTTTGAACACCTTGTCCGAATTCGTACTGGTAATCCGGCCATTTTAATACATCGTCTATACTGGAATTGGAATTGAATGTAACGCCAATGCCTCTTTGTTTGCGCGTTCCGGTTTTACTCGTTATCATGATTACGCCGGTTGCGGCACGAGACCCATAAAGAGCTGTTGCGCCGGCTCCCTTCAAAACCTGAATACTTTCGATATCATCAGGATTGATATCGGAAAATCCATTGCCGAAATCTACCGGTAAATTGCTTGCGGTGCCCGCTCCATACGCATCCCCGGTAGCGGTCATCTGACTCGATAATGGAACGCCGTCCAATACAATCAGTGCATTGTTTCCGTTCATATTGAGGGATACATCTCCACGAAGGGTGATTCGTGAAGTGCCGATGGGTCCACCTGGGGAGACGATGTTCAGTCCGGCAACTTTACCTGCAAGGCTGCTTGCCCATTGCGTAGACATGGCATTGGTGATCTGTTCCGTTCCGATACTCTGGGTTGAATAGCCAAGTGCTTTTTCCTCTCGCTTGATCCCCAGGGCGGTGACGACCACTTCATCGATTTGAGCCGTTACCTCTTTCAATACAACGTTGAGAGTCGTTTTTCCATTAAGCTGGAATTCATTTTTCTCATAACCTATAAAGGAAAACGCGAGGATTCCATCTTTAGGTGCGTCGATGGAGAATTGTCCATCCACATTCGTAACCACCCCTTTGGTGGTTCCTTTTACAAAAACATTGACCCCTGGCAGGGGTTCATTGGTTGTACTTCTAACAGTTCCTTTTATAATGACTTGTGCAAAAGTTATTTGCACAGCCAATAAAAGGAGCATCAATAAAAATGATCTTTTTTTCATGCTTTGATAATTTTTTCTTTTAAATTTTTTTCGTTGATAGGCTAACTTTCAGAAGAGGAGTGAGGTGGCTCTTCCTAATTTTTAACAAAGCTATTGCAGCAAATAAAGCCCAATGTTAATTCAATGTATCCATTGCGTTAATCGTTCATTATCAAAATATTACATAATAGTTACACTTAGATTTCAGTAATATTACAATATGATTTACTGTGCTTATTAAGTAATTGTTAAGGAATGTAACTGAAATGAAACAGGCGGCGAAACTGAAATATTCGTGGTAAGAATGGGAGCGCAAAAAGATAAAACCAGAAGAAAATTATGAATAGAAAATTGATTGTTTTGAACTTGCTTCTTGTTGAAATCGCTCGAGATATGATGGTTGTTTTATCCGGTTTTTACATCAACATCAATACTTTTTAAGAATGAAACCAAGATGTAACTGAATTGTATTCAATCACTAACAACAATTATTGAAAATTTGCCTATCGGTATTTATGGTGCAAATTGTGAAAGCATGTGCATCATGCCAATCATCAGAATTGAAGTGGTTCAAAGTTGAGTACATAAATTCAAACCAATAGGCAATGAACAAGATAAAGAGAATACTCATGATTTTTTTATTGATTGTAATCGCAGTCAATCAGGCAAATACCAGCGAACCTTCTCCCGAATCCGAACCCTTACCGGCAAAACAGCGGGAACTAAAGATTCTTACCTGGAACATTTACATGCTTCCCTTTTGTTCAGAGATTCACCAGAATTGCAAAAGAGCCGCTTCCATAGCTCAGAAAATCGCTGGTTATAACAATGACATTATCGTATTTGAGGAAGCCTTCGATTACCAGGCCAGGAAGATACTGAGATCTCAGTTGAAGCTGGAATATCCCTTTATGTATGGTCCGGCCAATGATTCCAAATTTTCCTTCAAAACGAACAGTGGCATTTGGATACTCAGTAAAATTCCACTTCGTCAATTGGAGCAGATACAATTTAGGAATCGTTTTGGCATCGATGCTTTTGCACGAAAGGGGGCTGTTCTTTTCGAAGGTGAATGGCAGGGTCAATCCTTTCAGCTGCTTGGAACCCATCTTCAGGCCAATAGTCCGGACAGCATTCGCAACGGCCAGTGCCACGAAATCGCTGATAAGCTTTTGAAAAAATATGCCAAACCGGAAGTGCCTCAAATTGTCTGTGGCGATTTTAATATTGAATTTGAGGATCAGGTAAATTATAAAAATATGCTGACTTTTCTTGAAGCAGAAAATGGAATTCTGCAGGGTGAGTTGCAGAGTTCCTATGATGAAATAGACAACAAATTGGCCCAAAAGGCAAACGGAAAAAAGAGTTTAATTGACTATATTCTTGTACGCAATGCCAAATCAATCAGGAATATTGTAAGACAGGTTTTCGTTCTCAAGGAGCGCCAGGAGGATATCCTTTCAGATCTTTCCGATCATTACGGAATCGAGGCATTTGTGCGTTTTGAAAACCCAACTAATCTGGCTCTCTCACAGATCAATCAATAGAAAACAGAAATATTATTGTCAACATTTAGTCAGCGAAATCAAACCAATAGCGGTGCAAAGGAATCTGATATTCCACCCTTCGTTAGAAAGATCTGACAACAGAGGCCTCTGAGCAATCAGGGGCCTCAGCTATTCGATTAAGAATATAAAATATTTTTATCTGATTATCTTTGCAGCCGTTTAAGCAAAAGGAATTATTTTGTCTTAGTATTTTTTGAAAAAAAGTTGACCATGCTTCGTGTTGAATTTTTAAAATATATGGCTGCGCTTGCAGCGATGTGGAAGATTAGTCCAGTAGTTGCCAAACAAATTGTCGAAACTGAGATTTCCAGACAGGATTTTGGCAATGATTTTTCCTGGGGAGTAGCCACTTCTGCCTACCAGGTAGAAGGTGCATGGAACATAGATGGCAAAGGCGAATCTATTTGGGACAGGTACACCCAAAAGCAAGGTAATATTAAAGATGGTGCTGAAGGGAAGGTGGCCAACGATTTCTATCATCGCTACGATAGTGATTTAAGACTTTTGAAAAGCCTGAACTTTAAGAATTTCAGATTTTCTTTTTCATGGCCCAGACTTTTGCCTGATGGAACCGGAAAAGTGAATGGGAAGGGTATTGACTTCTACGACAGAATGATTGATACTTGTCTGAAATTGGGAATTGAACCATGGGCCATGCTTTACCATTGGGACTTGCCCCAAAAACTGGAGGACAAGGATGGCTGGACAAATCGCGACATCGTCGGCTGGTTCTCAGAATATGCTGATTTATGCTCCCGCAAATTTGGCGACCGCATCAAACACTGGATGGTATTGAATGAACCAGGCAGTTACACTACATTGGGATATCTGTCAGGCATTCATGCACCAAGCCGGATCGGAATCGGCAATTACCTCTCTTCCGTACACCATACCTGCCTTTGTCAGGCTGAGGGGGGAAGAATCCTTCGGGGAAACGTTCCTAAGGGTCATATTGGGACCACATTTTCCTGCTCCTCTATTGAACCGGAGAAAGAAACCTCTCTGTATCTAAGTGCAGCCAAGCGGCTTGATGTTGTCTTCAACCGGTTGTTTATTGAACCTTCTCTTGGTAAGGGATATCCCTTTGAGGACTTGCCTTTTCTTGAAAAAATGGCTCCTTATATTCAAGAGGGAGATATGGAGAAACTTAAATTTGAATTTGATTTTATTGGAATCCAAAATTATTTCAGGGTAATCGCAAAGCCGTTCCCGATACCTTATTTATGGGCTTCACGTGTCAAACCCGAACCGGACGCTGAAATGACGGAAATGGGCTGGGAAGTAAACCCTGATGGCATGTACAAGATTATCAAACAGTTTGCAAAATATCCCATCAAAGAGATGATCATAACAGAAAATGGAGCTGCTTTTCCTGATCAGCTTGTCAATGGCAGGATTCATGATCAGCAACGCATCAATTTTTACAAGCGCTACCTTCATAATATTCTCAAGGCAAAGAGGGAAGGGGTAAATATCACTGGTTATTTTGCCTGGACATTTATCGACAATTTTGAGTGGGTCGAAGGTTTCCACCCCAGGTTCGGACTGGTTCACAATGATTTTAACACACAGGAGCGCATTGTGAAGGACTCAGGTTATTGGTTTCGGGATTTTTTAAAATAAAAAATCCAGTTGTATAATTCGGGTATCAATCAGAAATATTGTAGAAATGGTAAGCATTGTTTTTACCATTATCGATTCTGAAAGATTAATTCCTTTTATAAAATGACAACGCTGCAATATCTCCCGGGTATTTTTTAATTTCTGAAACAGTATAATATCCGGTTCCATCCGCTGCAAAGCAAATTGCTTCACCCTGATGCTCATTTCTAAAATAGGGCGCATCCATGGGCTTTCTGAGCATGGCATTTAATACAGATTCGTTGGACTGTCTTTTCCAATACCAGATCTGTCCGGTATTCCTTACCAGGATTTCAGAGCCGTCCGGCGAAATATCAGCCGATGTTAAAAGGTCAAAGGGAAGGGAGGCCAGTTGCATCAATTTTGTGACAGATGAAGTTGACTGAGGATATTTTGCCACAAACAAATTGCTGTGAGCCACCTGTTTTGACATGATATACAGATCCTTGGTTAATGGGTCTAATAGAAGTGATTCTGCATTGACTGCTCCTTTGGGATAGGTGAATTGAAGCACCTCAGGTGAAATATGCACATTGGTTTGAGGAGAAAGTGCCGTCAAATCAGGTTCAGGAAATCGATACACAGTGATTTTGGGATAGGCACTGTCATTGTCGCCGATTTCTCCAACGTAAAGATAGCTTTTGGAATTATCAGGACCAGGGCCGCAAGCCAGATCCTCCCAGTCTCTGTTGGGGATGCCATCAAGAACAATCTTGCCCAAATCATCTCCTTTGGCATTTGTCATGTAAATTTCATTCCAGTTTCCGCTGTCTTCATGGGTATACAATATTCCCACCTTAGACCTGCTGGAAGCAAGACCTGACAATTCCATCAGATCCTGACGCTTTAAGTTATTTACAATTGGGATACTGCCAAATGCTGTCGTTCTTTCCAGCAAAGACAAATCATAATTTCCATTCTTAACCGAATCAGCCGAAATGATTTCTGAAATAGTATTGTTGGTTGCATCACTTTTTATCTCGTTTGACTTGTTGCAGTTTAGGCTGAGAATGGATGCCAGCAAAAGGGAGGAAAATATTTTTATGCTCATTTTTTAAGTTTGGAAGGATTTCAGGTGTTATAAAAACAAAAAGGACGATTGCTCGTCCCTCTTGTTTTTCAAGCAGGTAAGATTAATAAGTATGCTGATTTCCATTTTTATCAGTTGGGAAAGCGCCAAGATCTTTGTTGGGAGGAGTAATATTTGCTCCGTAAATGCCACCTTTTTTAATGTTGTTCATTGGGAAACCATATTGCACCAATTTTGGGGCAGAAGGCTTGGTTGGCATGGCATTTTTGCCAGAACCACCAGGGTATACACCGGCTCCGATGGCTGGAGATGTTGCCTGAAGGTTGAAATTGGCTCCTGCAGGAATTTGGTTGATCCGATAATTGCGGCCTGTGCTATTGGCAACAAGGTTGAAATTGACAAACAAAGGATCGTATTTTAGAGAGTCGGCGGCTGTGTTTGACCCAGCATTTGTTCCATTTGCCAGGGTAGCTCCATTTACATAGCCATTAAAGTCATTCGATTGCTTCTTTGTGAACTGAAGAGTTTCGATGAAAACCATGTATTGTTCCACACCACCACCCATCGGCTTGCCTCGGCCAATAAAGGTTAGATTGTTGTTGTAGCTGGTATTCAGTGTGTCAGCGGGTTTTCCTTTCTCTGATCCGTAGGTGATTCTGATTCCTTGTTTGCAATTTGCGATGATGTTGTTGTAAAGAAAGCCACCTGCATTGGTTTCGGTATTGATGGAACCGTTCCGTGTGGCCTTGGTTTGTCTGAATCCGCAATTAACCACCGTGTTGTTGTAAATATTTACATAAGCTGATTTTCCGATGTCACCTGAAGTTTTCAGTCCGTTGGTGGCACCACCAAAGCAAAAGTTATAGGCCATATCACCAATACAGCCATCCTTCAGGTTGATTCCTTCTCCACCTATACCTCCTGTTTTTGTAAGCGTATTTCTCATGATGCTTACATAAATGTTCTGACATTTTCCGATACAGTCATCGGTTGAGCCATAAAACCAGGAATCTTCAATAATCATGGTCGCCATCGGTGCCCCTGAAGTACTGCTCATAAAAACTGCATTTCGCGGATCGCCTGCTTTGGCACCAAAATCCGGAGCGTTGATACCCCAAGGACCACCGGTATATTCAATATGTGTCCAGCGTAAAATGAGAAGTTTTGCAGATGGAGAGCACTGAATGCCACCCCAGTAGCCTTTAAAGGCAGGATCATTGGCCGAATCATCTGTGTAACTTGCATTGGATTTTGGAGTTGTGGCAGATTCAAAAACTGTAAACCAGTTTGGTTTATCTTTTGAACCATCACTGACCAATGTTCCGTTAACATAGAAAGCAGGTGAAGTGACAGCTGATTTTCCATCTCCATGGACAATGACAGAAGTCCCCGGTTGGAGGTACAAAGTGTCACCTGCATTGATGGTAACATCTGAGTAAATGTGATACCTTTTACCAGACTTCATGGTTCCTTTTAAAGGAATGGCGTTTCCTGAAGCATCCTTTTGGGGTAAGATTGTATCATTGATGGCTTGCCCCACAACGGTTAGTGGGACAGAGATGATGACGTTTTCATCTGAGGAGTTTTTTGTGCACGAAAAGAATGAAAGTGCAAGCAATGCAACAAAGCAGAGAGGTAAAAAATTCTTTAACATGATTTTCTTTTTAAAGGATTTATGATGAATGAAATTTTTATTAGTGATCAATTACTATAGTATGTACCTGAACCCAATCTGATAATTCTGTCCATACACATTCCTTTTTGAGAGGGTTTGGGAATTCCCCGGAGTCTCAAAAGGAACAGGATAAGTATTGGAAATGGGTTTATTCACATAAAACTCATCGGGAGTATTCAGCAAATTTTGAATTTTGACAAAAATCCCATATTTCTTCTTGATTTTTTTCTCGGCCGAGAAATCAAACATATTCAAGTCTTTTTGCCATTGGTCAAATCCATAATAGGGTGAAACAAGTGCAATTCGCTTGCCCGTAAATGACCAGGCAAGTTGCATGTCAATTCCCAGGGGAATATTTTTATACAATAACGCTGCGTTGGCTATGTGAGCCGATTGTCCTTGCAGCGGTCTGGTCTCAGAAGGTGCAGGTTCAATTCTGATGTTGTTAAAGGTTTCTATTTTCGTTGTTGTAATGCTCGAATTGGTATAGGTATAGTTTAGTCTAAGACCAAATTTATTTATGTACTTCTCATAAACCAATTCAAATCCAGAATTTGTCGCATTGCCAAAATTGGCAGGCTGGTATTGGTCTGCCTTCTGACCAACAAATCCAAATTCAATCGGATTGGCTATGTTTTTATAGAAAATCCCTACAAGAAATTGTTCATTTGGCTTCGGGAAATATTCATAACGGAAATCAATGTTATCGGCTTTGGCGTGTTTCAGCAAGGGATTCCCGGTTTCATCGTATTCATCACCTTTTTTATTGGTAGGAATAATTTCAAAATATCCCGGCCTGTTGATTGAACTAAAATAGGAAAGCCGGAGATTGGTCTTGTTGTTGAGTAAATATTTGAAATGAACACTTGGCAAAACATCGGTATAGGTGATTTTTCCCGATTTCCCGGCCAGGGTAACAGGCAGATCCGTGTTAAATTGTTGATCCGTATTTTCCATGCGGAAACCTGCAAGCGTTTCAAGCTTTTTGACATTAAACTTTAACATGGCATATCCTGCAGAAATATTCTCATCTGCACGGTAACTGTTTGGGTTGGCCGGTGAGCCATTTGGATTAAATACGGACCAGTTGAAATGATAAATATCAGTCCAAAGCTGGAAACTGCCATCCGGATTTGGTATCGTTCTCAGTTCATAGTCCTGGTACAAATTATCACGGTGTTTTGATCTGTACATTCCTCCAACCGTAAAGGTGAATGGGATATCCCTAAAATTGCCAGCATATGCAAGTTTCGCATAACCCGCTATATCCCTGTCGCTGGTGCTTTCCCAGATCCGGTGATAATCTACGACTTTATTGGCATGTTGATAGGGGATAGGACTGGTGCCATCAGCAAAAAAGCCATTGTCATACTCATATTCAGCCAAATCGGGTATGTTGTTGTTGGCAATTGAATAGGCTGTTGTCCATTCGAAATTTAACTTTGTGGATAAAAGATGACTGCCCTGCAAGGTCGAATTGAAAATGGATTGATGTTGATATTTGGAGCGACCATAGTTCCAAACCTGACCTGTGCCGGGGCCGACTCTGGGGGGAGGTTGCAAAGTATCTGTGGTCATTCTGGTTTGCGCATCATTCAAAATGGCCTTGAAGACATATAGGCTGATTTTATTTCTTTTATCAATGGCATAATCAATTTTTGCATTCAGCCCTATGCGTGTCAACTGAGTTGAATAATCCCTACTATTTGAATGTTTTATTCTGAGTGATCCTTCCTTGTTTGTTTCATCATAGTATTCACTGGGATTAAATATACCGGTGTAACTGCGGTAAGTGTTTTGAAAAGAAGCACCCAGCATCACACCCAGTTTGTTGTTGAAAAATCGATTTCCAACGGCCAAACTGGCAATTGCATTGGGGGTAAAATTTTTCTCCGTATAACTTAGGTTGTCTCTTGTAAAATCGGATTGCTTTGCGCTGTAAGAAGGACCATTTGCTTCGAATGGAGATTTGCTATTGATACTTTTAACAGGAAAAGAATTGAATCCCTTGTTGAAAAGTGTCTGGTTGTATCCGGTCGATAAGCTGGCATTGACATACAAACGATTCGCAGCATTCTTCATGATCATATTGACCGAACCCCCAATGGCATCTCCCTCCATATCAGGAGTTAAGGCTTTACAAACTTCGACACGCTCGACTAAATCTGCAGGAAAAATATCCAGAGGGACATACCTGTTTTTGTTGTCCGGACTTGGTATTTTGATCCCGTTGATCAGGGTATAATTGTAACGTTGATCCATGCCTCGAATAATGGCATATCTTCCTTCTCCGCTACTTCCCCGCTCAAGCGAAACGCCTGAAACACGCTGCAATACCTGTGCAATGATGATATCCGGAGATATTTGTATTGATTTTGCCGAAATGATATTAGAAACAATGGGGGAATTCTGTTCGTCTTTTTTTGCAGTTATTTCACTTTCCTGGTTTCTTTTGCCGGCAACAGTTATTTCTGCTAACTCGGAGTAAGCATTTTTAAGCTTTAAATTCAATACGATATTTCCCTTTACCGAAACTACGGTGTCTTTGCTTTGATAGCCGATGAAACTGCAATGAACTTTGTAGTTCCCGGCAGGAATGTTTTGAAATGAATAACTCCCGTCTAATCCGGCTCTTGTATTGCGGTTAATAGGTGAAAAAGAGATATTTGCCCCGACTAACTGCTCTTTGGATTTTTCATCCGATACTATTCCTTTAATCTTATAAGTCGCAGTCTGACCGAAAATATTTAATTGTAAAAAAGCAGAACCAAGCAAAAGTAAAAACAGTTTTTTCATCAATGGACAAATTGTAAATTTCGAACAACCAACCTTCAGTAAAGATTTAACTCTTAAAAAAGGTTAAAAACATACTTTGATCAGCATGCTAAAGTAGGCTCTCAATATTTCAAAACGGTTAAAGAAATATTACAATTCAAAGAAGTATTGGTTACAAGATAATTCAGGATATTTCATTTAACTGTTGATATATAGTGAATTACAATTATTTTTCAAATGATAATCATTACGAAATTCAGTAGACCCAAGTCTTTTCATGGGTGATAAATTTGTTTTTGATTCATTTCGAAGTTTTTAAACTGTAATTGAATATTCACATTTCTGTAACAAATACGAAACCACTTCTATATTACTTAGTGTCATGAATTTAAATTCAGATTTATGGACAATAAGCGAAGTGTAGAATTGGTAGTTATCTCAGACCTTCATCTCGGAACCCCAGGATGCCAGGCTGTCGAATTGCTGAAATACCTGAAAAGCATCAAGCCAAAAACGTTGGTTCTGAACGGGGATATTGTCGATATCTGGCAATTCAAAAAGCGCTATTTCCCTAAATCCCACCTACGCGTCGTTAAACACTTGCTTGGTTTAGCTTCTCAAAGGTGTACCGTCTATTATGTTACCGGAAATCATGATGAGATGTTCAGGAGATTTTCAGGAATGAGACTAGGGAAATTGAAAATCGTGAATGACCTGAGACTTGAACTGGATGGGAAACCGGTTTGGATATTCCATGGAGATGTCTTTGACGTGGTCATGCAGTATTCAAAATGGCTTTCAAAATTAGGTGCTGTCGGTTACGATACGCTGGTCTCACTAAATTCTATTGTAAACTGGTTTCTACGTGAGCTTGATATTAACATTAAACCGGTTTCCTTCTCAAAAAAGATCAAGGAATCCGTGAAAGGTGCTGTTAAATATATTAACGCATTTGAAGACACTGTAGCTGCAGCCGCCATCAGGAAGGGCGCTGATTCAGTTATTTGCGGACACATTCATAAACCGGAAATAAGGAAAATTGCTGTGGGTGATCAAACGGTAAATTATCTGAATTCAGGCGATTGGATCGAAAATCTCACTTCCATTGAATACAACAATGGACAATGGCGGATTTTTAATTACCGGAAGGATTTTGTTGAACAGCCTGGAGATGTTGATGCTGATTTCGAGAAATTCATTGACAAGGAAGCAAAGGAATTATTTAACAATATGTTGGTCGACTTTCAGCAATAATATCAAAAGGTAAAAAATCAGAAAATGAAAATTTTATATGCAATTCAGGGAACAGGAAACGGCCATCTAAGCCGGGCGCGTGATATTATACCAATTTTGCAAGAATTTTGTCAATGTGATATCCTGATAAGTGGGACACAATGTGATGTTGAATTGGATGTTCCGGTTAAATACCGTTTGAAAGGAATGAGCTTTTGGTTTGGAAAAAGTGGAGGCGTCGATATTTGGAAGACACTCTCAAAATCAAACTTGTGGAATTTTAAACGCGAAATCGAAAATCTGAAGGTTGAAGATTATGATCTGGTAATCAATGATTTTGAACCTGTTTCTGCATGGGCTTGTAAAAGGAAAAATGTTCCGTGTATTAGTTTAAGTCACCAGGGATCTCTCTTTAGTGACAAAGTACCAATTCCTGCAGATACAGATATTTTGGGTCGCTTTATTTTGAGAAACTATGCTCCGGCAGACGCTCGCATTGGATTTCATTTCAATGCATACGATGATTTTATTTTTACGCCTGTAATTAGAAAGCAGGTAAGAGATTGTAAGACTGAGGAGCAGGATTATTTCACTGTTTATCTGCCAGCATATGATGACAAGCATTTGATCGAGATGCTCTCTTTACTTGGAGATTACAACTGGCATATCTTCTCGAAACATACTTCGAAGTCCTATCAGAAGGATAACATCTGGGTACAAAAAATTACCAATGATGAGTTTGTGTCAGATATGGCGAACTCATCAGGCGTGTTATGCGGAGCAGGTTTCGAAACGCCTGCCGAAGCGCTTTATTTGAATAAAAAGCTGATGGTCATTCCAATGAAGGGTCAGTATGAACAGCAGTGCAATGCGGCTGCACTCGAAATGATGGGAGTACCGGTAATCAAAAATCTTCATCCATCGCAATTTGAAAAGATTAGCAATTGGCTGGAATCAGAGGAAAAGGTTAAAGTTGACTATCCTGATCAGACCAGAAAAGTTATCAGGAAAATATTTGAAATTAAGGTGCAGAGTGTTATTTGGCAAAATTATTTTGATTTGAATTGCCAGCTTGAAATGTAACAGAATTGTAACATCTGAAACAAAACTAAGTGAAGATATTTTTGTTTATTTAATGACTTCCATCTTCAAACACTTTAATTCCAAAGTATACTGGCTTTTTCTAAACTACTTATGATACTAAACAGACTTTTCGGTTATCTTTCGCCTAAATCCAATAATTTTTTTCCTCTTTTTATTGAAGTGGCCAATAACCTGGTTCTTGCTTCAGAGAATCTTTTGAAATTGTTAACCAATGCTGGCAAAATTACCAGCCCGGAAATTCTCAATCGCTTGAAAGAGATAGAGACTATTGGAGATTTGAAAACCAAGGCATTATCGACTGAACTCAAACTCAATTTCATTACTCCTTTTGACAGGTCGGATATTCATGCTTTGGCCCGGTCGATTGATGATGTTGTAGACCAGATTTATAAGGCATCCAAACGGATTCATTCTTATAAGCTTTCACCAGTTCCGGAAGAGATTGTTCAAATTGCTGAACTCATTCACAGTTCGAATCAGGAAATTCAGAAAATTTTGACATCAGTAAAAAGGCTGAATGATTTTAAAGACCATATCGGATCTTTGAGAAAAATTAGTGCCATGGAGCGGCAGGTTGATGAAATTTATCAGGGATATCTTGCGAAAGTCTTTGATCAGGAAGTAGATGCTATTGAGCTTATTAAAAAGAGAGACCTACTTAATCGTTTGGAGAAAACCATCGACAAATGCGATGAAGTTGGCAAGATCTTCTCAGGTCTGATTGTACAAATGGGTTAAATGTCATTCCTTGTGGTTTTCTCCGTTTAATGATTATTTTTGTGACTCATCTTTACTATCGGAAATTCCGATGCAGATGATCAAAAAATCTGATTAAGTATTTATGGAGTTACATACCATTAACCATCTCAGGGAACTCGAAGCTGAGTCAATTTTCGTGATCCGTGAAGTGGCTGCCCAATTTGAAAATCCTGTCATGCTTTTTTCAGGAGGAAAAGATTCAATCGTGATGTTTTTTCTTGCCCGAAAAGCTTTCTTTCCAGCGAAAGTCCCTTTCCCATTGATGCATATCGATACCGGTCATAATTTTGATGAGACCATTGCCTACCGTGATAATCTGGCAGAAAAGACAGGTACCCGGATACTGGTAAAGTACGTTCAGGATTCAATCAACAAAGGACGCGCTGTCGAAGAGAAAGGCGTTAATGCAAGCCGCAATGTTTTACAAACAGTTACCTTGCTGGATGCCATCGAAGAGATGAAGTTTGATTGTGCCATGGGCGGCGGTCGGCGCGATGAAGAAAAAGCACGTGCCAAGGAACGATTTTTCTCCCACCGTGATGAGTTCGGACAGTGGGACCCAAAAAACCAAAGGCCCGAACTTTGGAACCTGTTCAATGGCAAAAAACACATTGGCGAACATTTCAGGGTATTTCCAATCAGCAACTGGACTGAAATGGACGTTTGGCAATACATTTTGATGGAAAAAATACCGATGCCAAGCCTATACTTTACCCACGAACGCGAAGTCTTCTGCAGGGATGGCGTGTGGCTGGCAACTGCTCCTTTCATGCAGCTGAAACCAGGCGAAAAATCAGAAGTGAAGCGCATTCGTTGCAGAACTATCGGGGATATCACCTGCACCGGCGTAGCACTTTCTGAAGCGCATACTTTGGAAGAAATTATCCAGGAGGTAGCATCCAGCCGGGTAACCGAGCGGGGTGGCAGGGCAGACGACAAACGCTCAGAAGCCGCCATGGAAGATCGGAAAAAGGAGGGGTATTTTTGAGATATGAGACATGAGACATGAGACATGAGACATGAGTGAAAAGACATAAGAATTATAATAGTGCGATTACTCATGTCTTATGTCTCATGTCTCATGTCTTTTTTAAAGTAGTATGAATGATTTATAATTAGCATGATAGATAACAAAGCAACAGCTTTATCGGGCAAGGAAATTGGCTATTTAGATATGGAACTCCTGAGGTTTACCACGGCAGGCAGCGTGGATGATGGCAAGAGTACTTTGATAGGTCGACTGCTGTACGATAGCAAAGCCATATTTGAAGATCAGATGGAAGCCATTGAAAGGGCAAGTATCAGCAGGGGTGGGGAAGAAGTTAATTTGGCTTTGCTGACCGACGGACTTCGTGCCGAGCGGGAACAAGGCATTACCATCGATGTTGCCTACCGTTATTTTGCCACTCCTAAAAGAAAATTTATCATCGCCGATACGCCCGGTCATATCCAATATACCAGGAACATGGTTACAGGGGCATCAACTGCCAATGCAGCTGTCATCCTGATTGATGCACGCAATGGAGTGATTGAGCAGACACGTCGCCACGCCTATATCGCTGCCTTGCTTCAGATACCTCATGTCGTCGTTTGTGTCAATAAAATGGACTTGGTTGAATTTTCTCAAGAGGTTTTTGAAGCAATAAAAGTCGATTTTACTGAAGTAGCCCATAAACTTGGAAACAACGATGTACATTTTCTGCCAATCAGTGCAAAACTTGGCGACAATGTCGTTGACCGCTCAACCAACATGGACTGGTATCCTGGACCAACTTTTATTGGCCTGATGGAGTCCCTGCCTGTCGGCGGAGATCACAATTTTGAAGATCCGCGTTTTCCCGTGCAATATGTTATCCGTCCTCAATCCGATCAATACCACGACTTTCGGGGCTATGCGGGTCGTGTGGCAGGCGGTATCTTTAGAAAAGGGCAGGAAGTCGTTGTCTTACCCGGCGGACAAAAATCCACCATCGAAGGGATTGATTTTGGTCCGGAAAGTCTGGAATTGGCCTTTGCCCCTCAATCGGTCACAATTCGTTTGGCGCACGAAATCGATATCAGCCGGGGATCGATGATCGTCGATGCAGTTAATCAGCCAACTCAGGGTCAGGAGATAGATTTGATGATTTGTTGGTTAAGCAGCAAGCCTCTTCAGCACAGGGGGAGATATTTCCTCAGGCACACAACCAATGAGATGAAATGCGTCGTTACAGAGGTTGCCTATAAGGTTAACATTAATACGCTTGAAGAGCAGGATGAAGATACGATCATTGGTCTGAATGAGATTGCAAAAATCTCCATCAAGACGACGAGGCCTTTGTTTTATGATTCTTACAATCGAAACAGGGAAACCGGAAGCTTAATTTTGATAGATGAAGCCACGAACAATGTAGTGGGTGCCGGGATGATCCTATAAAAAGAACAAAGGCCACTTTTCAGCGGCCTTTGTTCTTTTTAAAAGTATTTCATTACATCCTCATCGCAATTGTGAAGAGAAGTTCACTGGTTAGCGAATGGTATTTTACAGGATCAACGGTAACGCCATCCACCTTGTAGAGGTACATGAAATTGGTTTTATCTCCCATGCTGTAGGTCATGTCAATGGAATATTTTCCTGAACGATAGCCAAATCCACCATTGTATGTTTTGAATTTGTAATCCATATTGGGTTGAGAAACACCATAAGCGCTACCATTGTAAGGATTGCCTAAAAATTCCATCCCACCTCTTAAACTAAAAGCTTCCGTTAAACGATACTCGGCTCCGACCCTGAGATTGCCCACAGATTTGTACACTGATTTGATATCTCCGTTTTCAACGCTGAAATTGTCACCTCCCTGTCCCTTGCTATATTTCGAGGATGAATAATTGACAAACTCATAATCCAGAGAGAACATGGCCTTTTTGCCAAACTGATAAGCAATGCTGCCAATGGCACGAAGGGGTGTTTGAAAATTGTACTCAAAATTTCCTATAGGTGATGCATCGCTGTGGTTCCCGTTGGCATCAGTGCTGATCCCGGAAAGTGTCGATTTCATCGATGAGCTATAGGTCTCTTTGATGTGGAAGAACGTTGGCGTATGCAGTGCAACGCCGATTCGAAGTACCGGAATCGGTCTGTATATTGCACCCAATTTAAGGTTGTAACCAACACCGGTTGTCCTTGAATTGTTGGTATAATCATAACTGCCCCAGCTTTTTAAATTGGTACCTGGTTCATCGAGACCAATCTCACTGTACATTTTGGCTTCATCGTAATACAGGTCCTGCATGCCGACTGTGGCACCGAGATAAAGGGTATGGCTGAAATTTGCACCAAAAGTGGCAATATATTCATTTAAAAAACCTTCTTTACTAGCTGATTCACGTTGTTTTACATTCTCATTGGCAAGAAGAAAAGTTGAATACTGGTTTCCTCCGGTAGAAGCATTGGTCACATCAATCAAATAGTTTTCCCAAGCCAGCTTGCTTTCCCATGGGATACCATTTTGGTATGGGTCATAACCAGTTGTAGAGGAAAGATCATTGTAGTTAATGCCATTGGTTTGCTGGGCAAAGGCATCCATGCGAGAATAGGAGGAGCTTTCAGATCCGACAAAACTATTTTGGTTAAAATTGGCAAGTCTGTTGTATCCTATTCCAAAGTTAAAGGAGACAATGCCGGCGTTATTTGCTAACCCTGGAATAACCGAAACATAACCCAGATTTTTAAAATTAAAATTGTTGTTATTCTCTTTATAGCTGTATCCCTGGTAGGTTGACTCCGTTGAGTTTGAATTAACAATGCTCAATGTTGACGAAACTTCACCGCGTTGGTATATCCCGATTCCTGCCGGATTAATGCTCAGCGATCCGAAGTCTCCACCCAGTGCACCAAAGGCATTCCCCATGGCTTTCGAACGAGCCGTTGATCCGTAATTCTGCTGAGAAAATAACAGGGCATTGTCGACGTATTGGGCAGAGGTTAAATATGTTAGCCCAATTATCGATATAAGTGTAAAATATAACTTTTTCATGTGAGAGATTTTTTGAATATGTATATCCTTTTTATCTGTTTCTGCCTGATCCGCCTCCGCCTCCGGAGCGACCGCCGCCACTGCTACCGCTGCTGCCGCTGCTACTTCCGCTACTGCTGCCACCAACACTTCCTCCGCTGAAAGAAGAAGAAGCAGGAGCTGAATATGTTCTTGTTGAAGGGCTCGGACTAGAGTAACTTGGTGATGAGCCTCTGCTACCTCCGCTACCGGGAGAAACAGAGGAACGTGTAGAAGAGCTACTGGCAGAACCACGTTGGTAACTGGTTGATTGCTGATTTCTCACTGCTCCACTAAAAGTACTACCTGAACTTTGCGGTCTGGCGAAACGGGTAGACTGGGTTCCACCTGAGCTTGATTGAGGTGTACTGTATTGTCTGGTTGATCCGGTATTGTAAGAAGGCTGAGTATTCATCCTGGGCCTGGTATAGGTCGGGGTATAATCTCTTGCGGCCGATACCGATCTCGTCACATTGCCCGGATTAACAGGTCCGCTGCTCTGAATATTGTTTGTACCCGAACGTCTCAGATTGGAGATGGTTGCTCCTCTGTTTACCCTTGTCCCCTGCATGGTATTATTACCCTGATTCTGTTGTAAAACTGTTGCTGCTCTCGTAACTGAATTCCTGGTGCCTGTTGCACCGCTGCCCGCCGAAATGGTTCTTGATCCTGAGACAGCACCATTGATGGTATTACCTCCGGATAATCTGGTGGAAGAGCTATTTGCATTTCTTCCCAACACCTGACCGTTGAAACCTGAAGATCCTGTAAGGCTTCCACTTTTGTAGTTCATCCCGTATCTTACTGCATTTGACTCACCGCGTTTACCGGTATGATTCTGTTTGCCAGTATAGTAATTTCCGCCGTTCATGCCACCGCCATAATAATCACCGCTGGTCCAACCCCAGCCATAACCACCATAACCATAGCCGGAAGCATATCCGCCATATCCAAAACCGCCATATCCATATCCGCCGTAACCATAGCCAAAACCTGAATACCATGGGTCATACCAGCCACCATAATAGCCACCATAGAAACCGCCAAATGAGCCGCGCCAGCCCATACCCCAGCTAAAAGGGGAACCATAATAAGGACTCCAGAAAGGATCCCAGTAAGGGTCGTAGAAATATGGATTGTAAAAGGTTCTGATGCGTGTGGAATAGTCCATCTCTTCACCTTCAAAATAGTTGTTGATGGTAACCTGCTCCTGGTTATCCTTGTATTCCATGATTGTATCTGAATAAGCAGGCTGCTCATCGAAATAGTAAGCATTTTTGTCTTTTCTGCTACCTTTGGGAACGATATAGTTATCAACTACTTTGCCTTGTTCATTTTCCTGGACTTGCATCACGACAGTGCTTTTCTTCTGAGGTTGTTCGACTTCTTTGACCTTTTCTCGGACCGCTGGCAGAGCGTCTCCGGGTGTGAAATAGAGGTCATCTGAATAGCCACCAGAGGTAACCTTTGAACCTGTTGTGCAGGCGGTAGCCAGAAAAGCAACGGCGATTAATAGTTTCACGTTCGGTTTCATGTTTTGTTCCTCCTTTTCTTTAAAAATCCTTCAATTTTCCTTACTTTTGCATAGGAAATATACACAGTTACAAGCAAATATCATACCAAAATAGTACAATGGCAAAAGAACTTACAACAAAGGAAGAAAATTATTCACAATGGTACAATGACCTGGTAAGCAAGGCTGATTTGGCAGAAAATTCCGCGGTTCGCGGCTGCATGGTGATTAAACCTTACGGCTATGCCATCTGGGAGAAAATGCAGGCTGCTCTGGATCAGATGTTTAAAGATACGGGTCATGAAAATGCCTATTTTCCACTTTTCATTCCCAAATCATTTTTTTCAAAAGAAGCCAGCCATGTGGAGGGTTTTGCCAAGGAATGTGCTGTTGTTACCCATTATCGGTTGAAGAACGATCCCAATGGAAAGGGTATCATCGTTGATCCTGATGCTAAACTGGAGGAAGAGCTGATTGTTCGGCCAACGTCCGAGACAATCATCTGGAGTACCTATAAAAACTGGGTTCAATCCTATCGTGATCTTCCCATTTTGGTCAACCAGTGGGCCAATGTCGTTCGTTGGGAGATGCGTACCCGTATGTTTCTGCGTACCTCCGAATTTTTATGGCAGGAGGGCCATACTGCCCACGAATCTAAAGAGGAAGCTTTGGTTGAGACCGAAAAAATGATCAATGTCTATGCCGATTTTGTCGAAAATTACATGGCTGTACCAGTCATCAAAGGCGCAAAATCGGAGCATGAAAGATTTGCCGGTGCACTTGAGACTTATAGCATTGAAGCCTTGATGCAAGACGGGAAAGCACTACAGTCCGGTACTTCACACTTCCTGGGTCAGAATTTTGCAAAGGCTTTCGAAGTTCAGTTTACTTCAAGAGAAGGAAAACTGGAGTATGTATGGGCCACCTCATGGGGAGTCTCAACCCGATTGATTGGAGCCTTGATCATGGCGCATTCTGATAACAACGGATTGGTACTTCCTCCGAAATTGGCTCCAATTCAAGTCGTAATTGTGCCCATCTACAAGAATTTTGATCAGCTGGCCCTAATTACAGAGAAGGTAAAAGTATTGGTAGAAAAACTGAAGAAGAGAGGCATCCGAGTGAAATATGATGACCGCGATTCACAGCGTCCGGGTTGGAAATTTGCTGAATATGAGATGAAAGGAGTCCCGGTTCGTTTGGCTATCGGTCCCCGCGACCTCGAAAACGGCAGCGTAGAGGTAGCACGTCGCGATACGCTGGAGAAAAAAGTTGAACAATTGGAAGGTATCGAGCAACTTATCGATGACCTTCTTGTCGAAATTCAAGAAAATATATACAACAAAGCTTTGAAATTCAGAGAAGAGAATACCACCAAAGTGGATACTTACGAGGAGTTCAAAGAGCGTCTGAATACCAAGCCCGGATTTATTCTGGCTCACTGGGATGGGACCATGGAAACTGAAGCCATCATCAAAGAAGAGACCAAGGCCACCATTCGTTGCATTCCATTCGATAGCATCGAAGAGGAGGGGAAATGTATCCTGACAGGAAAACCATCCCACAGAAGAGTTCTTTTTGCTTTATCCTACTAATTTTTTTTGGCCGGGATCGGCTTACAAGTTATGGAAAAAAGTGTAGTCGACCGGTTTCTTAAATACGTTGGGATCAACACACAATCAGATCCCGACAGCTTTGGATGTCCCAGTTCTGAAGGACAGTTAGTTTTTGGAAAAATGCTCGCCGAAGAGTTGGTTCGAATAGGTCTGAGTGAGGTTGAGGTCGACTGGAACGGATATGTCATGGCTACGCTTCCCGCAAATGTGGAGCATCCTGTACCTGTGATCGGTTTTGTTGCACACATGGATACCAGTCCGGATTGTTCCGGGAAAAATGTACGTCCAAGGTTGATCAATTCTTATGACGGCCACGACATTGTATTGAATGATGAAAAGAATGTTGTACTATCCGTCAAGCGCTTCCCTGAGATTTTAAAATACACCGGACAGCGCTTGATAGCGACTGATGGAAAAACGCTTCTTGGTGCCGACGACAAAGCTGGACTGGCCGAAATTGTTACTGCCGTGGAATATCTGATTGCTCATCCAGAAATCAAACATGGGAAAATACGGATTGCCTTCACGCCTGATGAGGAAATTGGCAGGGGAGCCGATCATTTTTATGTTCCAAACTTTGGAGCAGAATTTGCCTACACGATGGATGGTGGAGAACTTGGCGAATTACAGTATGAGAATTTTAATGCTGCCTCAGCCCATCTGGTTTTTCATGGGATCAATGTTCATCCGGGCTCTGCCAAAGACAAGATGAGGAACTCTATTCTGCTGGCAAACCGCTTCATCAACGACCTTCCAGCAATGGAAATACCTGAACACACTGAGCATTACGAAGGATTCTACCATCTGGTGAAATTTGAAGGTCATGTCGATAAAACCGAAATTGAGTTCATCATAAGGGATTTTGACAAACAAAGTTTTGAAGAAAGGAAATCCAGAATGAAGAACATGGTGGACAATTTAAATTCGAAGTGTGGTGAACAGGCTGTTGAAATCACCATTAAAGATCAGTATTACAACATGAAGGAGAAGATAGATTCTCAATTTTATATTGTAGAACTGGCAAAGGATGCAATGATTTCCTGTGGCATTGAACCCAAAATTATCCCGGTGCGTGGCGGTACGGATGGTTCAAGGCTTTCATACATGGGATTGCCGTGCCCGAATATTTTCGGAGGAGGTCACAATTTTCATGGAGAATATGAATACATTCCGACAAAATCGATGGAGAGTGCTTGTCGGGTAATCGTTGCCATTGCTTCCAGGGTGGCAGACGTATAAATTTCATCACAAAAATCAGAAAACCGGATGGTTGAAAATTGGAAAAAACATATAGAATCAAGTCAGCTCTTTTCTTCCAGTGATACTTTGCTTGTTGGCGTGAGCGGTGGGATAGATTCTGTTGTGCTCCTGGACCTGCTTAACTTTACCGGATTGGCTTTTGCGGTAGCTCATTGCAATTTCAGGTTGCGGGGAGAAGAATCCGATCTCGATGAAAAATTCGTTAAGGAATTGGCCGGCAAATATGAAAAGCCGTATTACAGTCAGGCATTTGATACAGATGAATATGCCTCAGATCACGGGATCTCCATTGAAATGGCCGCCAGGGACCTTCGTTATGAATGGTTCGAAAAGATCCGAAGAACCCACCATTTCGATTGGATCGTTGTGGCCCATAGCAGCGATGACCAGATCGAGACGTTTTTCCTTAATCTGGCCAGGGGTACCGGAATATCAGGGCTTACCGGGATGAAGACTGTGAATGGAAAGGTGATAAGGCCACTTTTGTTTGCCTCCAGGAAGGAGATTGAAATGTATGCTTCAGCGAGAAAACTTCAATTCAGGGAAGATAGTTCCAATGCATTGACTGTCTATCAGCGCAACAGAATCCGCCATATGCTGCTCCCAATTATGGAAGAGATAAATCCTTCTTTCAGGGCAAGCATGCAAGAAACCATAGGTCATCTCAGAGATACTTCTTCCATTTATTATACAACCATTCAAAGGGCTAGGGATATGGTTGTACAAGTAAATCACGGTAGTGAACTGGCGCTTTCAATCGCAGAATTGCAACTTCTTCAGCCACTTTCAACCTACCTGTTTGAAATTCTTAAACCCTTTCATTTTAATGGAGATGTGGTGGAAGAGATTGTAAAAGCACTCGATGGGCAATCGGGTAAACAGTTTTTTTCGACCACACATCGTGCCGTGCTTGACAGGGAAGTTCTGCTTATTCAACAACTGACCGAACTATCAGACGCAAGATTTTACCTGGAAGAGGATTGTGAAAAACTGCACAATCCAATCAGACTTGCGATTTCGACACAAATTAGAACTGCTTCCTTGAAACTGAATACTGCTGCTTCAACAGCCCTGATTGACAAGGATAAGGTTCAATTTCCCATGATACTGCGTCGTTGGCAGAAAGGCGACAGTTTTCAGCCTCTGGGCATGCAGGGTATGAAGAAGCTAAGCGATTTTTTTGTGGATGAAAAATTCAGCCTGACAGACAAGGAAAATTGCTGGCTACTCACCAATGGAGAGGAGATCATCTGGATCGTTGGCGTCAGATTGGACGATCGGTACAAAATTTCTCATCAAACCACCAATGTATTGGAAATTAAGCTCTTTTAATCATCAACCTTGAATCACAAGTCCGACCCGAACATCTGCAGCTAGTTGCTCACCTTTCAGCAGCCTTACGATTTCAAGAGAAAAAGCCATGGCTGTTCCCGGACTTTTACCGGTAACAATGTTTCCATCAACTATAAA
>JBAXED010000017.1:0-49397 GCA_037140615.1 Prolixibacteraceae bacterium
AATTCAAACAATTCAAACAATTCAAACAATTCAAACAATTCAAACAATTCAAACATTATAAACTCTTCAAACCAATCAAACTACTCCTCATGACCAACAAAAAAATCAGCCTTCAAAAATTGCTTCCTGTGTTCCTAACCTTCGTGGTCATGGGATTTGTCGATATTATCGGCGTAGCCACCGGATATGTCAAACAAGATTTTAACCTCAACGACTTTGTCGCGCAGTTTCTGCCAATGATGGTTTTACTCTGGTTCTTTGTTCTTTCGGTTCCGGTTGGCGTTTTGCAGGACAAATACGGCAAACGAAACATGCTGAACATCGGAATGGTTATTCAAGCCTTTGGTCTTGGATTGCCATTTATTCATTATTCTTTCCCCATGATGCTGGCTTCCTTTATTCTTCTTGGAATCGGCAATACAGTCATTCAGGTATCCGCAAACCCGCTTTTACAGGATGTTTCTCCAGAGAGTAAACTTGCCAGCTACCTGAGTACTTCTCAATTTGTGAAAGCCATCATATCCTTTTCCGGACCGATCATTGCCTCTTTCATGGCCCTTCATTTTGGAAACTGGAAACTGGTATTTGCCGTGTATGGCCTTACTTCACTGCTCGCAGCCTTGTGGTTATCCATGACACCGATTGTGGAGTCAAGACCTGACCGCAAACCTGCTTCATTTGCCTCTTGTTTCGGATTGCTGAAAAATCGCTTTGTGGCATTTATGGCACTCTCCATATTTCTGATCGTCGGAACCGAAGTAGCTATCAATACGAACATTGCCAATGTGTTAATTACTAAATATGGATTAACGCTCGACAAGGCAGTAATCGGCATCAGTTGGTTCTTTGCCGGCGAAACCATCTCCCGTTTTCTGGGTGCCATCATATTAAACTGGATCAAACCAAGGGTTTTTCTCTTCCTTACCACATTGCTGGCCTTGTTGGGTATCCTTGGCGTATTCCTCGCACCCAGCAGTATGGTCGCATTTGTATCCATCATGGTAATTGGTTTAGGTGCCGGGAACTTGTTCCCCATCATTTTTTCGATGGCTTTGGCCAAAATGCCAGATCGTGCAAATGAGATTTCAGGATTGCTGATTATGGCTGTCTCAGGAGGCGCTTTCATTCCACTGGCTATGGGTTATGTGAGCAAAGCCTTCGGACCGATGGCAAGCCTGTTCGTCATAAGCGGATGCATGCTTTATCTGCTTTGGGTATCGTTTTATGTGCGCAAAACCCAGTAAAACAGCAAAATAAATTACCATGATTAAGTCAAAGGCGATCCTGATAATCCTGAGTATTCTTTTCTCTCGGAGCGTTGTAGCTCAGGATAAGGTTGAATCCCAGAAACAGATTCCAATCATGGCCTGGTACAGCATTCCGGCCAGCGAAACAACCGTGGAGAGGTACCAGGAGATGAAGGATGCCGGGATCACACATTCATTGAGCTTCTTCGCCAATGTGACCGATTTACAAAAGGCTTTGGATGTTGCTGCAAAAGTCGGCGTGAAATTGATAGTCAACTGTCATGAACTAAAAACCGATCCGGAAAAGACAGTCAGGCTGGTGATGAACCATCCGGCAACTGCCGGATACCACCTCATTGATGAGCCTGGAATTGGCTTGTACAAAGAGCTTGGCGACTGGGGAAGGCGAATCCAGGCGGTCGACAGCAAACATTTTTGCTATGTGAACCTTTTCCCAAATTTTGCAGATTCTACTCAACTTGGCACCAAAGACTACAGAAAATATGTAAGCGAATGTGCCAGGCAAATTCCTTTGCAATTCCTTTCCTTTGATTACTATCCGGTATTAAAAGACCGGTTATCAAAAACATGGTACGAAAATCTTGAACAATTCTCTTCAGAAGCAAAAAAGGCCAATAAGCCATTCTGGGCCTTTGCCCTGACCACGAATTACGATGACGGGCACCTGACTCCTCAAACGATGGCTGCGATGCGGTTGCAGGTTTTCAGCGATTTGGCTTACGGAGCTCAGGGAATTCAGTATTTTACCTATTGGTCGGCCACTTCCGTGAATTCGCCTTCTTCTGAGGACCAGCGGGGCGCTCCCATCACAGCTGACGGGAAGCGAAGTGTCGTCTATGACAGGGTCAAGCAAATGAGTGAAGAAATCAGAAATCTGTCGGGCGTTTTTCTGGGAGCAAAAATGATTTGGGTAAGACATACTGCGAAAGGGATGATTCCAGCAGGAACAATTCGCCTAACTTCCCTTCCTGATCCTGTAAAAGTTCTGGATTCCAATGGAGCGCCTATTCTCGTATCACTTTTGGAAAATGGTGATTACAACTATCTGGTAGTCGTCAACAAGGACTTCCAGAACAGCATTAATCTTACTTTTTATGGTGATGATTCCGTCAAAAAAGTATTAAAAGACGGAACGCTGGTGCCTTCAAATACCTACGAACCATCAATGGAACTGGATCCGGGAGATGCGGCAATTTATCAGTTCCCAAAAGCAAATACCAAATTAAAATGAATCATATTCCTCTGTGTCCTCCTTTTTTTACCTTATTCTCCGTGTAACTCTGTGTCCCCTTTTTACCAACATAATAGCTTTTAACAAAATGGAAAAGAAACAACTTCAAAAAATACTATCGGATATTAGTGCCGTCAGGATTGCCGTATTGGGCGACTTTTGCTGCGATGCCTACTGGTTTATCGACGAAGCGATGAGCGAAATCTCAGTTGAGACGAATCAGGCTACAAGACCCGTCAGGCAACAGCGATACTCTCTCGGAGGTGCCGGGAATGTTACCAACAATTTGGCCGCCATTGGAATCAAAGAGATCCGAGCCTTCGGCGTGATCGGAACCGATCCCTTCGGAGCAGAGATGAAACGAATCATGATTGCTACCGGTATCGATCCAACCAACCTGCTGGTGCAGGAAAATGAATGGGACACGCACACCTACGCAAAACCCTACATTGATGAGTTTGAACTTAACCGCGTTGACTTTGGCAACTACAATGTTTTGTCGAAGGATACCGCCGATCGGTTGATCGAAAGTCTGGTTCGCGAAATTCCAACTGTTGATCTGGTGATCATCAACCAGCAGGTACCTTCCGGCATCCACACCGAATATTTCAGGAAGAGATTGGTAGAGGTGATCAAACAATTCCCAAAAAAGAATTTCATCGTTGACAGCCGCAATTTCAACGATTTTTACGACGGTGCCATCCGAAAAATGAACGACACAGAAGCCGCCCGACTTTGCGGCCTCAACAAGAAACCGGATGAAGTAGTGCTCTATTCTGAGGTTGTTTCATCCGCCAAAACATTGTTTGCCAAATTCGGAAAGCCACTGTTCATTACCAGAGGAAGCAAAGGCTCCCTGACCATTGATGCCCATGGTATTTCTGAAGTACCCGGATTGATGATCCTTGCCAAAGTGGATACCGTTGGTGCGGGCGACAGTTATCTTGCCGGTGCCGCAGGAGCATTGGCAGCGGGCTATTCCATGCAGGAAGCCGCTCAGTTAGGCGCGCTCGTGGCTGGCGTGACCGTCCAAAAGTTGTTCCAATGTGGTACCGCTACTCCCGAAGAAATTCTTTACATCGGAGAAAACAGCGACTTCATTTACCATCACGAACTCGCCGAAGAAATCCGGATGGCCAAATATTTTGGGGAAAGTGAAATTGAGATCATTGATCCAACAATCTTGAAAAAAGATATTTATCCAAAGTATGCCATTTTTGACCACGACGGAACCATCTCCACCTTGCGTGAAGGCTGGGAAGAGATCATGAATCCAATGATGATCAAGGCCATCCTTGGTAAAAACTACAAAGATGCTGATGATGCCTTGTACCACAATGTACAAATCCGCGCGGCCGACTACATCGACAAGACAACAGGTATTCAGACATTGATTCAGATGCAGGGGCTGGTCGCATTGGTCAAAGAATTTGGATGTGTTCCGGAAGATGAGATTCTGGATATTTTCGGATACAAAAAAATTTACAACGATGAGCTGCTGCTGATGGTTAAGGAGCGGGAGAAAAAGCTGCAACTGGGCGAACTTACGTTGGAAGACTTTACCATCAAAAATGCAGTTCCGTTTTTGACACGCCTTTATCAGGCCGGAGTTAAACTCTATCTGGCAAGCGGAACGGACGAAGAGGATGTGAAGAGCGAAGCCAAGGCTCTGGGGTACGACTACCTCTTTGAAGGAAGAATCTATGGTGCTGTTGGCGACATCACCAAGGAAGCCAAGAAAATTGTGCTCGACCGCATTCTTGACTCAATCGGAACCTCCGAATCCGCACAGATCATCACCTTCGGCGATGGTCCGGTGGAGATCCGTGAAACGCATAAACGAAACGGCATCACGGTAGGTCTTGCCAGCAACGAACAACGCCGTTATGGACTAAATGCCCACAAACGCACCCGCCTGATCAAAGCCGGAGCTGATATTGTCATTTCTGATTTTTCGCAGATGGAGCAATTGCTGGAGTTACTGGGAATCAGTTAATATTTATAAGTAAGCTTACTGTTTGTTATTTAGTAAACAGTAAGTTGCTATTTTCACCTTCCAGCCAGATCTGCAGCAGCTGTTTCCATCAGTAAAAAAAAGGCCTGCCCTTCAGGAGCGAAATAGGAGCGGTCAAAATTGGGAAGGCCACAAATTTCATGCACATATCCCAGTTTGTCAACCCGGTCGTTGGCAGCCCTTCTCATTAATTTAGCGGGTTTCAGATAGGAAGTATCCAGGTAACCGGCTGACACTCCCCTGTAGATTGAATAGGACAGCATCTGGCTCAGGTTCACTTCCGGGAAAGTATCTGGTCGGTTCACGACATTGTGGAACAAGCCGTCAGGTCTGATGTATTTCAGGCAGCCATCAAGCAGATCGCGAACATATCCAACCAGTCGTTTCTTTTCTTCCTGCATAGAATTGGGCAACATTTTGATGATACGCGTCATTCCGGCTGCCGACCAGCCATTGCCAACACCCCAGTAATCCGCACGGGCAAACTGCTTTATCGTGTCGTCCCACATATGCGAATAAAGTTTGTCGGTTTCGTGATACAGATATTTCCGGTAGCCCTCGATCTGTTTCATTGCTTCCCTGTATTCTCCGGCAGCGACCAAAAACGGAGGCAACATGTAAGTAAAATCGGACCATATTCCTTTTTGAGGTTCTTGAGTATGATAAATAATACCATCAGCTGTCTTATGATTCGTTGTTTTAATTACATTCAGCATTTCATCAGCCCCTTTCTGAAATATGGGATCCCCCGTTTCTTTCGCAGCAAAAAGTACAACTTCACCAATACTCGAACAATCTGAAATAGGGCCATTGCCTTTGAGTACGGAAAAGCGTCCTTTATCCTGTCGCAAGATCGCTCCCCTGGCCAGCGAGATGGCTAAATCGAATTCCCCCATCTCGAGAAAAGCCTGGGCCACCACACCTTGCTCCCAATCGTATCGTTGCATGCCGAGGGTCGCGATTTTCACCCGCTCCAACCGGTCTCCTGTGTCAGATAGCGCGCGAGTAAATAGTTTGCCTGATTTTTGAGGTTCATTATTTTCAGAAGATAAATTGCTGGCAACCACTGCAGATCCAATCATTCCGATAGAAAGACCACCTGCTTTTTTCAAGAAATTACGTCTGGGATTCGAATTGTCGAGGTTCATACATATCAGAATTAGTACATTTTAGTATTCAAAATTAGCTTTAATTTGTACACCCGAAATCAGTTAATTACATAAAGTCATAGCCAAAGAGATATTCGTTCTACTCATCCTGAATGGTTTATTTTTGAATTCACAAGCAAAGAAGATTCTGATTTTTCCGGTGAAGATTATCAGGGAGGGGGATGAGAGAAGACTGCTGAAATAAAGTGGAATTTGATATTGGATGCATTTTATGTTTGAGTTCTTTATCCTGAAATCGGACGAAAACTATCATTCTACAATCCCAATATAGCTATCTCCTTCTAAATATTGGAAGACTTATCCATTTGTCGCTTTTTTCGTCGATGCACCAGGTGATGGTGGATATTTTGGCTTGTTCTATTTCTACCTTAATGATCGCGCCACATTTATTTGGGTCAATGTATTGCTCAAGATAAATTGGTTTCCCATTTTCATCGTCCTGACCCTCTTTGCCAAAATAGAAAGTACTCTGAAGGATAACCACGCCAGACTTAATTGGTTTCTCTTCTTGCCTGAGCTGGTATTCGATGTTGGTATAATTTGTTCGCCTAAGCAACAATGTAAATGGGATGTTTTCCCGGATAGTTGAAAATGAGATCTGCTTATTTAACTCCAAATTCGTATAAATTTTATACTTATAAGTAACCAGGGTATCTGGTTTGTTGTTTGGCCTGTAGGTGTAAAACAAGGAATCATCGATGACTTTGATGGATTCATGGCCTAATTCAGATTTGAGTCCTTCAACAAATGTAGGATCGTATTGCGACTTGTCTTTGAAATAAATTTTAGATGGCTGGCTTTGGCAACTGATTGACCAGCCAAATCGCAATTATGTTGTTGTTATATCAAAAATAGCGATTTTTTTGCCAATTGTATTTGCTCTCGAATCTCTCAAATATTTGTTCAGCAAAAAATAAATAGTACATTTGTTCGTAATTTCACGAACTACGAATGATGAAAGCAGAAATAATTTCAAATGAGCATAAAAAGGCAGCACGTTATGCCAAGGCTATGGGCCATCCGATCAGGATGTATGTACTCGAACTATTGTCCAAACAATCCTGCTGTTACAGTGGGGATTTAACTGAAATCCTACCGATCGTTAAGTCAACACTCTCCCAACATCTGAAGGAATTGAAAGAGGCCGGCTTGATTCAGGGCGAAATTGAAGCACCGCGAATCAAGTATTGTCTAAACAAGGAGAACTGGAAAGAGGCGCAGACCTTGCTTGGCAATATCTTGAATGTTCAAATCATTCAAAGCAGTTGTCAGGATGACAAATAATTAAAAAAATTAAAATCATGGAAATAAAAATTTTAGGGCCCGGCTGCCCCAAATGCAAAACACTTGAAAAAATTACCCGCGAGGTAGTGGAGCAAAATGGCATAGAAGCCACCATTGTCAAAGTGGAGGACATCATGCAAATCATGAAATATGGCGTAATGACAACTCCGGCATTGGTAGTAAATGAAAAGGTCGAAATCAAGGGACGCATTCCATCTGCTGAAGAAATAAAACAATTACTAACCAGGTAAATATTCCGAAATGAAAAGACATCTTTTATTTTGCATCACAATGATGGTAATAGTGAGCCTTTGGGGGAATGCCCAAACTTCAAAAAAAGAGCAACCAATCTCTGCCCCCAATAAAGTTGAGGCTTACTATTTCCATTTTAATGCAAGATGCGAAACTTGTAAAACCGTAGAATCTGAAGCAAAGGCAGACATCGAGAGCCTCTATTCAGGGAGAATTACCTTTAAAGCAGTTAACCTGGATGATGCCTCCAGCAAAGCGATCGCAGAAAAACTTAAGATCTCAGGCCAGACACTTCTGATCGTGAAAGGTGACAAACAAATAAACCTGACCAATGAAGGGTTTTTGTACGCCATGACGAACCCGGCCAAACTGAAATCAATCATTAAAAAAAAGGTGGACAGTCTCTTGGATTTGTAGCAAATGGAATTTTTAACTAATCTTTTGGAGAGCAGTACGATGCCCTGGTTGTCAGCAATGATACTGGGATTAATGACGGCTATCAGTCCTTGTCCGCTGGCCACCAATATTACGGCTGTCGGATTTATCAGTAAGGATATTGAGAACCGTAATCGTGTTTTTTTCAATGGTCTGCTATATACTTTAGGGCGCGCTGTTTCTTACACTGCAATCGCTCTGATCATTTATCTGGGTGCTGATCAGTTTAAATTTTCCGGCTTTCTACAGCGATATGGCGAAAAAATATTGGGCCCATTGCTCATTGTCATCGGGCTATTAATGTTGGATGTGATCAAAATAAAATTTCCTGGGGTGAGCAAGTTGACATCCAAAATGGAGACCAAAACCAAATGGGGCTCCTTTGATTCCATCGTTCTTGGAATGATTTTTGCCCTGGCATTCTGTCCATACAGTGGGGTCCTCTATTTTGGGATGCTTATCCCGCTAACTGTTTCAAGGGCTTCCGGACTCTATCTGCCGATTGTATATGCACTTGCTACCGGTATTCCGGTAATAGTTTTCTCATGGATCCTGGCCTTTTCGATTGGCTCCATCGGGGGTGTATACACCAAAATAAAGAATTTTGAAATCTGGTTCCGTAGAGTGATTGCAATTTTATTTATTGTAGTTGGGATATATTATATTTTCAGGGTCTACTGGTAAATTTTTTTACTTCTATGTTCGGTAATCTACTAATCAATATGGGACAAAAACATAATAAAAAACTGTGGCTGCCCTTATTAATGCTGCCTATTTGGTATTTGATATACCACAACCTTCAGTCTTTAACTGATTGGTTGGTTGATAAGGCATTTGGGATGGAAAAGGGTACTCACCTGACCGAATCCATCCGGTTCTTCATTTTTGAATTGCCAAAAGTATTGCTGCTGCTTGCCCTTATCATCTTTTTTGTAGGTATCATCCGCTCCTATTTCTCAGCCGAACGTACACGAAAAGTACTTGAAGGCAAATCAACCTTTACAGGCAATGTGCTTGCGTCTATGTTGGGAATTGTAACACCATTCTGTTCATGTTCTGCCATACCGTTGTTTTTGGGATTCGTGGAATCCGGTGTCCCATTGGGTGTCACTTTTTCGTTTTTAATAGCGGCACCCATGATCAATGAAGTGGCTGTCATCTTGTTGTTTGGAATGTTCGGATGGAAAGTGGCCCTGATTTATGTCCTCACCGGACTAATCATTGCGATTTCAGCGGGTTGGGTCATTGGCAAACTTAAACTGGAGCATTGGGTACAGGATTGGGTATACCAAACCCAAATTGGTAATTCAGATGATGCTGAAGTAAAGCAGAGTTTGGCCGACCGTCTTCAATTTGGATACGATGCCGTGAAAGAGATTGTGAGCAAAGTGTGGATCTATGTTGCCTTAGGTATTGCTGTTGGTGCAGGCGCCCATGGGTTTGTGCCTGAAGACTATATGGCTGCATTAATGGGGAAATCAGTTTGGTACAGTGTTCCGCTATCCGTCATTATCGGTGTCCCATTGTATTCCAATGCTGCCGGAATCATACCCATAGTTTCTGTTCTGATTGAGAAGGGAGCTTCTCTTGGTACTTCTCTGGCATTTATGATGGCCGTAATCGGCCTCTCCTTACCCGAAATGATTATCCTGAAGAAAGTGCTGAAACTACCATTGATCCTTTCTTTCGTCGGGATTGTTGCGACAGGAATTATGATTGTAGGTTATTTGTTTAATGCAATTTTCTAAATAATAAAGACAACTGATTTTAAAAATTTTAAGAGGATCTGAAAATGAAAATAAAACTTCTTCAACAACTTTCAATTTTATTGATTTTACTGGCAAGTACTCTTTTAACCGGCTACACTCAAAATACAATTCAAGCAGTAATGCAGAAATCGGCAACAGCACAAAAAAAGATCGCGATAAAATATAAAGTGACATTTATCGAACTTGGTTCTGTTCGATGTATTCCATGCCAGAAAATGCAAGGGGTCATGAAATCCATCGAGAAGAAATATGGAAGTCAGGTAAAAGTTGTTTTCCATGATGTCTGGACACCAGCAGGAAAACCCTTTGGCGAAAAATACGGAATTGAACAAATCCCAACCCAAGTGTTTTTAGATGAAAATGGGACGGAGTTTTCAAGACATGTTGGGTTTTTCGCAGAGGACGAATTGGTTGAGATTCTGAAAACAAAAGGTGTAAAATAGCCAATGTAAAAAAATCAAATCTTATGACCACTATTCAATAATCAACAATTAAATGTCCAAACTGTGGGTATTAACTTTAATTAAACAAACAATGAAAGCAACTTCACTCGGTTTTATTGGTGGTGGACGTATCACCAAAATTTTTCTTCAAGCTTTTGCCAACAAGAAAATTGAATTCGAGTCAATAGTTGTCTTCGATACCAATGCCGATGTACTTGTGGCTCTGAAAAAGCAGTTTCCAAACATCGTTGTTTCCGAAACTGCAGAACAGGCAGCTCAACAGCCGACCATTTTTATTGCCCTGCATCCGCCAATGATCATGGAATCACTTGGCCCGATTGCAGAATCAGTTTCAACTGATGCCTTGGTAATCTCACTTGCCCCAAAGATTACAATTGAGAAAATTGCTTCGAAACTGAAAACTCCGAACATTGTCCGCCTGATCCCCAATGCTACCTCCTACATCAATGAAGGTTTCAACCCACTAACTTTTGGCGGTAATTTTAATCAAAAAGACAAATCCGATGCACTGCTACTTTTGCAATTATTGGGCACAACTTTTGAAGTCGCTGAGCCCAAGCTTGAAGCATATGCAATCTTATCTGCCATGTTGCCTACCTATTTTTGGTTTCAATGGGAAGAATTAACCAACCTTGGCGACCCCATGGGCCTGACTGCAGAAGAAACCAAGGAGGCCCTAAAACAAACCTTGCACTCCGCAATTAAACTTTATTTTGAATCAGGACTTTCATCCAAACAAGTCATTGACCTAATCCCAGTGAAGCCAATTGGCGAGTATCAGCAACAGATTACTGAAATCTATCAGTCAAAACTGATGGGATTGTTTGAAAAGATAAAGCCATAGAGACAAATAAAAATCAAAATAATCGCTAAAGATGAAGGTACTAATTCTATGCACAGGCAACAGTTGCCGAAGCCAGATGGCACATGGCTTTTTACAATCTTTCGATCCGAATATCACTGTTTGTTCTGCCGGAACCGAGGCTTCCGGTAAATTAAACCAAAAAGCAGTAGCCGCCATGAAAGAGATTGGCATTGATATCAGTCATCACACTTCCGACTCGGTTGATTTGTACCTGAATCAGGAGTGGGATTACGTCATCACCGTTTGTGGCGGAGCCAATGAAAATTGTCCCGCCTTTCTTGGTAGAGTAAAACACCGCCTGCACATCGGATTCGATGATCCATCCCACGGGGTTGGAACGGATGATTTTATTTGGAGTGAATTTATTCGCGTTCGAAACGAAATAAAAGAAGGATTCTGGAAATTTTATGTCGAAAAAATTAAACCACAGTTATGAGCTCAACCAAACAACTTTCATTCCTGGATCGTTACCTCACGCTTTGGATATTCATGGCCATGTTTATTGGTGTTCTTGCCGGCTGGATAATTCCGGGAGCTGCAGATTTCTGGAATGGCATGTCATCAGGAAGTACCAATATTCCGATTGCCATCGGACTGATCGTCATGATGTATCCGCCATTGGCGAAAGTAAAGTATGAAGAGCTGGGTGATGTCTTCAGGAATACTAAAATTCTCGGACTTTCCCTTTTCCAAAACTGGGTATTAGGACCAATACTGATGTTTGCATTGGCAGTTACCTTTTTTAAACTGTTTCCGGGAGAAAACAATGCAAATTTACCCTACATGTATGGCATTATCCTGATCGGTCTTGCCCGATGCATTGCCATGGTAATTGTATGGAATGATTTAGCCAGGGGAGACAACCAATATGCCGCCGGATTGGTTGCATTCAATTCTGTTTTTCAGGTACTGTTGTTTTCTGTTTATGCCTATCTGTTTATTGCCGTCTTGCCTGGCTGGTTTGGGATTCCAGTTAACGAAACTGTCTCCCAGATTACCATGGGATCCATTGCCAAAAGCGTATTTGTATATCTTGGAATACCAATGATTGCAGGGTTTTTGACGAGATTTATTTTGACAAGGGTAAAAGGCCAAGTCTGGTACGAAACCAAATTTATACCCAAAATCAGTCCGCTAACACTCATTGCATTGCTGTTTACCATCGTTGTGATGTTCTCATTAAAAGGTGAATACATTGTAAAAATTCCTATGGACGTTGTGTTGATCGCTATGCCCTTGCTGATTTACTTTGTCATCATGTTTTTGGTCTCCTTCTTTTTGAGCAAGAAAATTGGCGCAAATTATGAGCAATCCACTACCTTAGCTTTCACAGCCGCCAGCAACAATTTTGAGTTAGCAATAGCAGTCGCCATCTCCATTTTTGGGATTAATTCAGGAGAGGCGTTTGCAGGAGTGATAGGTCCTTTGGTAGAAGTCCCGGTAATGATTGCCCTGGTCAATGTAGCTTTCTATCTGAAACGAAAGTTTTATACAAACTAAAAATTTTAATAGAATGGGTTACATTAATTGAATTCCTTCCTGATAATTTGTAACATAATTAATTCTCTAAATTAACTTTTTACAAAAATAGGTCTCCAGTGTCTTACGTCTGAATTCAAAAATGTTCCTAACTTTCTTGTGCACGAACAATTTGCCGGCAATCCATCCAAAAATTGATTTGCCAATATCGTAATGCAATAGATCGGTCATGATGACTCCCCCTTCAACTTCCTTGAAATGGTGCTCATGATGCCAAATGTTGTAAGGACCTTGTCGTTGCTCATCTACGAAATATTCCTTTTCATGCACATGAGTAATCTCCGTCACCCAGTTGAGTGGAATGTTCATCATCGGTTTGATCCGGTAGCTGATGATCAGTCCTTCATACATTTTGAGAGGAAGCTCTGAAGTAATTTCAAAAACCATATCCTCAGGTGTTACCTCATTCAAATTGCTGGGTGTAGCAAAAAAATTCCACGCCTGGTCTAAACTGATTGGAAGAAATTGTATCTGTTTTAATCTGTGCATTTGACTATTGTGTAAATGTTTCAATTGGCATATGATTTTTATACGGAACTAAATAGAATATGTTGAAACTAAAACGAAAGCCATTTAATTACTTTGGTAACCCAGCATTTTTAGTTTATAACCGGTTTATTTCTACCTTTAACTCATACTTTTTAACCAAGCTTATATGCCCCTCTTAATTGTCGGAATCGGATTCCTGATCCTGTTGCTCTTGATCGGCAAATTTAAACTGCATGCCTTTCTGGCCCTTTTAATAACCTCCTTCGCCGTCGGGTTGTTGAGCCACATGAATCTGCTGGATATTCTGGATTCCATTCTAAAAGGAGTAGGTGATACTATGAGCAAAGTACTGCTGATCCTGGCTTTTGGTGCCATGCTGGGTAAGATCCTTGAAGAGAGCGGTGCCGCTCACACCATTGCCTTTCGCATGATTGAACTCATGGGACTGAAGAATATTCAGTATGCCCTGATGATCTCCGGCTTCTTTGTTGGCTTACCCATGATGTACAATGCCAGTTTCCTGGTGCTGATTCCGCTGATTTTCACCTTCGCAGTCATCACCAGATTACCGCTTCTCTGGCTGGCAATACCTCTGCTATCCTCCCTGTCCGTGACCCATTGTTTCTTGCCTCCCCACCCTGCTCCGACTTATGTATCATTCATCTATGAGGCAAATGTCAACAAGGTCCTCCTTTATGGACTGATCCCGATGATTCCCTGCTGTCTGATAGGAGGAATCTGGTTCTCACGCTATACTAAAAACATGAAACTGGCACCACCTCCCGAACTCTTCAAAGAGAGGCATTTCGAAAAGAGTGAACTACCCGGCTTGGGCGTCAGCATATTGTGTGCCATTACGCCAATTATTTTGATGTTGCTAGGTGCTCTTACAGATATATTGGTCGCGGCACCTCCTGCAAAAACTGAACTTACTAAAATTGGGATCGACAACATCACAGGTTTCTATTTGCAACATTTTTCCCAAAATGGATGGAGCAGTCAAACAGCAAATCCATTGGCACTACTGCTTACCTTATTCAAATTTCTGAGCGACGCCAATGTAGCCCTGTTTACTGCTGTATTGGTAGCCATTTTTACACTGGGGCTTAGAAAAGGAAATTCAATGGAGAAGGTAATGGGTTCTGCCTCCAGCTCCATCGGCGCCGTTTCAATGATTGTGCTGATCATCGCAGCAGGTGGTGGATTTTCGCAGGTATTGAAAGATAGCAACGTGATTTCATACATCAGATCCATATCGGATACCTTTCACATGAACCCCCTTTTAATGGCCTTTGTGGTAGCCTCCATCTTCAGACTTGCCATAGGATCCGCAACTGTTGCAACTCTGACAACTGCTCCAATCATGTTGCCTATAGTGCAGCAAACCGGCGCTTCTCCCGAATTGATGGTCCTGGCAACCGGAGCAGGAAGCGTCATGTGGTCCCATTTCAATGATTCCGGTTTCTGGATGTTTAAGGAGTATTTTGGGCTGAGTGTCAGGCAGACTTTTCAAACCTGGACACTCATGGAATCTGCTATCGGTGTTGTAGGTATCCTGACGGTTCTTGGCATGAGTTATTTTATATAATTCTGAACCCTATCACTTCTTATCCTAAACTTTGTTAATATTTTTGATTTTGCTTTTAACCTTTTTGATCTTCAGCTATCTAACAGTCAGTTTTAGTAAATAATTGATTATAGATTTAAATGTAAATGCAATGAAATACCCATGATTTGCGAATCACCAACCAGGATGATTGTAACCTCAGGGGTATTCCATCTGACAATTAAAAAAGAAAAAATTAAACAGATGAAAACAAAAATTTTAATGATCGTGATGCTGTTGGGAATTTCTACCCTACTGGTCGCCCAATCGACAGGAAATGTTCCAGGAAAATTCCATGGCAAAATGGCCCAGGGAATGAAAATGCGTGATGGAAGAGGACCAGCACAGGGTCTAAACCTTACAGATGTGCAGAAAGCGTCTTTTAAGTCAGGTATAATGGCTATTCAAAAACAACTGCAACCTCTTAAAAATGAACTCGGCGAACTAGAGGCACATCAAAAATCACTGGTTATGGCCGAGAAACCGGATCAGGGTGCCATCAACAAAAACATTGAAAAGATCGGAGCCTTACGCGTCGAAATGGCAAAAATCCAAACCAAGCATCGCCTCGAAATGCGTGCTCAGTTAACGGATGAGCAGCGCCTGAAAATTGACCTTATGAAAGGGAAAATGAAAGATGGGAAAGGTCCAAGGGGCATGAAAAGGGGGATGATGTAACTCCTTTTTAGTCAAAAAACAGAAAGAAGAAATAGTTTTCTATTTCTTCTTTCTGTTTAATATCTCATCAATACTTTGGGCAAGCTGATTCGTGGAATCGTTGATGGTACTTAGCAATTCAATTCCTTCCGGATCCATCTGACCTGAATACATCTCCCTGAATAACTCTGTCATCATGGAGATGCTGCACAAAGGTGACTTGATATTGTGCGCAGCCTTGCTTGTAAAATTCTCCAACTCGATGATTCTTTTGCCAAGCTCAAGGATGGCGGTCACCTGAGATGCTAATCTGTTCAATGCATCAACTTGAATATCGTCCAGTTGATGGCTCTGCTTATCCAATACACACAGCACACCGATAGAAGTCCCATCCGAAGTAACAAGCGGTACTCCTGCGTAGAAACTCATTTTAGGCTTCTCTTTTAACCATGGATGGTTTTGAAACCTACTGTCATTGCCAATGTCATTAACCAAAAACGGGATTCCTCTCTTCAGAACCTGCCTGCCGAAAGAAGTATCTGGGCCAACTTCGCAAGCAGCTATACCAAATGAAGATTTGACACTTTCAATATCTCCATCCACAAATGTGATCAGTGAAGCAGCAGTTTTGCAGAACCGCGCAGCAAGGAAAGTGAGATTATCCAATTGTACTTTAGGATAACTATTCAACATGAAATACTCCTTCCACGCTTCCAGCCCTTTTGCAATCTCGGAGGAATTATCTTTTGTTACCATTGAACTGTTAAGAAATTAGCTAAATTTAATACTTCTTTGAATGCAAGATGCAGTCAACCCATTCAATTAGTTTAAGTTCCAATTACAATCTCTGATTTGGTCTTTCTTTATGTTCATAAATAATTGTCAATCTTTTTGATTTTCAGTAATATATAATTTAACGTTTTATGAGAAGAAAATTCATATTTGCAGCTTTGCTTTTTGCAGCATTTCTGAACAGTTCAATGGAGATAAAGGCAAAACAACCTATAAGAATCATGGTAATTACCGGTGGACATAGTTACGACAAACCGCCATTCGATGAAATGCTGAGCAGACTTGGACCGGATATTACCAGTCAGGTTTCTGAATTTCCTGCAGCATATGACCAGTTTTTACCAGAGAACAGAGGGAAATATGATGTACTGGTCTTCTACCACATGTGGCAAAAAATCACTCCGGAGCAGGAGAAATTATTTTCAGAAACTATCAAGGAGGGAAAACCCCTGGTTGTGCTTCACCACAGCATCTGCGCCTTCGATGAGTGGCCCGAATACTGGAAAATCGTTGGCGGAAAATATTTTCACAAACCCACTACCGTGGATGGCAAAGAGTATGCAGCTTGTACGTATATCCATGATATCAGGTTCATGGTAAATATCGCCAAGAAACATGCGGTCACCAAAGGAGTTAAAGACTTTGAGATTTTCGACGAAACTTATAAAGGGTATTATGTTGCACCAGGCGTTGCACCTCTCCTGACGACCACCGAAAAATCAAGTCAAACAGTAATTGGCTGGACCTTAAAATATGGTAAAGCAAGAGTGGTCACCCTGCAATGCGGACATGCTGCACCCACCTATCAGAATGAAAACTTCAGAAAGCTGTTAAAGCAAGCGATCCAGTGGAGCTATACCGGAAAGAAGTGAACTTATTATGAGCAATATATCCAAATAATACACTCAAAAACATTCCATACTTTCCCTCGGTTGAAAAGGTCTGCTTAATAATTCTCTGTCTCGAATAGTGTCAATTATTTTAGTTGATACACTTCACTTCCTGCCAGCAGAAAGCATCCCAGCCCATAATCCTCAAAATTCGGAACCCGGTCATAAGAAGTCGGCTGACTATCGGAAGGCTGTTTCCCAGTACCCTGAACATGCCCCAGAAATCCGTTGGGATGAACGGCATCTTTTACCATGGCATTCCAGGCTTTGAGAATGACAGGCGAGTATTTCCTTTTGCTCAGCACCCCATGATTGACACCCCAGGCCATGCCATAGGCAAAAAGCGCAGTGCCGGTCAGCTCCTTGCCTCCGTAATTGTTCGGGTCGTGCAGACTGGCGTTCCAGAAACCATCTTCCCGCTGAAGTGGAATCAGTGCTTTGGCCATCTTCTCAAACATCTGCTGGTACTCTTTCCGGTGCGGAGCATCCCTGGGCATGATTTCCAATACGCGGACCATTGCAGCCAAAACCCAGCCATTTCCCCTGGACCAGTAACAATCTTCCCCGTTGGGCTCCTTATAAGGTGGCACAAAATCCTTGTCACGCCACCACAAAAGATCCTTGGGATTGTATAACCCCCTTCCTCCCTGTATCGCTTTGCTGTGGTTGTACATCTGGTACATCCGCTCGAAATATCGATTATCATTGTATAAGACCCCCAATTGAGCATAAACCGGCATAGCCATTTGCAAAGCATCTATCCAGTTCCAGTCATCAATTTTGTCCGTTGCTATCATCTTATCAATGGATGCTTTCAGATCCTTGATGCGCTCAGGTTTCTTGTCAATCAGATACAAATCAATGTACGTCTGGCCACAGCATTGGTTATCTGCATTCCGGGTTTGGATACCACCGTTAAGTCCCCACTGATGCGATTCACCCCATGCAACGGCATAATCATAATAGGATTTGTCCTTGTTGATTTGGTACAACGCCATCAACCCTTCATAATACACGGCACGTGTCCAGATATGACTCGGCCTTGTCTTGTCGTTGACAATCACCTTCCCCGGATCGGGCCATTTGGCCATAAAATAGGCATTGGTCAGGATCATATTGTCAAGGACCTCTTTCTTGGACGGAAGATTTTGAGATTTTGATAATCCCGCGAGCAAGAGAATTGTTGCCAAAAGAGGCAAAAATTTAAAATTCTTCATATTGTACTTTTTTGAATTGTCCTGGGTTAATTGGAAATTAGCAGATGTAAAAAGAAATTAACTATTTTTTTCTTTGCCTTCATGAGCGACAATTTAAGGGTCACGCTAAGCTCGCTAAGATTCGCAAAGAATAATAAAAACATTGCGCGTCTTCTTGGCGTACTTTGCGCGACCTTATTTTCCCATTTCATAAAATTGCACCGCGCTGTCATTGATCTCAATCTTATGGGTTTTGACCAATTCAATCATTTCGGCTCCGGCCAGCAACACCGGACCATACCCATGTGCTGCATAAACATTGATTGGACGATAATAATAGAAGGCCGGATCGAAGCCCATTCCCGTACCAACGCAGGTCCCCTCCACTTGCCCCTTATTATTGACTTTGGAGGCAACTGCATTCCATGCAAGGCACACCATCGGGCCGTATACTTTCGGATCAACATATCCACGGTTGATGGCTCTTGCGATTGAATAGGTGTAAATGGCAGTGGCCGAAGTCTCCAGATAAGAGTCAGGCCGGTCTATCAATTGATGCCAGAATCCCTTCTCTGACTGGTAGTTTGCCAATCCCCGGATGTGTTTGCGCAACAGATCCAAAACTTTTGCTCTTCCTTCGTAATTCTCCGGCAACACTTCCAGCAGTTCCACCATCGTCATCACCGCCCAGCCATTGGCCCTTGCCCAGTGAAACTGTGGATGTTCGTTCATTCCAAGTATCCAACCGTGCATAAATAATCCTTTGTCATAGTTAAACATACGTTCTGCAAACTGTAATACCTGCCTGACCGCATCATCATAATATTTTTGATCTCCAGTCAACTTTCCCATTTGAGCGAGTGCGGGAACACCCATAAACAGATCATCGAGCCAGAGTGAGTTAGGTTGCGGACGGTTTCTAGCCAGCGTTCCATCCGGAAAACGGAACTCTTTGTTGCTGATAAAATCAATAAATAAGTTGATCATTGGCTTCAGATCTCCGTCAGTACCCTGACGTTGAGTTTTGATCATGGCTGCACAAATGGCTCCGCAATCATCCAGTGCCTGAGGATGCAAAGTGCGATACATACCATGCCTTACGCCTGGATGGCTCTCTTCAAACTTTGTAAATGCCTTGGCAACTTCAGCCAGAAATTTCAACCTGGATTTGGTGTAAGCCGAATATTTGGGATCACCTGTGGCTTGAGTGGCCAGCAACATTCCTGCATAAGTGACACCCCATTCATAACTCAACAGCCTAAAATCTCCTGGTTTAAATATGGTATTGGCATCAATCTTTGAATAGTCAGTCACTTCAGCGTTTGATACCTTGTCGATCAGTGCCATAGGTGTAGTCTGATCGAGATAGGAATAAATTCTGTCCAGCACTACCGTGATACTCTTCACCTCAGGTTTCCCGTAAGGCGTATCATAGTTGGGTGCCATAAGATGAAGGGGAGTTGTGGAGTCGTTGATTTTTTGAGCACAGAGTGAGAGGACACTCAAGTAAACCAGAAGGATTGATAGGGTCAATTTCATGGACTATTCTTTTAGCATTTTGGTTTTCAATTTTACATAGGGAATCCTGGCACCATTTATCCCATATTCATTTGATATGTACCAAAATATCAAAATTTGGTACATATCGAATATATCCACTTTTTTACATGATTACTAGTTTAAGGCATATCCATTTGTGACTCGGATGAAGACGCAATAAATTGCGTCTCTACCTGGATTTCAAAATTTTCAAATTCTGCTTGGGCACTTTTCCCATCTCATCTCCGATATAAAATCCAGGATGCGGCGGCTGGTTGTAAGCCACATTTTGCCAGGCCACACTTAACCTGTATATCGGATCCTGCATGAGGGTCACAAAACGATGATTCGTAGGAATAGTCGTTGTGAAAATTCGCAATGATTTATTGTCGGTCGTTCGAAGGATCACCTCTTCCCGCCAGTCGCCAAATAGATCGGCACTGAGGCCGGGGGTCGACTTGGTTCCATTGTTGCTCATGCAATCAGTTGCCTCCAGCAAGGTGATCACCTTTTCAGCTTTCCAATCCCATTTCATCACCCGGTTCTTATCCAGCAATTCGCGCAGCAGATCGCCATCCCACCACACGGCAAAATTACAGGTAGGCGGAGTCGTTTCCGATATCTTCTTGCCTTGCGCACTCCACATTCCCTTCATCTGAGCACCAAAAGCCCAGCATTCATTTCCTGTATAGCGTGGATCGACGTTGAAGGACACTCCCCTGCCGGGACCCTCTCCCTTGTCGCCACCCGATTCATCTGCCTTGACAGAAGCCACACGCCACAGTATTTCGCCGGTTTTCGCATCTCGGAAATTTAGTCCGGCATCACTGAATTTTTCCTGGATGTTGAATACTTCCAGTCCGGGATGAGAAGGATCCAAATCGGAAAAATGCATGGCATCGGCATGCCCCAATCCGGTAGAATAAAGTCCTTTACCGTTGTGGTCAATCACCGCAGCACCGTATATAATCTCATCACAACCATCGCCATCAACATCACCTACACTGAGGCTGTGGTTCCCCTGACCCCGATAGTCGCTGTTTCCCGGCGTGCCGTCATCACTGTCAAAAGTCCAGCGCTGCGTCAGTTTTCCATCCTGCCAGTCATAAGCCGCAAGGGTTGAACGGGTGTAATAACCCCTGCACATGACAATCGAGGGATGAATGCCGTCCAGGTAGGCCACACAGGCAAGGTAACGCTCAGAACGATTTGCACGTCCATCTCCCCAAATCTCCTTCATCTCGTCGGGAGTTGGGTTTTCTTTCGAAGGATGCCTGGAAGGCCAGTATTTAGTGGTTGTCAGAGCTGCACCTGTCAATCCATCGAAGATAGTCAGGAACTCCGGGCCACGAACGATATGACCATCTTCATTGCGGTGGTCGGCCGTTGCATCTCCAATGATTTTACCTGTACCATCTGTGGTTCCGTCGGCTGTCTTCATAACCACCTCCGCTCGTCCATCACCATCGAAATCGTACACCAGAAATTGGGTATAATGGGCACCCTCACGAATGTTTTTACCTAGGTTGATACTCCACAGTAGTGTTCCATCCAATTTGTAGGCTTGAAAAATGGGTGCATCTGTCATTCCCTTCTGGCTGTTGTCGCGCCCTGCTCCGTTCAGATGGACCACCAGCTCATACTCGCCATCCCCATCAAGATCACCGGGGGAGATATCGCCCGGAGAATATTTTTCAGGCGTTTGCAGTGGAATTGTCAACCATGGATTTGCTTTCTCCTTTTTATCCAGCAGATATTTTCCCTCCTGTCCGCCTTTCAGGGGTTTGACCAGATAGGTGTACTTGCCATTGGCCAGGGTTGCTACATCCATCAGAGAAGTTGCATCGGTCAATGGTTTTTTATTCAATTTAACTGCTTTCCCGGTTTCAGATTTCCGGTAAACATCAAAGGCAACATTGTCCTTGTCTGTATGAAGAAGTCGCCAGCTCACAAACACACTGTCCTTTCCGGCCTGAACAGCAACGACACCTCGGGAGAGGAATTCCATCTGCCGCTGCGCCTGAGCGTTGATACCGCCAAGTATCAGAAAAAAAAGTATTACTTGTTTCATAGAAGACCCATTTTTTATTTGAAAGACCTGACAGGTTTTGAAAACCTGTCAGGTCTTAAGTTAATTTACCTGATACTGTGCAATGGTCACCGGCCCCAACAAACCTGAATCCATTGGTTTCCAACCAGCAGCATCAAAGGGTTTGTAATCAATATTGACAAAATTAATTTCATGATAATTACGCCAGACCACTTTCTGCTGGTCCATTTGTCTGATGCGGTTGGAATTTAGGTTAGCCACCTCAATTTCGATGGTATTGTTACCCTGTTTGAGATATTTCCCAATTCTGGCGGTAAAAGGGATGCTCCAAAGAATGCACACATCCTGACCGTTCACCCATACTCTGGCACTTTCACACACTTTACCCAGATCGAGTAAATAATCACCTGCTATCTTGCCGGACATGACAACATTGGCCGTATATTTTGCCGTTCCGGAGAAATTTTTAGCTGCCGGATCTGATAATTCGGTCCAGGAGATCAATTTTGGGAGATCGACGGGAGTAGGGACAACAGCTCCCCCTTCTGTGAATTGCAATTTCCACGGACCGGCAATTTCCACCTTAGATTTCGGTTTTTCCAGGTATTTCCAGTTTTCTGCAACTACTTTATTCGAAGAAACCAGCACAAACATCGCCTCCCCCGGTTTCAACTGGAGGCGGACTTTCAAATTATCATTCTCCTGCTTTGTTTGGGCTATACCCATTGAACTGGTTTGCGGATCAAGCAGCAGGCAGGAAATTCCCTTTTCATTCAGCGGCAAATAACCGTCAACTGCCACGGCAGTATGGTTGACCAAATAGTAATAAACCCCGGCATCACTCTTTCGGCGAATGTAATTGAGGCCTGAATCCACCAAGGTTTCACGACCTACTTTTCCCCAATCGAGTGCATCCTCCACTTGTTCAGCCAAAAGGATAACTCCCTCACCGGTCCTGACTGCCTTTAGCTTTTCGTTCACTGAGACCAGCTTCAAACTGTTCACCAGTTTGGTCTGCAATTGCCTGTTCGACTCCAGATTCTTCAGTCCCGGAATATCTTCCGGCATCTGCTGAAAAATTACTTTCGCTCCTTTCCCTGCCAGCTCAATGAACCGTTGCAACGTGGCAACCGGCATGTATTTACTGGTTGGAATTACCAGAGCGCGATACGAACTACCCGATTTTGTGGTGATCAAACCATTTTTTACGGAGATGCCATTCAAAAGCCGGTCGGACACAAAATCAAGCGAATATCCCCGCTTCATCAGCTCCTTCACATCCTTGCAAAAAGGAGTCGGGTAGAGCCATTTGTCAATGGAATGAATCGTAAATTGCAGATCCTGGGTAGTCTGATTCATCCACACATCGTATACCGGCCAATAGACCAGCAAATCGTTGTGCGCCATGCCACTTTGAAGAACTGACTGACATCGTGCAATATAGTTGTTCAACCCGTTGATGTGCGGCCAAAAACTGTTTGATGGAGAAAACTCGACGGAGGCGTAAAAAAGCCATCCGGGCCAAACAGCATCAGCAGGAGAATAGGCGGTTCCATGGTAATAGACATGGTTAACACCGGAAAGAAAAGCCTGTTCCACTTCGGGTTTGCACTGCGAAAGTCCAACCCTGAAATGCTCACCAAGCCAGGTAAAAGTTTCACTGGAAGTAAGTTTTTTGCCTGAAACATTGGTGGCAGAGGAGGCAAATTTCAGCATCACCGGATCAGGATCCACATTCCGAATATCAGCACTGTCGCGGCGAAGTCCTGGGATGGCAAACTGACTGCTGCCAAAAGTCTCACACTCCGCAATATCGACTGTAGCATACAAGTCCAGCAGGTTACCGGGCGAGCCATGTGCCTGGTTGCGGGTGAGACTGCCTTTGTCGTGAGCCCATTTTGTCCAGGATTGGGTGAAATTTTCGCGCAGCATATCTGAAATGGTCTCTCGGTAATCGCATTGCACCCTGCGGGAGATATCCGACGAGGGTTTCTTTTCAGAGAGTTCGCGCAAATAAGGTTGCAGGGCGTAATAACGTCGATTCAGGAATTCAGAAAATACTGCAGCACTCCAGTTGGTTCCATAAACTTCATAGCTGTCATTGAAAAACGATCCTACCCCGTGATTTGAATCTTGAAAAACCGAATCAAACCGGGATAAATAAACGGCTGTTGCCTCTTTTGAAAAGTGATCAAAAGTTAGTCCTGCACCTCCGGGGGCTGCCCGTTTGACTTGCTGAAGTGTTTTCCCGCAAAAGAGGGCAAGTATTTCCCAGTCACCCTTTGCCGCCGGCCAGTTCAGTGTGCCATCCGACTTAACCAGCATGGTTAGGTCTTTAATCTTATTGTCCGGTCCATAGGCCATAACCGCCTGGAGCTGAACCTCTGCCTTCAATTGTTTCGGATCATTGGGAAGCAGCTTCTCCTTGAAAATTTCGCCATTCTTCAGTTCGTATTTTTGAATAATCAGCTTGGACGCTGCCAAAGGAACAGTGATCTGCGGTCCACCGAAAGGCCATCCGGTGCCTGTGTTCATGTCAATACCCATGTTGTTTTTCCTTGCCTCCCTGACAGAAACATCGAGCATTTTCATCCATCCCGGCGAAAGGAAAGAGAGGTACTTAGGCTCAAAACCCACAGCCCCGTAAATGGGAGTAATTTCCAGTCCGCCAAAACCAGCTTTTCCATACCTGGAAATCAGATCGGTAAGATTTGCCTCATCCACTGCACTGCCCATCCACCACCAGCGACTCCAGGGTTTGGATTCTTTGGTGATGGCTGGCCAGCCTGGTTGCGAAATTTGAGGTTGGCAAATCCCCGGGAAGGCAATAACAACCAGAAGAACCAGCATCAAGCCGGCAATGAAGGTATTTTTTGATCTATTTTTCATACGGATATAAATGTTTTCAATTGTCGTAAGGAACCCTCAGGGCAAACTACCTCTTCTTTTTTTAGCTATTGCGCGTGAGGGTTTCATTGCAAGTCTGGATAACAGTCGTTTCAAAGTCAAGAGATGATTTATGTCAACCAAAGTAGCAATAGAAAATGAGATTTTCAGGGAATCTGACAAAAATTTAAGATTGCAATATTTCGAAAATTATTCGTCATGTTAACATTTTTTTTACAAAGGTTGTGACTTTAGAGCTTCGCATTGGCAAGAATATGAGGGATAGCAGAAATCAGGTAAAAGGGCAGATTGATTAACCGGAATTCCTTGCCGGATATGGTTTTAACCTTGCCAACATTGTATTTGCCCGACCAGATTCGAATGGCTATATCGTGGTTGGTCTCATTCATAAACTGATGAATAGACTTCAGGTGTGCATTATGTCCGGATTTTACTTCAATGGGAATTATTTTAGCATCATAACGAAGGACGAAATCAACTTCAGCTGTGCTTCCCCGCTTGTTTCTCATCCAAAAATTAGGTTTTAAACCTACCTCGAAACTAGACGCTTTAAGCTCCTGATAGACGATCTGTTCGGCAGCCATGCCCCGCCATGTGTCCATTAAATCTTTGTTTAACAGATATTCCTTCTGAATTCCAGAAGAGTAATTAACCAGGCCTGCATCGAGCCAAAATAGTTTGGGCGCTTTTTTAAGGTCGGAAGCGACAGGTAATATTACATTGGTGGTTGGATAGACCAATTCCAGCAGCATGGCTTTGTTCAAGGTACGAAAAGCCTCGCCTGTTTCTCTTGCTTTATATACAGATGCAGCAAATCCTCCCAGGGTAATCGTTTGTCCGGCAAAAGCCCATCCTTCATCCAGGATATATCGGATAACATTTGCTTGTGTATTGGTATCGGCATATTTTTCAACGTCGTTTTTATAGGCATTTAGCAATTGGTTATAAATTCTTGAAAGCGCCACAATATCTTTACTTGCAGCATAACGCGCCACCACCTCGGGCATTCCGCCAATGAGTGCATACAAATTAAAGTGCTGTAAAATTTCCTCATGAAAAGCATTGGGAAGTTCCGCTTTTGTTAGTAACTCCGCAAAACGGCCCTCGCCGATAGCCGATAGAAATTCGATAAACGAACAGGGATGAATTGCCATGTACTCCACCCTGCCCACCGGCAAAGAAACATGTTTATCAAGCAATGTTTCCAACAACGATCCGGCTGCTAGAACAAAGAGTTCGGGCATATCTTCACAGAAATACCGCAACAACGATAAAGCGTGTGATGACACCTGTATTTCATCGATAAACAATAAGGTCCTACCCTCTTTCCGTGTTTTGTTGCAATACAGGAACAAAAGCGGCAGGAGTTTTTTTACATCATCAGTCGATTCAACCAGTTGCTTTGAACTTGCCTTCTCCAGATTAATGTACAAATAATTTTCGAACTGTTCTCCGAATTTATTGACAACAGTCGTCTTACCAACCTGACGGGCTCCCCGTAAAACCAAGGGCTTTCGATCCGTTCTCGATGACCATTTTTCCAATTCCGATTCTATACTTCTGACGAACATTGATTAATCGTTTAATATACAAAGTCAAAGATACAATTTTATATCAATTTTTGTTGCATTGCATAGGTATATTTTAAATATTTATGTATTATTGCATAGGTAATTTATTTGTTTTTTTGTATCATTGTATAGACAATAAACAGATCCCAGAATAGTAGATTATTCCTTGTGATTGGTATCCAAACTCTTTTCACATCTGTTTTTATTAATTTCAATTATGAAAAAATCGCTTTTAATTGTCGTGCTTTTGGCCTTATCTGTTTTGACATTTGGGCAATCGATTGTGAAAACAATCCCAGACTCAAACCAGACCACTCTTTGCAACCCACTGAACCTTAGTTACCGTTTTTGCCTCGACGATCCTTCGCGGCGAGAGGCTGCCGATCCGGTGATTGTCTTGTACAAAGGCGAGTATTGGTTGTTTGCCTCCAAGACAGGTGGATACTGGCATTCTGCTGATTTGATCAGTTGGAATTTTATTGCCTGTACAGATCTTCCTGTCGAAGATTATGCCCCGGCAGCTGTGGTAATTAACGATATTCTCTATTTCATGGCATCAGCTCCTGCACCCGTAAAAATTTATAAGACGCAGGATCCAAAATCAGCCAAATGGCAGGTAGCCACTTCCACCTTCCCGATAGGAATGATTGATCCCGACCTGTTTTTGGATGACGATGGCCGTCTCTATTTCTATTATGGCTGCTCGAATGAAAAACCCATCTATGCGGTTGAACTGGACACAAAAAGCTTCCAACCCAAAGGAACTCCTGTGGTATGTTTCAATAGCAACAAGGAAATAAACGGATGGGAACAGAAAGGAGACTATAACAATCAGCCTGAAAGACCCTGGATTGAAGGAGCCTGGATGACAAAGCATGAAGGAAAGTACTATCTCCAGTATGCAGGCCCGGGCACTGAATACAAAAGCTACAGCGATGGATTGTATGTTTCGGATCAGCCGTTGGGACCATTCAAACTGGCAGAACACAATCCCATTTCGCTAAAACCCGAAGGTTTTATTGCCGGAGCAGGTCATAGCTGCACTTTTCAGGATAAATATGGTAATTACTGGCACATTGTCACCATGGCCATCTCCCAAAAACACATGTTTGAGCGCCGTCTGGGTTTATTCCCTATGTTTTTTGACAAGGAAGGAGTGCTTTATACCTCTACCGGTTTTGGGGATTTCCCATTTACCGTTCCCAGGAAAAAAATATCATCTCCCGATGAACTGTTCCCAAACTGGATGTTGCTTTCGTACAACAAACCCCTGGAAGTCTCCTCTGAAATGTCCGACCATCCCAGAAGACTTGCTGCGGATGAAGAAATCAGAACCTACTGGAGCGCTCAAACCGGGGATAAAGGTGAATGGATTGGCATGGATTTAGAGAAAGAATGCACCCTCCATGCTGTTCAGTTGAATTTTGCAGAAAACCAAACAACCTTGCACGGGCGTAATCCAAACAACTATTATCAGTATCTTCTGGAATATTCAATCGACAAAAAGACCTGGAAAGTACTGGCTGACAAAACACAGAACAAAACAGATGTGCCACACGATTACCTCCAGCTATCAGTTCCGATTAAAGCGCGTTACATAAGACTAACCAACTACCGTGTTCCTGATGGAACTTTTGCTTTGTCCGGCTTGCGCATATTTGGAAACGGACAAGGCAGCAATCCCGGTAAGGTTCTCAAATTCACAGCAGAACGGACTCAAAACGACCGGCGTGAAGTTAATCTTCAATGGGATCCCCCCAAAAGCGCGGTTGGTTACAACATTCGCTATGGAATCCATCCTGCTAAGTTGTATCATACTTACCAGGTACTGGGCCAAAACAGTTTGACGATAAGAAGTCTGAACAGTACTCAGAAATATTTTTTTACGATTGACGCATTCAATGAAAATGGTACTCTTAAAGGGGCAAAGATCCTTGAAGTAGAATAGATTCAATATTGGTCAGTTAATTCAACTCAGAACACATACTGTTTTGCGATCGGGTGTCTTGGCACCAGTACTTTTCGCTATTCAAATACCTGTTTAACTGCTTCCAGATAGCCAAACTTATTTTTCGTATCTGGTTCCAGATAGCTTCCTTCGGTCCATTCGTTCCAGCAGTTGATGTTCATGATTCGCGGTCCGTTTGGATCGGCCAATAATTTATCTTTGGTTATTTGCAGTGCGGTTTTGAAATTCTCCGGGGTATTGTTGCTGATGGTGTTCATGAATGGATAACCTACATTCGCCCATTCCGATTTCAGATCGCATCGCGGAGTTGGATCCCAGCCCATGGTTACATTGGGGAAATAAGGAACTCCATACTCTTTTTTTGCTTTGTCCCAATGCGCAATATAGGCATCGCGGACAAAATTGTAATCGGTTTGCGCTTTGGGCAATTCCACATGATGGATCCAAACATAGGAAGTACTTGAATCAAATCCCAGCATTTTAATCAACTCCGGCGTATTGGAAGGTGCCTTTTCAACCGGTAGGATTGGATTTCCCCATGCAACAAGGTTCCAATGAACCCCCTTCAGCCCTACAGCAACGGCTTTTTCGCGCATCCTGTCCATGGCGGCTTTGGTAGCTTCCATGCTGCCAAATCCTTCGACAAATTTCTGGACATCATAAACCGAGAAATAAGCCTTGCCATCAATCTTCCAGTAATTCGGCTTGGTAAAATATTCTCTGACAACAAAATCGCAAATCTCATCAAAACTTTTGGGGGATACTTTCCCCGGATAAAGCAATTTTTGTTTTGCCCCTCGAGTGTAGGGGTGAATGTCCACCCAGTCGTGGTTGGCCCACATCAACCCGAATTTGATGCGTTCGCAGTTCTTCGCTTTCAGAAATCCAGTGTCGATGCATTGATTCAGGAAAGGGCCGTCCTCATACATGTACCAATCGAAAATGAAACAATCGACACCATGGTCAGCGGCAGCATCAATTTTCTGTGCCATTACTTTTGGATCCTTTTCATCGGTGTAACCCCACGCAGGGACATTGGGCTGAAGGTGCCCCGGGAAGCGGGGTTTGGCTGCTTTCACCAGTTCCCATTCAGACCAGTCCTTGCCTTTGTTCTGAATGTTCCGGGGATCGTTGGTATGGTAGTTCGGGAAATAATAAGCGGCTACCGTGATTTTGCTGTCTTTCTTTTGGGCAAACAGAAATGCAGGAATCAGAAGAAGAGCAATTATAACTTTTATAATCTTCATACAATCATTGTTTTGCCCACAAATTCCCCAAACGGGGAACCTTTGGCTTGTACGTATTCACAATATTTTCAATTCGAACGCAATACCTTTCACATTGCATCTCTCTGCTCCCATTCCCCCGGTGAGGTGCTGGGAGTGAAGTGATCAATACTTCACACTCAGCACCTGCACAGGACCGAACAATCCGGAGGGTTGCAGCGGATTTTCAGGTTTGAACGGACTAACAGGGCACCAGGTTGGACGCTGATCGACAGGCAATTTACTGTCACCAATCAGGCGGTTCACCCAGGTATTTACTACTTCTACCTGAAGATCATTCTCACCTTCTTTAACCAGTTTTGTAATGTCCAACTGGTAAGGTTTGGTCCAGATTCCACCTGCATAAGAACCATTCACTGTTACTTTTGCCATCGCGGTGAAACTCCCCAGATTGATGATCGTATTTTCTCCGGAAGGTAATTTCTCCAACTTAAATTTGTGTGTATAAACTGCTGTTCCTGAATAATATTTGATCTGTTCGTCAGTTGAAGTTGTCCAGTCGGTAAGCGTTTCGAAAACCACAGGCTGCTCCGGCCCTCTGTGTTTTGGGTCAAACTGAACAGTCCAGGGACCTTTCAAATCCGTCAACAAAGTTGGGTTTGGATAATTGGCTTCCATGTTTTCCAGGGAAGACTTCCCTGCCGGTTTTCTGAATACCACAAACACACTTTCGTAAGGCTCCAACTTCAGGGGAACTGCAGTTGTTTTTTCGTTCTGAATGTATGCCGTAAGGTTGCGGATGTTTCCGGTGGTTGCTTCCCAAAGTTCGGGCAGCTTCCCTTTTACCCTGAATTCAGGAGTTACGGTTTTGACTTCCGTAGTCTGATTGGTTACAAAGTATATCTCACAATCACCCATTGTACGGTGTCCGTAATGAATCGACTTATCATCGGGCAACCGACAATCGGGAAAGCAATTGATCAGGGCAAAGGCTTCTTTCATGTCAAGGCCATTCATGATCATACCCTTGCCAACTTTTCGGGATTTAACATTTACCCCGTCCACATTGCCCCAAAGTTCAGCTGCCATTTGTTGAATCTGTTGGTCGGCGGCCGGTTGGTTCTGCAAACTGGGCGAACGTTTGGGTGCCGGCCCCAAAATAGCCGCGCCATCGTTTACCAGTTGCATGATTTTGGCAAGCACTTCGGGGCGCATGGTTTCCAGTTGAGGTAAAACCATGATCCGGTACTGTGTTCCATGGGGTAATGTAATCAGTCCATCTTTTACCGTCATGTATTTCTCAATCACCTCGGCATTCATGTAATCAAACTGGTAACCAATGGGAAGGGCAGGATCGGCAACCCCGGTCATCTTTGGGGCATCTTCACCAATAAAATAAGCCACATCGGCTACGTTCAATCCCTGCTGAAGCATATAATTGGTGCGTTTCAGGTACTGCGTGTAAACATCCATCTGCGAAAACCAGGTGTTGTTACGATTAAACTCGTTTCCAAACCAGGCATTCATTCCCGGAAGTTTATCATCATAAGGCTGTGTAATAAATACATGTAACAGCGTGTTGTTAATTCCTTCGGCAAAAAAGCGGTCACCGCGCTGTTTAATGGTTCCGGGATATCGGCTGAAAGGCCTTCCAGCGCAGGTATTTGACTCCGCCGAAATTTTATTCTTTCCGTAAATATGTCCGCAGGAAGTGGCCGCCCTGTTTTCGATATCGCCCAATTCACCTTCGCTCCAAAACTCGCCGCTAATTTCGTCCGATTGTCCCCCATACATCAGAAATTCACTTGGGAATCCCCAGTGACCATAACATTCGAGCCATGTTCTTAAACCATATTTATGACTGATTTCGCGCAATCCGCCCACATAATCGTAGGCTACTTTGTCGGCTACCATCCGGCGCATATCCCACAAAAACCGATCAGATTCAAGCCGACTATTCACCACCAATCCCTGATAAACCGGCAAGTAGGGTGTTGGATCATATCCGTATCTCTGCTTAAATTCTTCAAAAAAACCATCGGTAAAATTTTGTCCGCCGGTTTCGTAGCTGTCCTGAACCACTACTTTAAAGCTTTTCCGGTCGGCTTCAGGAATGCGTTTCAGGATTTCGCCCATGTGACCATAGAAATGCTTTTCGGCGTGAACTTTACTCATCTTGTCCACTTCATAACCGGTTGCTTCGGGCGATGCCGGACTGTTCACCGTTCCGGTTGGCGTCATTCCGGTGCGCGAAATAACCCAATCGCCTTCCGGAACATTCCAGGTCAAAGTACCGTCTGCGTTCAGGAATTGTGAGATGTCCAGCACTTTTGATCCATCTATAACCGTTGACTGATCATCCACCTCAGGCTGAGCTGGCCACTGGTAATCTTTCCAGTAAGGCAGCGGAGTAGGATGCATTTTGGCCAAGGTTTTTTCGCTGAACCGCTCAATTCGCGGGGCGGTTGAAAGAACCACTTCGGCCAATCCGCCACCGGCCTTTGTATTTTTAATGATCAGGCGAAAACTGGTTGCTGTGGTTGCCGGAAACGAAACCATCACGGTTGCATAAGGATCAAATCCCACATTCAGGGCAGGATTGGTACGGTTAATCTGAAATTCGGACAAGGTCCGGAAGACACCACCGGCCTCTTTCACCTGAAAACTTGCGTTGGCAAGCATCCGCTGTTCTGTCGGGCGAACCGAAAGGCTCCGGGCTGTGAACGGCTGATTTGCTTCTAAATCTATGATGTATTCCACACCCTCGGTCAGGTTGATTCCCGTTTTTTTATTGCCATCCCAAATGTTTGCCAAATCAGCAGTTTTAGGAGAAGATGTGACTTTCCCGTTTTGTTTGTTCAGAACCAACTGATCATCTTTGGGGACTGGCCAGGCTAAAACTTTTACATCCTGAAAAATAGCGATGGGTTTTTCCAATTTTTGAGATAGCTTTTGAGGTCCTTTAACCCGCAATTCAGAAGCAGTGAGGTAGCGCATGGCCTCCTCGGCTTTGATCCACGGCCCGCCCGACTGGCTCCATCCCGGTGAATTGAAAATTCCGATTTCGATGTTCAGTTCAGTGGCAGTTTTCAATGCAACATGAAGAATATCCCACCATTCTTCGCTCAGCATTTTGACCTTCCCGTAAGGAATATCGCTTAACCCGATATTTCCGATAAATGCCCGGTTGATCCCGGCTTTTTTCATCGACTGCAGGTCTTTTACAACTCCCTCTTTGGAAACATTGTCGGATATCCAGTACCAGTATACACTGGTTTGAATGGAATCGGAAGGGTTTATAAATCCTGCTTCGAGAAGGTTTTTGGGTAGATTATTTGTACTGGGTTTGCTACATGCTCCAGTAGATAGAGCGATTATCAGACTGAAAATATACAAAACTGGTTTCATGTTCTTTTGAGTTATTTTTAGACAAAGTGCCTTTTACAGTTTAAAAATAGCAATAAAAGCACGTTTTAATTGACCAATAAACGTTATTTTGTTTTGTTATCCAGAACACCAATTAATTCAGGATGATATTGGGAAGGATCAAAGGCTGGGTTAAGTTGTGGCACCATAGTTTTGGCGCTCATCAGGTAATCTTCGATCAGTTCGTCCATCAGTTTCCTTCGCTGGCGCGGAGTTGTAATCCGTGCCCTCACAAGCTTTCGAAAGCCTTACATGTGTAGATCATCATTTTTTTTCAGATGAGTCGATAATATAAGTTCCTCAAGCTTGATTGCCTGTATTTTAAAACATGCGCCAAAACCGGGCAGAAGAAGGCATTCGGTTTTTGCAGGATATGCACCGGTTCCCGAGCGGAGTCGAAGGGCGTGCTGAAGATTATGTTTACAGCAGCGCCATCGATTATGCCGAGGAAAAAGGACTTCTGGAGATAGTGGTTATAGAAAGAGAGGTGGGTTATTGATCAGGCGATGCAGCAATTGCAAGGGCGCGGATTGCAAATCCGCGCCAGCGGGGAAGATCGCTCAAAAATTAGGAATTCCTAGTCCAACTGTTAAAAAAATCTTGCCAGATTTACGCAGTAAAATCTAATTGAGAAATTTGGAACAGGGACAGGAACAAACTATTCACCAAAATAGCAGATGATTTTTCCTTTGGACTACCTTACCTAACCACATCTGCCCTGAGGTATTAATCCTTACAGTTCAATCGGTTGGTATAAATACAAAACGGGTTGTGAATAGAGGCATAATAAAACACTTATATGAATGATAGAAAGGTGTTTTCTGTTTTACGCCCGGAAGATGACAGCACTTTGAGGATTAAAATTGGTTTTATTCTACTCTAATATTTACAGTCGCGAGTTTTAAGTTGGCCGATTTGGCAGTTAAAGCAATATTTCCCATCTGTCGGTCTGATTGAATTATGATCAGGCATTTCCCTCGCCAGGCTTTTCGCTGAGGCTGTTGGTAACTTTCCAGGCTTACGGGATTGGCATTACCCACGGCTACAATTCTACCCGGACCTTTGATTTCGAAGTTAACCAGATCATCCGCTTTTGGATTTAAGTTCCCGTTTTGATCAACAATACCAATGGTCACATAGCTTAGATCCTGACCATCCGCTTTTATTATGTTTCTGTCGGCTGTTAACCGAATACTTTTGGGTTTTTCTGCTGTTTTCAATTCAAAAACCTTGATTTGTTTTCCCCCGGAGAAGCCAATAGCTTTCAAAATACCTGACTGATAAGGAACCTGCCATTTGGCAATAAACTGATTCGCTCGGTTGGTTGGTTTTTTGCCCAGCGACATACCATTCAGGAAGAGTTCTGCCTCTTCGCATGAAGAATAAACATTGATTTCCATCGGTTTTCCTTCATAGACCTCCCAGTTCCAGTCGGCTAAAACATCATGCCAATTCCAAAGGCTCCAAGCCTCTTTCTTTGGATTTAACGGGAAGGTAGGAATGAGTGCTTTTACAAACAGCGATAGTTGGTTGGGTTGCCATAAAACATCACGGTAAAACGATTGAGGACGCTTCCATCCACAAATATCAATATCTCCGCAATAGGCCAGTGTCCATGGATAAATTTGCTCATCTGGCCAATAACCACGCCAACCAATGCTTGCCTCACCGATGTAATCAAAAGCGGTCCATACAAAATCGCCAATAACCCATGGATGATCCAATACACCCATCCAATAATCGAATGCGAGAAAGGGAGATGATTCTGTGGCTGCCATTAACCGTTTTGGATCACGGTCGTGGTCCGCTTTATACCTTTCAAAGGCATAGTTATAGCCGGCAACATCTAAATTTGAGATAAAAGAATCTTTATCCTCCTTCATCTGGTTTACTGCGGCAGTTACCGGTCTGGTAGAATCGAGGCTCCTTAAATAATTTGCCATCATTTTAGCCGTATTGACAACGGATGGTTTGTCCATATTGGGAATCTCATTTCCAATACTCCACATAATAATACTGGGGTGGTTTCTGTCACGGAATACCATACTTCCTAAATCAATTTTCCACCACTCTTTAAAAAACAGATTGTAATCGAACGGATTTTTGCTGGTTTCCCACATATCGAATGCTTCGTTAATCACCAACATTCCCAGGCGGTCGCATGCATCCAAAAAAGCTGGAGATGGTGGATTGTGGGCGCACCGTATGGCATTAAACCCACTTTCCTTGAGCAGTTCAACGCGACGTTCCTCTGCACGGTTATAAGCTGCTGCCCCCAAAGGACCGTTGTCGTGATGCACGCAGCCGCCTTTCAGTTTCATAGACTTCCCATTGAGTCGAAAACCATTTGCTGCATCAAAAGAAATAGTCCTTATTCCAAATTTATTCTCTACCCTATCTATTAATTGATCGTTTTGATACACTTCACTGACTGCCATATACAAAACAGGAGTTTCAACCGACCACAATTCTGGATTTTTCACCAATATAGCAGTATTGATTTCAGCTTCTTCCCCTTTTTCTATTTGTTGAATAACTTCTTTTCTTCCAACTTCTTCGCCGGTTGTATTCTTTATAATTGTTGTCAGTTTAACAGAAACCTCATGGTCCAAATCGTTCACCAGTTTGGTCTGAATATTAACTTTGGCCTGTTCCCTTTTCACCTCAGGAGTTGTAATGAAAGTTCCCCATTTCCCAATCCGGACAGGATCGACAACATCCATCCAGACATGTCTGTAAATGCCCGAACCTGTGTACCAACGGCTGTTTTCACCTTCATTCATTACCTTAACGGCAACCAAGTTGTTTTCGTCAAACTTTATTTTATTAGAAATATCAAATTCGAAAGTTGAATATCCATAAGGTTGTTTTCCTACTGATATGCCATTTATCCAAACTTCGGCATTGGAATAAATACCATCGAACCGGATGATTACCCGCTGGCATTTGTGTTTTTCAGGAACTACAAAATCCTTGCGATACCAACCTGTACCACCAACAGTGAATCCGGTACTTTGCTGACCAACAGCATTCCTGTTAAAAGGAGATTTTGTGCCCGGCAAATCCTCAATGCTCCAGTCGTGTGGTAAATCCAATCTTCTCCAGGCGAAGTCGTCAAATTCTGGCTTTTCGGCACCAACCATACCGCCTTTTAAAAACCGCCAGTTATCATCGAAGAGGATGTTCCGCTGAAAGGAAGTTTGAGCAATAAGATTTGGATTAATCAAAAGTACAAGACCTATAAAAAACAGATTTTTCATAAAATCACAGTTGAAATGGATGCTCATTTTTTTGTTCAAATTGCATTATTTCTTAACAAATATAGTATTGAAAGAATTTGCTTTTGTTGTAGAAATAATTGTTTCATTTCCAATTTTCAAGGTTAGTTCACGAGGTTCGTTAGAGTTATTAAAGGCAACAATAACTACAGATTTGTCAGGATTTTTAAACGCCAGCAATTCATTAAAAGGACCTTCGGTTTGAAGAAGTTTTGCACCAGGCTTTACATAGTGGCTCACATGTTTCAATAAATAAAACTCATGGTTATATCGAAAAGTGCCTTTTAGTGTATCTACTGATATCAGGGAGTTTTGCTGCCAGCCCCAGCGGCTGTATCCTCCTTCGGCTAGCGAAATATTCCAATACAGATAGGCACTTGTTCCATTTTTTATATAATGTTTCATCAGATTCCATACATGCAGACAGTGTTTCCAGTCGTTTTTGCCATCGCCACATTCCTGCTCGGTCTGATACAGTTTCATGTCAGGATATCGTTTATGAATTCCCGGAATTGCATCTTTACCTGCCCACTGAAAACCAACACCTTTGATGTATTTTCCCGCCAAAGGGTCGTTGATGATAGTATCGACCAAAGCTTCAGCCGGACGCTCCATCGTGCCAAACATTAGCTCAACACTTTGTTTTTCCATTGCCGGACCAAGATATTTTCCGATAAAAGTAGCCAACCCGTATACGGTCCATGTGCAACTGGGAAATATCTGACACGAATTGAATTCGTTTTGAGGCATTACCATAGAGATATGGATACCTTGCTTTTTGTATTCTTCAATGAACTTTGAAAAATACAGGGCGTACGCTTGGAAGTATTTATCTTCCTGAATAAACATGTTGGTTCCTTCTTTCCCTTGTCTGTCAGGTGGTAAGTTGTTTTGAAAATTCTTTGCTAAGCTGCCATTAGGAACAGCGCAGGCATAATGCTTGTTCCATTTCATCCACGAAGGTGGACTCCAGGGCGATGCCCAAATCTTAAGTTTTGGGTTTTGATTTGCTGCGCTTTTGATAAAAGGGATCAAGGTTTCATTATCGTTTTCAATACTGAATTTTTTCATTTTGAAATCACCCTCAGTTTCGTTGTAGGAATACCAGTCGAGTGAAAAATCATTGGCCCCAACCGGCATCCGGCAAATATTGAAATTGGCGCCGAAATCAGGTTCGAACAACTCCTTCAGAATAGCATTTCTGTCGTATTCGGATAAGACTTTTAGCGATGTCCAGCCCAATTCATTAAAACAGGCACCGAATCCTTCGATGGTTTGCAAAGTTGCGGAAGTGTCAACCGCTGCATCAAATCGAACTTTGTCTCTGGAAATAACCGGATTGTTTTCGTGAATCCATGCATCATTTTCTGTTGTTGAAATCCATTCTGTACCTGATGAATACGATGATGTGCCATCGGCTCCAATATTTGGTTTTTCAAAATTTGAAACCTCATTGCCCCAATAATCCCTTACACCGTTTTTTTCAATCAACTTTCCGGACTTCAAGGCAGGAGATACGTGCTTAAGATTAAAATATGCAATAGAATTGATGGTCTTTGAATTTAGATTTTCAAGCGCATCAGAGTTTCGCATCAGAATCATCGGATCCGAAACAACCGGATTTGCATCCAAACGAATTTTCGGTTGTTTCAAACCAGCATGGGAATTGAAACTATTCCAATATAAATTCTTGTCGAAAGAAGCGCCGGTAAATTCACCACCCGTAAATTCGTCGGTGCTGTCCGTAATCAGGAAAATATTGTTTTCAAAAACAAAATTCTCATAGAGCCCTGGCAAAAAATTCACTCCATGTCCATATTTATTCACCACAGTATTGTTATAGGAATGTAAGTTTTTCATGGGAATGGCAGCAGGGTCGCACCACATGAAAATACCGCTTTGGCCATTCTTTATCCCATCGTGATAGCTAATGTTGTAACGCACGATGTTGTTATTCCAGGCTTTTGCACCTGCATACTGAAACATCCCGTAACCTGCTCCTTCGTTATATAGCGAAAGGTTATACTGCAAAATGGAATTGGTTACGCCTCCGTCAAAATCGAAGCCGCCACCATCGGCACCTTTGGTAGAGGTTTTATTATGGTGCGAATAACAATGTTGAATTACAACGCTATCACTCATATAAATCCAGATTCCAACCGGGCCATTTCCTTCACGCGGCATATCCCAGCCATTGTTCATTGCTTCACAATATTCGATTAACCCATTGGTAACACCGCCTACCAAAATTCCATTCCCGCTGTGGTTATTTTTTATTGCAGGGCATCCGGGATTGTTTTTGGCAACCGAATGACCAATGTATACATTCCTGACTGTTTTGTTTGGCGAATTATCTCTCCCTGTTTGGTCAGAGGTAACATGTATACCACAAAAACCATTGTCATGAGCATATACATTGGTCATCCGGATGTTCTTTCCACCTGTCACCTGAATACCGGAAAATAGATATCCAGATGCTTCCAAACTGTCAACATTCAGATTTGAACACAAAGAAAAATCCCCTCCATTTGAATTATTTCCATGCAATCGGCCAGATCCAAATAAGATTAAGTTTTTCACCACCACAAATTCACAGTTTTTTACAAGGACTGCCGTCGAATCACCTGAATAAAGCATAGCCCGATTTCCTCCATAGGTAGAGATCAAAACAGGAAGTCCCACTTTACCAAACACATACTCTAACTTCAGACTACCGATAAAAGTTTGACCTCCTTTAAATAGAATTTTGTCACCAGCCGCCAATCTTACTTCCTTTATTTTCACCATAGTTCGCCATGCTCCTTTCGGTGATAATCCATTATTGGTATCGGCTCCATCAACAGCGTCCAAATAAAAGGTTCTTGAATGGGAATTGCAGGAAGAATTAAAGATAATGTTTAAAAAAAGCAAGAACCATAAAATTGTTTTTTTCATATCCTGTGATGAAATTCTTAGTTTTCAAATGATAACATATGTCTTAACCATCCTTAAACAGGGAACAGCAATTGAAAGGCCATGTGAGGCAAACAATCATTTTCTTTTCATCCATACCCTCACTTCACCTCCGGTTTGACCTGCTTCGGCAAAGGGCACTAGTTTTAGAAACATGGGTTTTCCATTGTATAAGGCTTTTTTGCCGTATATCTGCTTATTAATCCAAGAATTGGGAAGAGCTGTTGCTGGTAACTGAAAAATTGTAGTGTCATCAATGGATACCAGGTTCAAATCCTGCATCTCAGGATTCAAAGACTGGTCTATGGCAAGTATTTGAGCTCCTGATTTTATAGCAGCATAGCCCGGATAACTTTTCCCTCCATCTAGTAACTGAAAATTTAGGTCAAATGAGACATGAATTTCAGTGAGATTACTCCATTTTTGTTGAAGTTCAAGGTATTCGCCTGGAAAACCCTTGTACAGGCTACCCGCATAATTGGCCACAAAATTTTTACACCATGATGGTACTCTTAACCGGATGGCAAAACTTGAAGAATGAGGTATAGCTATCCGAATCTCAGCTCTTCCTTCTTCTGGAAATTTAGTGTTGATATCAACCGTAGCCAGTACTTTGATATTGTTGTCCGTTGCTATTGTATCAATAAACTTTCCGGGGGTGTAAAAGTTAATATTGAAACCATTCAATGGATTCTTTGTATAGGCAATTTCAGGAATAGCCGCTATTGCCCTGGGAACACTTGCCAAACAACAATGAGCATTAATATTGCACCGGTAAGGTTTTTTACCTTGTAAGGCGGTGTAATAAGCCACACAGCCTGTTTCCGGATTCTCAGCGGCGAGCAAATGATTATAGACCGATTTTTCAATTTCATCAATGTATTTGCACTCTCCTGTCAGATTATACATGGCTTGTGAAAATTGAATCCAGGTGGTAGTTACACAACCTTCACCCATGCTCACATTATTTTCGGCAGGTAACACATCATCTTCCTGGAAACGTTCGCCTTTACTGGTTGTGCCGGTGATATAAAGTTTGTAAGTTGAAATATCATTCCATGCTATTTTCATGGCCGAAAGCAAGAAATTATCACCTGTAAGCTGGTACAATTTGACTATGCCGGTAAAGTTTGACATCATTTCGTAGGCTTTGGCATTGGCAACTTTGTTCACTTTACCGAGGGTATTTAATGCTGAGATGATTTTAGGACCTTTGGAATGATTGTAAGATTCAATAATATATTTGCAGAAATCCAGATACTTTTTGTCACCAGTGTAACGGTACAATTCGGTCATCGGCTCCAAAACACTGGTTGAAGCCATCCCGACATGCTCACTGGTTTCTTCAATATTTATTTGGCCAGGATGTGTGCCAAAAGTCTTGCAAAGCAAATTCCCAATTTTAATTGAAGCATTTAGTGCAGGTTGATATCCAGTGACGGAATAATAGCTCAACAACCCGAGCAGATCATATTTATGAGCCCAAACATCCCAAAAAGTCCAATAGTCGGCTGGTAAATAGGTTCCTAGGTAACCGTTTTCCAATTGGCAATGAATCAGGATGTCAACGATTCTGTCCATTTGAGCTTTTAGATCGCTATCGCTGCTATTACGCCAGGCTTTTGATGCCGCATGCAAATATTTACCGGTGTATTCTCCTACCCATGTCTGTCTTCCGGGTCGATTATAAAAACATTCTAAAATACCTTGTTCGTCGACTTTTAAAAGTCTTTGGGATAAGTTTGCTTGAAGTCTGGCACCCAAGTACCCTTTAATTGATATATTTTTCAAGTCGAATGACTCACTTTTTGGCGGAATTAGATTTGCTACAGCCGGTTTAACCGTTAAAGGATGGGAATGATCTTCAACCCGGTAGGCTATCAGGGTATTGCTGGCAACGGTATCTTTGAAAAGCTTCGATGTTAGTGAATAGTAGGCTTTATACCAACCTGAGCCTTTAATTTTTGCAGTATAGGAAAAGCTAGAATCAGCCTGAGTGCCAATAATCAGATTATTGGATTGGTTATAGACAACTGTATTGGATTCAATGTCAATGATTTTCACGCGGAATTGAGCAGAAAGATTTTTCAATGCATATTCATGCTTTATTATCACTGTTTTTGACAGTGTTGAATCTACTATTTGAGAACTATTTATTAGTTCATTATCAGAATGCAAAGTGATAAAATCCGATACATTTTTCAATTTGTCAATGGTATAATTGCCTTCAAACAATCCTCCTGTTCCGGACCAGTCCTGAACTTTTACTGCAATTACATTTTCCTTGTTCCAATTGACAATATCAAATGGAATCACATATTGACGTTCCTTATCCCAATTGCTGCATTTCCCAATAAGGTGACCATTGAAATAAGTAACATCCGTGTCATCAATTTTCCCAAGCGAGAGCTTTAGTCCATTTACAAAAGGTATTCCTTCTCTCATTGAAGCAGGAATGACAACCTTTAGACGGTAATAGGCATATCCATCATACTCTGGAAATCCTTGAGTTTCCCAATACTGACCAACTTTAATACTTTGCCAGCCGGAGTCATTGTATTCAGTTTTGGAGAATTCAGAATTTTCACCCGTTTTAAATTTCCATCCACTTGATATATTAAGCGGATAATCCAGATTTTGGCTTCGGCTACCAAAAGAAAGGAGTATTAAAATGACCAAAAAGATAAGTCGATTTTTCATCCAAAAACTATTTGCCTTGATTACTATTTCCATTTATACATTTTATTGATAATCAATAACTTTGTGCTTCAACCTCAAACAGATACACCTTCTTTACCAATTCTGCTAAAAATGTTAAGTTTTATTTACTGCTCATTAGAAAGTCCAACTTACTGGCTTCCGGTTATGAAGATTTTTTCAAAATAGTCATTTTTACCGGTATGGATTCTAAGAATATATATGCCACATGGCAAATACTTTTCAGTAAGTGGCAGGGAATAGTTGTTCTCGCCAGAGACAAGACTGAAATTGTCAACGCAAATTAACAGACCGGCCATATTGTAGAAATAGATTCTTGCAAAATCCTGGTTTTTGCAATTTATTAAAACATTGAAATGTCCGTCAGAAGGATTTGGGTAGACATTGAGACTCAAATTTTTCTCTAAAATACCTTGATCAAGAGTGTTGACAGACGTGATTGCTGAACTTGTATAGTATAAAATTCCACGTCCACCAGTTGCAATGTAGAATGAATAAGCTACTTTGGCATCTCCGGTAATGTCAAGGCAGCCACCAGGGACATTTCCATCTGAAATTTGCTCCCAAGTTGCTCCGGCATCCATGCTAAAAAAGAGACCATCAACACCATTTACTATTCCCTTCATAAAAATGGAAGGATTTGCAGAACCTCCAACAGGTTTTCCGAAGCCAAATGTAAAGCACTTATCTACAGACGCTATCCTATTCCAGGTTGTTCCACTATCTTGTGTTTTCATTAGATCAGAGCCGTTACGAGTACACATAAGCAAATGACCTTCTTTGCCAGGAATTGCCTCCATTTTAACTTTGTAGTTAGATGGCAACTGAATATTTAACAGCTGATTAAAAGATTTACCTGCGTCAAGGCTACGGTAAAACTTCGCATTTTCTCCGCTCTTATAACTATAATAATAAAATTTACTTCCGTTTACACGATCTGCCACAAGGAAACGACTGGCAGACCACTCTTCCGTGCAATCGTTATTTCCGTCTGGTACGCCACTGCATTTGAACCATGAATTTCCGCTATCCTCAGAGTAGTGAGGCAAAACATTCCATCCACAACCCGAATAATTGATAGGAGCCCAAACCCAATTTCTTATATTTGAAGCCGATATCGCTATATTTCCATTAGCCGCATTTTGGGGTACAGATGCAAATGGATTCCAGCTTTGCCCGCCATTTGAAGTGACATATCCAAAACCTTTGGACTGAAAGTACTGTTCGTTGTCGCCAACTCTAACCAGATATTCAGGATCCGCAACACAATAATCCATGCTACTTGTCATTCCAAAAGCTCCGTTATCAAAACAAGAAGATGGTACCTTATCCGGATCTGAGATCGCAAATCCTCTAACATCAGCAACAGCAGCATATAATTTTTGTGAATTTGGTGCTGGAACTGAGAATACCTGCATCACAACCAATTCTTCAAGCCCCTTCATGCGGTATACAAAGAATGGGTCATTCTGTCTGACATCTTCCATGGTCATCACTCCGAAGCCGGTTGTCAGCCAGATTTTATTCTCATTTTCCGGATCAAAGGCAATGCCGCCAGCAAATGTCCATGTTGAGTTTGTTTCGTCGTACCATGATGGTTTTGTGACTTTATTATTAGAATACTTTCTCGGGCTCCAGCTCTTTCCTCCATCCAAAGAATAATGAATCCCATTGTTCTGACCAAACTTCCATTCAAAAGTGACCACTTTGTTTGGGTCTGAATCGCTTACCGCAATTCCGGCGAAATTCATTCCATAATAGTTGGCTGGAGTGATATTTGAACCTAAGCCTAAAGATGAAAATTTATAAATTCGTCCATCTCCTCCGTTATCCCATTTGTTATTAACTGAAGCATTGGAATAGGTTACATATAGGCTCCCATCAGCACTAACCTTACCACATACCGGTTTAAAATTGATATCTGGACCTCCACCTAAAAGCATCCAGGTATTTCCACTGTCAACAGTTTTATAAATACCTAAACCGGCTACCCCAACATATATAACAGATGAACCTGAAGTTGCATTGCCGGATGTTCTGTCAAAGACGACGAATGCCTGTCCTCCACTATTTTCATCTCCTGCAGGAATCTTATCTGTTGAAATCTGTGACCAATGAACCCCTGAATCATTGCTTGTCCAAAGACCATCTCTTCTGGATGCGAAATACATTATCTTTCCTCCATTGTTTGGATCAATGCTTAACCTAGGATCGTCATTTCTCCAATATCCATTTCCATCAACATACAATGAAAAACCTATGATCTGCTCCCAATTATCCCCCTTGTTCGATGATTTGTATAGTTTCCCCAATTCCTTATTACCAACTACTACATAGATTTCATTCGCATTTGACCGATTTAAAGCCAAAGCTTCAACATTGTAATTATCCATTTTCCCATCAGTGACAGGCAGCCATTGTTCCTGTGATTTTTCAAACCTATAGGCTCCTCCAACATCGGTCCTTATGTAAATATCCTTACTTAGAGGATGGATGGCAATCCCAGAAACAAAGCCCATTCCTTGCAAATTGACATTTTTATAAATCCAAGACTGACCTTTTACATGAAAGGGAAAAATCAATAGTAGATATATAACAACTAATCTCATAAAATTTTAAGGGTAAATGTGTTTAGAGATTGTTTTGCAAGTGATGCTTCGAATAGATTATTGCCTCATTTCCTGCCAGAAATCTGCCCACCCATTTGGGCGGGCAGAAATCAGGATATTAAGAAACTTTATGCAATTTAACGCCTAATAGTTGGGATTCTCAACTAATTTGGGGTTGTTGTTAATCCTTGGAGTCGTGATAGGCAAATAGTAATATTTTTTCGGGAATGACCGGGTATAGCCATCTGCACTTCCTACTTCATAATAGAATGTTTTGGCTGACCAGTCGTAAATTGGATAAACACGTTTAAAATCCTTTCCAAATGCACTTTCTGCAATTCTCCATCTACGGGCGTCGTAATACCTTTGATTTTCAAAAGCCAGTTCAACACGACGTTCATTTCTGATTTTATCAAGAGTAATCGAGTTAACTGTAGCGATACCTGCTCGTGTCCGGATCTGGTTGACACCATCAATCGCATCTGCTGATTTTCCGAGCTCAAATGCAGCTTCGGCGTAGTTTAAAAGAACCTCACCCAACCGAAACTCAATCCATGGATGACTGGCTTCACTTTCTGCAGGTTTTTTCATGGTTTCGTCCAAAAGTTTTTTGATCAGGAATCCGGTTCTGTTTTCACCAGTTGCGTCCTGACCTTTCTGAAACATACCATTGTAGGACATAGGATTATTTTCCCTAACGACATTACCTTCCGCTGTTTTTATCCCATACCATATTCTTAAACTATCTCCTTGCCATGGTGAGCCATTGTAAAAAATTGATGCATGAAAACGTGGATCCTTGTTCTTTAGTATCTTGCTTGGATAACCTTTTATATTTGCCCAGTCGATTGCTCCGGAGGTACCATCTTTCATCTCGTAAGCGTCAACCAATTCCATGGTAACATTAATACCACTGCCCCAAAAACCACAAAAACGTATTGGAGCAAAAAAGCCATCAAAATTATGTCCATTTTTCAATTTTATAAAGGATCTGGACAAGATGCTTTCGGAATTATTAATATCCATAAATAGCATTTGGTAATTTTTTACCTTATCTGGATACTTATTGTACAAAGCGAACTTTCCGGAAGTAATGATGGCCTTTGAAGCGTCATAAGAAGCCTGCCAATATTTTTGAGCATCACCGCTTGGGATTCCTACCACACCATTTAATTGTATTTGACCATATTTAGCGATACTTGCTGCGTATAAACAGGCCCTGGATTTCAAGGCTAAGGCAGCAAATTTAGTGGCCCTTCCCAGATCACTAGAGGCATATGAATCTGGTAATTGAGCAGCTATTGCATCGCATTCTGAAGCAATAAAGTCATAAACTTTCTGCTCATTGTCCCTAGGTACGAAATTTGCTTCACCTGCATCGATCTTTTGGGGTTCAGTGATGAGAGGGATACCTCCATATTTTTTTACCATTGTAAAGTATTGAAAAGCACGAAGAAACCGTACTTCAGCACTTCTTTGTTTTTTTACATCATCACTAACATTTCCGGTAGCGATCAATTGAAGAAATTCATTGCATGATCTGATATAATCATACCTCCAACTGGCTAAAACAGGAACACCGCCACCTGCATCCAGCAATCCTTTGTTCCAGTCAGTAACTTCCCCAACCCAGTTCCATCCACTTGTTGCTTCGTCACTGAGGTAAGTCTCCTCAGCTGGCGAAATTGGAGGCCAAGTATTCCAGGTGAAGTTTTGAAACATTCCATTCAAGGATGCTCCTGAGTATAGATTGACAACATAAGCATCAATCAGTTTCGGATCACTCCAAACTTGTCCGTCAGAAATTATATCCAGTGGCTTCTTATTTAACAATTCATCCTGACAAGAGGTGATTATAATCGCAATTGCAATCAGGGTCAAATATATTTTTCTTTTCATAATCATGATTATTAACATTTTAGAAAGTAAGACTTACGCCAGCACTAAGTGATTTCTGTTGAGGATAATACCAGGCACTTCCGTTGGCTTCAGGATCAAATGGCGTTACATTGTCCAGCGTAATCAGGTTATAGCCTGAAAGAAAAATACGAATATTGTCAATGTTGGCTATACCGCTGAAGCGTTTTGGAATAGTATAACCAATTTGTATATTTTTCAATCGAAGATAGGAGGCATCCTGTAACCAAAATGTAGATGTTTGGACATTGTTTGCAACACTACCATAGGTTAATCTTGGATATTTGGCATTGAGGTTTGTAGGCGTCCAGTGATTTTCGAAGGAGGCTAAAATATTTTCTCCATTGTAGAAGGACACTTGAGCTTCCTTGTCAAAATAAGTATTAAAATTCGTAGCTCCCTGCCACAACATGCTCATGTCAAATCCTTTGTACGATGCAGTAAAATTCAATCCGAACATCACTTCAGGCGTAAATCCTCTGCCTATGACATGCTTGTCTTTATCATCCAGCTTTCCATCTTTGTTATAATCCAGATACTTAATATCGCCTGGTTTGATGGTTTTGTTCTTGACAGCATTTAAGTCCTGATTAACCGGCCAACTGTCAATTTCTGCTTGTGAATTGAAAAATCCCAATGCTTCATAGCCAAAAAACCGATTCATCCACTGTCCTGACCACTGCAGCCGTTCCCGACTTGCATCGTCAACAAAAACAGGTTCTTCGAAATGGTCCCACTTTCCACGTGACCAGGAAACATTTCCTTCAACAGAATAGTTAAAATCACTAATTCTGTTTTTATGCCCCAGTCTAAGTTCAAAACCACGATTGTTATAACTATTGATATTTTCTGCAGGAAGTGTGGCACCGAACGTAGAAGGAAGAGAAGCAATTCGCGAACCCATGACACCGGAAACTTTTCTTTTAAACAGATCAATTTCAATGGAAAGCTTGCCTTTCCAAAAGGAGGCATCTACGCCAAAATTATGTGTCGAAGTGTTCTCCCAGGTAATATTTGGATTGGGCAATCCTTTTGATATTATTCCCTGGTACATTGCCGCTGTTTCCCCCAAAGCATATTGTCCACCATAAACATAACCCGTGAGAAAATTATATTGGGAAGTATTATCGTTTCCGGCTTCACCATACGAATAGCGCAATTTCAGATTATCCACAAATATTGCGGACTTCATAAATTCTTCTTCCGAAATTCGCCATCCTGCCAAAAATCCCGGAAACAAACCCCATCTTTTTTCAGGTAGAAATCTTGCGGAAGCATCGTATCGAAAAGTGGCTTCAAGCAGATATTTCTGACTGAAATCGTAATTCACACGTCCAACATAGGAAATTCTTCCATCTTCATAGGCACTTCCATTGTTGCTCATACCATCAAGCGATCCGGCATAAAGCTGGTCGATAGCGCTGCTCAGGAAACCTTCCCGATAGGCCCGAATGTTGTTTGAATTGATACTGATGTACTCAGCGAGCAACAATCCTTTTACAGCACTTTTCCCAAATTTGTTCTCGTAATTCATGGAGATCTGACTGGTAAAATTATTGTTTCTGTAGAACTCCTGAGTCAGTGTATTTTTCCCCGCTGCAAACACCTGAGAATACACTTTTGCTGCATAATCATAATTGTAACCAGCATAACCAGTTTTCCAATATTTATTGGTTTGGTCGTTGGTGAGATAGCTAAATCTGGCATTGGCCGACAATCCTTTGATAGATGGCACAGTATATCTGGCCGTCAGGATACCATTGAAAACTTTATTGTAATTATTGTTTTTACCACTTATGGAAGGATCAGACATGGCTACAGGATTACCACCACCCCCATAACTTACATAGGCAGGATCCGGAAAACTGGCGGGAGAAGTCGGTTTCGCCGTAAATACTTTTTCCATCAAATCCATTAATCTGCCGGATGGAGATCTGGCATCCTCAATACGTGCGGAAAGGTCTAAAGAAATATTAAAGTTTTCTGCAATTACAGCATCGATATTGGAGCGCACATTGTAGCGTTTAAATTCAAAAGCATTTGATTTCGCTAATCCGCCCTGGTCCATGTATCCCAATGACATGAAATATTTGATTTTATCTGTACCTCCCGATGAATTAAGATTAAACTGTGCAATTGGAGATTGTTTCTTAAATGCTTCATTGTACCAGTTCGTATTTGGATAATTTGGATCTGCTCCGCTTTTATATTTACTAATTGCCTCTGCAGTAAATGGTTGATTGTTGACATCGCCCGGATTTGCATTCAAATAAGCTTCATTGCGCAATGTTGCATACAAAACGGCATCAGCTAACTCAGGAAACCTTGTCGGAGACTGGAACCCATAATTGGCACTGAAATTAATTTTTGATTTTTCTGCTTTCCCCCTTTTTGTCGTAACCAAAATGACCCCGTTACCTGCTCTTGCCCCATAAATTGAAGCAGAAGCATCTTTTAGTACAGAGAATGATTCTATTTCACTTGGATCAATTTGATCAAAGGATTGTTCAACTCCATCGACAATTGTAATTGCATTGCCAAAACCACGTATGCTAAAATCGGACTTATCAAATCCAGGTTGCCCTCCACGCTGTACGACAATTAATCCGGGTAGTTTTCCTGCCAGTGTGTTGGCAGTATTTGCAACGGGAATGTTTATGATGTTTTTATTTTCAACAGAGGCAATAGCACCTGCCATTGTTATTTTCCGTTGTGTTCCATATCCTACCGCTACAACTTCTTCAATTCCAATCGCATCTTCTTTCAGAGAAACATTGATAGTGATTTTTCCTGCCACTGCCAATTCCTGGCTCTTCATTCCTACAAATGAAAACTCCAGAATCGCGTTTTCAGGAAGATTAGATATCGTATAATTACCATCTATATCGGTTATTACACCTAAGGTTGTTCCCCTGACTACCACCGAAACCCCCGGTAACGTTGCCCCTGAAGAATCAGTCACTTTCCCCGACACCTTTCTGGTTTGCTGTTGCGATCCTTCCAGGTTCCCTTTGGTAACAACAATATTTTTATCAAGAATTTTATAAGTGTAGTTTTCGTCGAGCACTTTTTTGAGTATGTCATCAATGGTTGCCGCCGAAACCTCAATCGATTGACGCTTTTCGAGGTTCATCTCTTCGCTTTTGTAGAAGAACCCGAACTCACTGTTCCGCTCTATCTCCCTGAAAATATCCAGGATGGTCGCGTCCTTGACATTCAACGATATTCGGGCATTCTGACTGTAAGTGTTCACCGCAGTTGCAGTGATCATTGTCATAAGAAGTAGTCCAACTGTTAGTTTCATGATCCGGATAG
>JBAXED010000018.1:0-49149 GCA_037140615.1 Prolixibacteraceae bacterium
TTAACCATTAACCATTAACCATTAACCATTAACCATTAACCATTAACCATTAACTTTTATCCTTTATCCTTTTCCTCAGTCTCCGCCCGACAAATGCATAGCCGAAATAAGGTCAGCACTTAACATGCTTGCTTCCAGTGGTTTTCTTTTTGGCGCAATTGAATCGGTCAGGTATTTTTCGATGATTAAACTTGCGATTGGAGCTGCGTACCGGGCACCCCAAACGCCATTTTCAACATAGACACAAATGGCAATTTTTGGATTTTCCTTGGGTGCATAGGCTACAAAGGCTGAATGGGCTTGGCCATGGGGGTTTTGAATGGTACCTGTTTTCCCACAGATGGCTATCCCATCTACTTTGGCGATCTTTGCAGTACCTCCATCCACTACTTTTTCCATGCCGTCAGCAACAACCTGGAATAAGTAAGGATTGGCCTGGGTAACATGTTTTTCGAAGGAGAGTACTCTTTCGGAATGGTCAAAATCCTGAATACTGCGCACCATATGGGGTGCAATATAATAGCCTTTGTTTGCGATGATAGAAACCATATTGGCTAGTTGAAGAGGTGTCATCAACAACTCTCCCTGCCCGATTGAAAATGACCTAATGGTCATCACGTTCCAATGACTTTTTCCATATATACGATCAAAATAGGTCCCTTTTGAGACGTTGCCTGCATTTTCAGCTGTCAAGTCTCCTCCTATTCTGTGTCCAATACCTAAATCCATCAAATGGTTTCGCCAGGCTTCAAACCCTTCCTCTGCAGACGGGTATTTGTTGATGATGGCACGAAAAGCCTGGAAAAAATAGGAGTTGCAGGATTCACGAATGGCACTTATCAACGGAAGAGGGGTTTCATGGTTGTGCGTGCATTTTATCGGAGTTGATCGTGGACCACTGCAGGAATATCGTATTTCAGGACCCAGTAATCCCTCCTCCAGTCCGATGACAGCATCAGCCAGTTTAAATGTAGAACCGGGAGGGTAGGAGGAGGTGATGGCCCTGTTAAGCATTGGTTTCAGCGGATCATTAAAAAGGGTGATATAGTTCTTTGTTCTTTCCCGACCAACAAACATGCCCGGATCAAAAGTTGGAGAACTTGCCATGATCATAATTTCACCTGTAGATGGTTCAATCGCTACAATACTTCCTACTTTTCCAGCTAGCAGCCTTTCGCCATAGGCTTGCAAATCAGCATGAAGACCTGTGATAAGGTTTTTCCCGATTACGGCAGCAGTATCCAGCTTTCCTCCTTCAAAAGATCCTTTGACACGGTTGTGCACATCGACCATCATGTAAGAGATGCCTTTGACACCCCGAAGCTCATTTTCATAGGCCTGCTCTATACCAGACTTTCCAATGTAGTCACCACTTTCATAGTACTGGTCTTCGTCGACTTTCTTCTGATCGACCTCCCCAACAAACCCCAAGGTGTGAGAGGCAATGGTGGCAGGATATTGTCTCAGGGTACGGGCCTGGATGAAGAATCCGGGATATTTAAAGAGTTGCTCCTGTAAAACTGCATATTTGTGTGAGGAGAGTTGCTTGATGATTGCCGATGGTTTCCACATCGAATAACTTCTGGCTTTTTTAATTTCACTTACCAGTTCAGCTTTCTCAACGCTAACAATTCTACAGAATGCGAGTGTATCAAAGGCCTTCATTTCCCTCGGGGTAATCAATACATCATAAGCTGCCTGATTGTAAACGATCAGTTTGTGGTTGCGGTCGTAGACCAATCCTCTGGCAGGATAATTAATTTGACGACGCAAAACATTACTAGCGGCAGAAATCTTGTAAGATGAATCAATCACCTGTATGTAGAAAAGCCGGACAATCATGACCATAGCTACAAGACAGAAGATGCCGATCAACAAGTATTTTCTTTTGGTATAGGTATCCACAGTTATTTACTTTTTTGCGCCTACTTTCTGAAGAACAAAAACTGGCTGATTACAATTAATGCGATCGACAATATTCCACTTAGAATAGCTCTTGCAAAGGTGAAGAAAAATCCTTGAAATGTAAAGGCTTCCAGCATAAAAAGTAGAAAGTGGTGTATAGCCACAAAAGTTGCTGTGTAACTTATAAACCAGTTTAAGCTCATGGTTGAAATTCTGGGAGCTGAAACTGATTCACGTGTTTCACGGGTTGATATTTCATTGAGAATCATAGGCCTGACAAATCCTATCAATAGGCAAACGGCAGTGTGGACTCCGAGTGTATTTGTAAATGCGTCTATTGAAAGTCCCAAAATGAAACCAAGGAAAATTAGCAATGCCTTAGGCGTATCGTAGGGTAGCAGGAGCAGAAAAATCAGATAGAAGTATGGTGATATCATTCTAAAAATCAGAATACGGTTGAAAACCAGCACCTGAAGCAGGACTGCTACAATAAAAATCAACGAATATTTAAACAGGTTATTTAACATTGTTATTCAATGATTCAAGATTATTGATCTCTTTTAACTGTCTGTTTTCGACAAGAGCAACCTGAACTATACTTCTGAAATCTACGGCCAGATTAACATCAATCTTATAAAAATTACTTCCTGATCCCAAGGTATATTCTGTGACAATTCCAATCTCAAGACCTTCGGGGAAGCTGGATGAGAATCCGGTTGTGACGATTGTATCACCGTTTTGCACCGGCACATGGTAAGGGATTTCATTGAGCTGTACCTTCCGGTAATCCTTACCATTCCATGAAAGTGATCCAAAAAAATCGTTTCGTTTGATTTTAGCACTCAGTTTCCATCTTTCGTTCAGAATGGAGATAACTGTGCAGTAGTTTTCGCCGACATCGGTCACCAGTCCTACGACTCTTCCTGCCGACACCACCCCCATATTTGTTTTTACGCCCTGATAGCGGCCTTTGTTCAATGTAAGAAAATTGTGCCGTTGGTTGACAGAGTTGTTGATAACCCGTGCCGTTGTAAAGAAATATACAATCTTGTTCAACGAGTCGCGGGTCATGGTAATGAGCGGATTGCGCTCACTCAGGTAGCTTTGACGAGAATTGTTCGTACTTCTGAGTTGGTAATGCTGTAAGGCGGTGCGCAATTGGGCATTTTCTTCAGCAAGTTCAGTATTTGCTTTTTTTAGATCAAGTACCTGAAATATTCCTGCAAAATTCTCGAAGAAGTAGCCACTGATGCCGTTGCTGGACGATAGAAATTTTGCCTGCTGGTAGTTGTTATAGGAGACAACCATTGAAAGCGAAAATATTTCCAGGATCAGGAACAGGAAAATGTAATGATATCTTAGGATTATCCTAAATAGATTCCTCATTTTGCACCTTGATACACGTGGCTAATTTAATTAGATAAAGATTAGCGAAGAAGAAATGAAAATTTATCCACATTCTTCAACGCAACACCGGTACCGCGAGCTACAGCTCTTAGTGGATCCTCTGCAATTTGAAATGGGATGTTAAATTTCTCATACAATCTCTTGTCTAAGCCACGTAACAATGCACCACCTCCGGCGAGCCAGATACCTCTTTTGTAAATGTCTGCATAGAGTTCAGGTGGAGTATGTTCCAAGGCATTGGTAATTGCTGTCTCGATTTTGGAAATAGACTTATCCAGACAATGGGCAATTTCCGTATAGGTTACATGCACATCAATAGGCATGGCGGTCATTTGGTTAGGGCCTTTGACGATCATATCGGCCGGTGGATCGTCGAGTTCAGTCATCGCTGAACCGACCACAATTTTTATCTCTTCAGCTGTTCTTTCGCCAATTTTTACATTGTGCTGGTGGCGCATGTGTTCCATGATGTCGGCAGTTAAATCATCTCCTGCAATTCGGATGGATTTGTTTGTGACAATTCCACCTAAGGAAATAACGGCAATTTCAGTGGTACCGCCACCGATATCGACCACCATGTTTCCTTCAGGTGCTTCGACATCAAGTCCGATCCCTATTGCGGCAGCCATAGGTTCGTAAATCATATAGACATCACGACCTCCAGCATGTTCTGCAGAGTCACGAACCGCACGAATTTCAACCTCTGTTGATCCTGAAGGAATACAGATAACCATTTTGAGTGCCGGAGCAAAAAATCTTTTCTTCGGATTGATCATTTTGATCATCCCACGGATCATCTGTTCTGCAGCGTTAAAGTCGGCAATAACACCATCCCGCAAGGGACGAATAGTTTTCAGGTTAGAGTGTGTTTTTCCCTGCATTTGCCTGGCTTTCTCGCCAATGGCAACCAGCTTTTCTGTTTTTGTATCGATGGTAACGACGGATGGTTCATCTACCACAACTTTTCCATTGTGGATGATAATTGTATTAGCTGTACCTAGGTCGATGGCAATTTCTTGTGTGAGAAATGAAAAGAAACTCATATGTATTTTTTATTTATTGCTAATGTTTAAAATGTCTAAAACCAGTTGTCACCATGGACATCTGATGATTGTTGCAGAATTCGACGGATTCTTTGTCCCTGATTGATCCGCCAGGTTGAATGACGGAAGTAATTCCTGCATTGCGGGCAATTTCCACGCAGTCGGGGAAAGGAAAGAAAGCATCGGAAGCCATAACGGCTCCGTTAAGATCGAAATTGAAAGATTTGGCTTTTTCGATAGCCTGTCTCAATGCATCGACCCTTGATGTCTGACCTACTCCGCTTGCAAGTAATTGTTTCCCTTTTGCAAGTACAATGGTATTAGATTTTGACTGTTTAACCAAACGATTTGCAAACAAAAGATCGTCAATTTCAACTTTTTTTGGTGCAGTAATTGTGACGGGTTGCAGATCATTTTCAGTTTCGCGTTTAGAGTCTCTGTCTTGAAGTATTACTCCATTTAATACGGTTCTATACTGTTGATTCTGAAGGTTTTCTGATAATCTGATCAAGACGATCAGGTTTTTCTTTGTCTTAAACACCTCAAGGGCTTCAGGTGTATATTTTGGTGCAATGATTACTTCAAAGAAAATTTTGGCTGCTTCTTCAGCTGTTTCTGCGTTAACTTCATGATTTGTAACGAAGATTCCTCCGAAAGCTGATACCGGATCGCCTGCAAGGGCGGCACGAAATGCGTCTGCAACATCGTTTCTGGAGGCACAACCGCAAGCATTGTTGTGTTTTAGAATGGCAAAAGTTGTTTCACTGAACTCATCGATCAGGTTAACTGCAGCGTCAATATCCAAAAGATTGTTGTACGAAATTTCTTTCCCTTGAAGCTGTTCAAACATCTCGCTAAAATCGCCGAAGAATACCCCCTTTTGATGTGGATTCTCTCCATATCGAAGTGGTTTTGCTTCATTAAAGCTTTGACGGAAAACCTCCCCTGAATCCTCTGCAAAATATTTATAGATAGAAGTGTCATAATGAGACGATGTAGCAAAAGCCTCAGCAGCAAATTGCCTACGGTCCTCAATTGAAGTAGCACTATCCTGCTGGTTTAACAAATTCAGTAATTTTCCATATTGTCCCTGGTTAGAAACAATGACAACATCTTTCCAGTTCTTTGCAGCTGCTCTGATCAGCGAAATGCCACCGATGTCAATTTTTTCTATTATTTCGTCATCGGAGGCTCCAGATTTAACTGTTGCTTCGAAAGGATAAAGGTCAACAATTACAAGATCAATTTCCGGAATGGCATATTCCAAAAGCTGAGACTGATCGCCGCTGTTTGCCCTGCGAGCCAGGATTCCACCGAATACTTTGGGGTGTAAGGTTTTGACCCGGCCTCCAAGAATTGACGGATAACCAGTCAGTTCTTCCACAGCAGTTACCGGAATTTTAAGTTCCTCTATAAATTGTTTGGTTCCTCCTGTTGAGTATATATGAACGCCCGATTTATGCAATTTTTCAAGAATCTCCTCCAGCCCGTCTTTGTAGTAGACAGAGACCAAAGCAGACTTAATATTTTTTAAAATACTCATTCTTAATTCCTTAAAAATTTTCAACAAAAGTAATAAAAATTGTTTTAACTTTCGGGTGAAATCAACCAACTGTATGTTATTTATAAGGCTGTTTCTTGAAAGTTTCCGGTTTGCGTACAACTCTTTGGTTGTAAATCAGCTTCGCACATTTCTCTCTCTACTGGGTATAACGATCGGTATTTTTTGCATTATTTCTGTGTTTACCATTATTGATTCTTTGGAGCGAACGATCAGAAACAGCATGGAAAAATTGGGTAGCAACGTGGTCTATGTTCAGAAATGGCCCTGGGCACCTCCTCCGGGCGAAACGGATTATCCATGGTGGAAATATCTCAACCGTCCTGTTCCCAAATTGATTGAAGCGGAGGAGATCAAAAGAAGGTCCAACCTGGCACAATATGTCGTTTACAATTATGGATTTAGCCGGACTGTTCAGTTTGGCAACAACAAAGCTGAAAATGTCACTGTCCTTGCTGGTTCTTCCGGACTGATTGATAGCTGGGGGTTGAAAGTTGGCATGGGCAGACCTCTTTCTGATGATGAATTGGATGGGAATAATAACCTGGGTATGATGGGCTCTGAACTAGCTGCACAGCTCTTTCCAGGTAGTTCTCCTGTTGGAAGGACGATCAAAGTTCAGGGCTTTGCCATTTTCATCGTTGGCGTATTTGAAAAGATGGGAGAGGACATGTTTGGTACCAGTATGGATAACCGTGTGCTCATTCCATGTAAGTTCGGCAGCAAGATGGTGGATACTAAAATGGATATGCAACAAAGCATTATAATAAAAGGTAAAAATGAAATCCCGGCAGCTCGCATGCTGGAGGAATTAGAGGGAATTATGCGTTCCATCAGGAGAATCAAGCCATCTGCAGAGAATGATTTTGCTTTGAATGAGGTGAGCCTTGTCTCGAGTCAGTTGGATGGTATTTTCAAGATATTAAATATTGCCGGATGGATCATTGGCGGCTTTTCAATTTTGGTTGGCGGCTTTGGCATTGCCAACATCATGTTCGTTTCTGTCAAGGAGAGGACCAAAATCATTGGGATACAGAAAGCCATGGGGGCTAAGAACAGTTTTATCTTATTGGAGTTTCTCTTTGAGGCGATCGTTTTGTCTCTGATTGGCGGGTTGATCGGGCTGCTGCTGATTTACCTGGGAACTTATATTGCCAAGGCAAGTTTCGACTTTGAATTTGTACTGTCGGCAGGCAATATTGCCACTGGTTTAATAATCAGTATTTCCATTGGATTAATAGCAGGTTTAGTTCCGGCAAGGTCAGCATCCAAACTGGATCCGGTAACCGCGATGAATAGCCTTTAAAAGAGTTATGAGTTATGAGTTATAAGTTATAAGACATGAGATGTTAGAATCCTAATATCTTATGTCTTATGTCTTATATCTCATGTCTCATGTCTCATGTCTTATATCTCATGTCTCTTTTAAAGTAGTTTCTCTATTGCATTTGTGAGCACGATAAACTCTTCTACCGACAGTTGCTCCGGGCGGCGGGTTAAGGTGTGCGCATCCAGTTCATCATAACGTGGTGTGAAGCTTTTGATGCTGTTGCGAAGCATTTTTCTTCGCTGATTGAATGCTTGTTTGACCACTGCTTTGAAAAGTTTCTCACTGCATCCCAATTCAGTTCTGCCATTGGCTGTCAGCCGGATCACGGCAGATTTAACTTTTGGCGGTGGATCGAAAACATCTTCGTTGACAGTAAAAAGGTACTCTGTTTTGTACCAAGCTTGAAGCAGAACACTCAGAATCCCATAGGTTTTGCTTCCTGGCCCATGACAGATACGCTCTGCCACCTCCTTTTGAAGCATACCAACTACTTCCGGGATCAGCTCCTTGTTTTCCAAAACCTTGAAAAGTATCTGAGAAGATATATTATAGGGGAAATTGCCGATCAAGGAAAATGGGGTCGTTGAATAGTTGGCCTTTAAATCCATCTGCAGAAAATCACCCTCTACAATTCGCCCTCCCAGTTCGGGGAGGTTGGATTTAAGGTAACTCACTGATTCACGGTCTAGCTCAACCACTGTTGTCTCCAGCTCCTTCTTTTGCAGAAGAAATCTGGTAAGAACTCCCATCCCAGGACCAACTTCCAGTACTTTGGTGCGATCACCCATCAATAGTGCGTCAACAATGTCTGCGGCTATTTGATGGTCGCGAAGAAAGTGTTGTCCAAGACCTTTTTTAGCTCTAACTTCCATATGGGAAAGTGAATAGTGAAAGTGAATAACGAACAGTGAACAATGAAAGCGATTGGGTAACATTGTTAAAATTCACGTCAAAGGTATTAAAAAGGAGCTATTTGACACGGAATTTTTTGGTTACTTTTACACCAAACAACTAGTTGTGTCAAAACTGAATTTTGAACTTTTCGTTGCCAGAAGGATCTTTTCCGATCGTGAAAACAAAAGAAAATTTTCGCGTTCGATTATCTCATTTGCCCTTTTCGGAATTGCTTTTGGCGTGATGATCATGATCTTATCGGTGGCTGTTGTGACAGGTTTCAAGAAGGAAATCCGTGATAAAGTAATTGGCTTTGGTTCTCACATTCAGCTGGTGAATTTTGATTCTAACTCCTCCTTCGAAACAGTGCCAGTGAATAAAAATCAGGTTTGGCTTGATCGTTTAAACAGCTTGGTAGGAATCAAACATGTGGAAGTTTTCGCCACCAAACCTGGCATCATAAAGACCGGTGATGAGATGATGGGTATGGTATTGAAAGGAATCGGACCAGATTTTGACTGGAGCTTTTTCAGGGAAAACCTGGTAGAGGGACAAATTTTTGCGGTCAACGACAGCAGCTCTACCGACAAAGTATTGATATCAAAGCAAGTGTCTTTGCTGATGAAATTGAAGGTAGGCGATCCGGTTTTTTGCTATTTTCTGAATGATCAGGCAACCGATCAGCGGATGCGTAAATTTTCTGTATCCGGGATTTATCAGTCCAGTTTGGAAGAGTTTGATAAGCTTTTTGTATTGGCAGATATTCAGCAGGTCAGAAAGCTAAACGGCTGGCAACCAGATCAGGTAAGCGGGTTTGAAATTGCCATCGATAATTTTGATAAGCTGGCGGAGATGACCAAAATAGTTAAGGGTCTTACGGTTTACTATACCGAGAAAGATTCAGTTCTGATGAGGCCTGTGAGCATCACTTCCAAATATCCTCAGATTTTCGATTGGTTGAACCTGCTGGATATGAATGTCTGGATAATTCTGACGCTTATTATTCTGGTAGCCGGATTCAACATGGTATCAGGTTTGCTGATTCTGATACTGGAGCGCACCTCCATGATCGGCACCCTAAAAGCTGTTGGCAGCACGAATCAAAGTATCCGGAAGGTGTTTCTTTATCTCGCTTTCTTTTTAGTAGGGAGGGGAATGTTGTGGGGTAATATTACTGGGATAGGCTTTTGCCTTATTCAATCTTATTTTCATATTTTCAGACTCGATTCAGCTTCATATTATCTTGAATATGTGCCTGTCAATCTAAAATTTATGCATCTGTTGCTGTTGAATGCCGGAACTCTTATTGTAACGCTGGCGATGCTTGTCGTACCTTCCTGGTATATATCAAAGATTTCTCCTGACCGCGCGCTTAGATTTGATTAATGAATATTTTTCGAATATTCATTAATCAACCTAAGTACTTCCTCAGGTTGGACATCATTTACACCCCGGATCACAATTTTGGACTGTTCATAAAAAGGGGATCTTTTTTCCAGGGCTGATTGAATAAATGCTAAAAGCTCTTCTTTGCTTTTTCCTGCAATGAGTGGTCTTTCTGTCTTGGATTTCAATAGGCGGTAGGAAAGGGTTTCGATATCCGGAGCCAGGTAAATGGTGATACCTGAATCGTTCATCAACTTCATGTTGTCAAAAAAGCAGGGAGCGCCTCCTCCTGTGCCGATAACAATCTCCTCAAATTGCGCCACTTCTTCAAGTGCCTGTCTTTCTTTTAAACGAAAAGCATTCTCTCCTTCCTGCGCAAAAATATCAGGAACAGACTTAAAATTTCGCTCTTCGATGTATTTATCCAGATCGATGAAATTGATGCCCATGAGTGCTGCAACCTTTCTGCCAATGGTTGACTTACCACTCCCCATGTAACCGGTCAGGAAAATTCTCATTACTCAAAGATTAGGGTCATCTGATCCGGTTCCCCATCTTTTCCGGGTCGGATAATTTCAAAAGGAATGTCATCAATCGGCTCTATATCTACAGGTTGTGCCGAAGTTTTTTCTGGAGGTTCAGGAAGGTCATTGGGTTCACTTGTCTCTTCTTCTTCTTCTTCTTCTTCTTTGACAAGTGGTTCAACCTCCGCAATATTTTTAACTTCAAAGGTTGAAATTCTTTTTCCTTTGGCTTTATATGACTTCACGGCAATAAACTCGGCCACATCGATCAGCTCTTTTTCCCTTGATTCGTGGGTACCTCCAAATTCCACCTCAAATTGTGGATATTTCTCCCAGGTGATGCTGGTCATTTTGTTGTCCGGGAATTCGCCGATGAATCGGCACTGCTTGCCAGCATTGGATTCTATATTGAAACGCTTCAGGTAATAGAAATTCTGCTCGGCATCAAAATAAAGCACGGTGGCAATTTTATCCGGATCAAATTTCTCGATGGAGAGTATATTCTTTTCAAAATGGTTTTCGAGATCGTAGGTAAAAAGATGGAAAGAGCCATCTTTGTCGACCACCAGAATCTTGTCATCACCCGTAAATTCTCCAAGGTACAATCCTCTTCCATCCGCATTAAGGCGTAGAACATCTTCATCGAACCAGATTTTTCGTCCGCCGAGGGTTGACATCCCTTTCTCTTTCAGTGTAATTTTGTGAATTTCATTTTTAGACACCAGATTTCCCATGGACGAGCGGCCCTTGATGGCCAATTCGGCCATGTTCACCTCATCGATTAGTTTTTTAAGCTTCGGCTTTGGCTTAAAGGTAATGCGCAATACTTCGGCTTCACCGTTAGGATTGGCGCTAAAATAGAGGATCCTGGACCCATCTGTACCGATTGTCATGTTGTACTCTTTGTCGCGGGTGACTCCGGTAACTGCAAAACGTTTCATGTAGTTGTTACCAGCTTTGCCATCCCGATACACGAGGTTATAGATGGTACGGTCGTTGTTCTTTTCAAAAACAGCCACATGAAGCAGATTCTTTCCGACAAATGCCTTGTCAGATACTTTTGAAATAAAATAGGAACCATCTTTCCTGAAAACAATGATGTCGTCAATATCGGAACAGTCGCAGATGTATTCGGCTTTTTTGAGGGCAGTTCCCACAAATCCTTCCTCACGGTCGATATACAATTTCTCATTGGCAACAACGACTTTGGTGGCTTCAATGTTTTCAAAATTTCTGATCTCGCTTTTTCGCTCACGTCCTTTTCCAAATTTGGTTTTTAACCTTTCATACCAGGCAATGGAGTAGGGTATAATATTTTCTATGTGGCGCTGCGTCTCGGCTATTTCATTTTCGATAGAGAGAATTAATTCATCCGCTTTCTGCGTATTGAATTTCAGTATTCGTCCCATCCTTATCTCCATCAGTTTGAGAATATCTTCTTTGGTGATTTCCCTTTTGAACCTTGGCTTCCATGGATCGAGCCGCTTGTCTATATGCGCAACAGCTTCATCCATACTGCCAGAATCTTCAAAAGCCTTGTCTTTGTAAATGCGTTCTTCAATAAAAATCTTCTCAAGCGAGGAGAAATGCCATTGCTCTTCCAGCTCTGATTTGTGAATCTCCAACTCTAATTTCAGCAGGTCAACGGTATTGCCAACGGATCTTTTGAGAATGTCGCTTATAGGCATGAAATGCGGCTTGTCGTCCTCGATGATGCATGAGTTGGGCGAGACAGAGACTTCACAATCTGTAAAGGCATAGAGTGCATCGATTGTTTTGTCTGAACTTGTACCAGGAAGCAGGTGGACGAGAATTTCGACGTTGGCAGCAGTATTGTCGTCGATTTTCCGGATTTTGATTTTCCCTTTTTCGAAGGCTTTGACGATCGTTTCGATCACCGATGAGGTTGTTTTTCCGAAAGGTATTTCTGTGATAACCAGTGTTTTGTTGTCGAATTTTTCGATTTTAGCCCTTATCTTGATGGCACCCCCACGCAATCCGTCGTTGTATTTGGATACATCCAGGAATCCGCCGGTAGGGAAGTCAGGAAACAGTTCGAAAGGCTCATTTTTCAGATGGGCAATGGAGGCATCGATCAGTTCGAGGAAATTATGAGGAAGGATTTTGGACGCTAAACCTACAGCGATTCCTTCGACACCTTGGGCTAGTAGCAATGGAAACTTGGCCGGTAGTGTAACCGGTTCCCTGTTCCTGCCATCATAAGATTGTTGCCACTTGGTGGTTTTTGGATTGAAAAGTACTTCGAGGGCAAATTTCGAAAGCCGGGCTTCGATGTAACGCGGAGCAGCTGCCCCGTCGCCAGTGTGGATATTTCCCCAGTTTCCCTGACAATCTACCAGCAAATCTTTTTGGCCCAGTTGCACCAGGGCATCGCCAATAGAGGCATCCCCATGTGGGTGGTACATCATGGTTTGTCCGATGATGTTGGCGACCTTGGTATAGCGGCCATCGTCCATCTGCCGCATGGCATGAAGGATCCTGCGCTGAACCGGTTTCAGTCCGTCGTTGACGTAAGGAACGGCCCGCTCGAGTATGACATAGGAAGCATAATCGAGAAACCAGTTCTGGTACATCGTCGACAGATAGATGATGTGGTGCAGCTCTTTCTTTTCACCCTGATCGCCGCTTACCGGCAAAAGGTCATCGGGTAAAAGTTCTCCTTCGTTGGCCATTTAAAATGTTTAGAATGTTTTAAAAGTTTACCCTTCGACTCCGCTCAGGGACCGGTGATTTTTCATAACTCATCTTTCTCCACATGCAGGTTCTCAATTATGAAGTCCTGCCTGTCGGGTGTATTTTTGCCCATGTAAAATTCAAGCATTTCAACAATTGACTCATTTTTGTTCAGAATCACTGGATCGAGGCGGATCTGTTCACCGATAAAATTTTTGAATTCATCGGGCGAAATCTCACCCAGTCCTTTGAAGCGCGTAATCTCCACGCCTGTTGCCAGTACTTTGACTGCCACATCACGCTCTTGCTCCGAATAGCAATATTCAGTGCGCTTTTTGTTCCGTACCCTGAAGAGCGGAGTTTGCAAAATGTACAAGTGGCCTCTGCGAATCAGTTCCGGAAAAAATTGCAGGAAAAAGGTGATCAGCAAAAGCCGGATGTGCATGCCATCCACGTCAGCATCTGTGGCAATAATTACTTTGTTGTAGCGCAGTTCATCGATGCCTTCTTCAATGTTCAGTGCTGCCTGCAAGAGGTTAAATTCCTCATTTTCATAGACAATCTTCTTGGTCAGACCATATGAATTCAATGGCTTGCCCCTCAAGCTGAAAACGGCCTGGGAATTGACATCCCGTGATTTGGTAATGGAGCCGCTGGCCGAGTCGCCCTCTGTGATAAAGATGGAGCTGACATCCTTATTTTCGTGGTTGGTGTTGTAATGCAACCGGCAGTCTCTCAATTTTTTGTTGTGAAGGCTCACCTTCTTGGCCCGTTGTTTGGCCAGTTTCTGGATACCGGATATCGCTTTGCGCTCTCTTTCAGATTCCTGGATACGCCGAAGCAAGACATCCGCTGTTTGCGGATTCTTATGCAGGTAATTCCCAAGCTCTTTCTGAATGAAATTCATTACAAAGTTGCGTACCGACATACCATCCGGCGAAATATCCCTTGATCCCAGTTTCGTTTTTGTTTGTGATTCAAAAACAGGCTCTTCAACTTTTATGCTAATGGCTGCAACGATGGAAGCTCTGATATCCGAGGCATCGAACTCTTTTTTGTAAAAGTCGCGGATGGTCTTGATCAGTGCTTCGCGGAAGGCCGCAAGATGTGTACCTCCCTGAACGGTGTGCTGTCCGTTGACAAACGAATAATAATCTTCACCGTACTGATTGCCGTGTGTAATAGCACTCTCGATGTCTTCACCCTTGAGGTGGATGATGGGGTATAGGGGTTCCTGCCCGATGTTTTCATTGAGCAGGTCGTACAAACCATTTTTGGAAATATATTTTTCGCCGTTGTAGTTGATCACCAATCCGGCATTCAGATAGGTGTAGTTTTTCAGCATGGCCACCACATATTCGTCAATGTAGTGGTAGGTTCTGAAAATTTCTTCGTCGGGCGTGAAAACGACAGTTGTGCCATTGGGTTCCTCGGTTGGAAGCTCTTCGTTGTCAACTACGACGTCCCCTTTGCAGAAATCAATAATTTTTATTCTGCCATCGCGGACAGATTTAATTGAAAAGGCGTTTGAAAGTGCATTGACAGCTTTAATTCCCACGCCATTAAGTCCGACTGATTTTTTGAATGCTTTGGAGTCGTATTTCGCGCCGGTATTCATGCGCGCTGCGACGTCCATCAGTTTGCCCAATGGTATGCCACGTCCATAATCGCGCACAGAAATTCGTAGATCTGATACCTGGATATCGATCTTCTTGCCATTGCCCATCATGAACTCGTCGACGGAATTGTCTATAACCTCTTTGAGAAGGACATAGATACCATCATCGGCGGCAGAGCCGTCTCCGAGTTTGCCAATATACATCCCCGGCCGTTTTCTGATGTGCTCTTTCCAGTCGAGCGTACGTATCGAATCTTCAGAATACCCTTGAACCATTAATTTTGAGTTTGCACAAATATATAGAAATAAGGGAGCGATTTTTTAGGATCGCCCCCTCAGTAATGAACAACCGACGGTTGATAAATATTGTTTTTGGCCCCTTATTTAGTTTGAATCTTCACACGGGCGACCATATTTGGGTCATCTTTTTTCTGAATAGGAACGATCCGGAAGGCGTATTCGTAATTTTTGGCAGGAATGGTGTATTCCGGATGTGTTCTGGCTCCCCAGCTGTCATCGCCTCCGACACCCATCATGAGATAATCAATGTTAAGAACCGTCAAATTCCGTTCTTTTACATCGCAGGTATGCCGGTTGATAACCTCTTTGCCATCATAGATATGTCCGATGGTGCGGACCGGCGATTCGAAGTCCTCCATGATGTTGTGGTGTGCAGTAATATTGAACAATTGCTCTCCAATGATCAGGATACCATTGCCATCATTGTTGGTTAGTGAAGCCCAGCGGACATCCGATTTGTTGCCGTTTTCCTGAGGTCTGACGTATGGGTAATACTGGTCTTTGACTTTTCCTTCATATTTACCAACCAGCATACTGGTCTTTCGATCCCAATAATTTTCGAGTGGACCGCGGCCATACCATGCCAGGTTCTCAAACTCTCGACCAAGTTGGAGCTGCATACCCATTCGGGGAAGCTCAGGCAGTTTATCGATCCCGGGAGAGAAGCTGTTCTTGAGTAAGATTGATCCATCGCCATAAACCAGGTAAACACTTTCATAGGTTCCGACATTCTCACCTTTCAATCCGGGCAAGATAAAAGTGAACCTTATCTCAGCCTCATTATCTGAAATTGACATTACTCTCTTGTCAATCAGTTGACGGTTTGCCCCGGCTTTTCTCCATAACTGGCATCGTTTGTCGAGACCATTGCCAAAATCATTATCGGTTGGTGCGCGCCAGAAGTCCGGCTCCGGACCTTTTCCTTCATTCAGCATCTCCTTGCCAAAATAGCTCAATTGATCAATTCTTCCTTTGACAAGATCGAACTGAATTTTGAAATTGGTTCCTGACATGACAGCAACCTCAGCTTTTTGATCGACAGTAACTTTCCCGGTAGGCTGAACTGTTGCAGCAGCTTTTGAAACAGGTAAGGCTAACTGTTCATAAGCTACAACATGTCCTTTCGGAACCAGATCTGTTGCTTTCAATGTTTTCGCTTCGAAAATGATGAAATACTCTTTCCCTGGATCAGGTTCGATTGTTTGCGGAAGGAGAATCTCTTTCTTCGAACCGGCGGGAACTGGCATGATAAATTCACCTTTTTTGATGGTTGCTCCGTCGGCTTCGACCCTCCAGGTGAACTGGAAATTTTTCAGATCAGTAAAACCGAATTTGTTGATGATGCTGTATTTTCCTTTAGAAGGATCAACAGATTTAAAACCAACGTTTTGGTAAACTTTTTTCACTTCATACAGTGCAGCCTTTGGATTTCTGTCCGGATTAACCAGACCATTGCAACAGAAATTTCCATCCGAGACGACATCTTTCGGACCAAAATCTCCACCGTAAGCCCAAAATGATTCCCCTTGCTTGTTTTTTGTCAGCAGTCCCTGGTCAACCCAGTCCCAGATGCATCCACCTTGCAGCATATCGTACTGTTCAATCGTATCCCAGTAGTCCTGGAAGTTGCCGCTACTATTTCCCATGGCATGAGCATATTCGCACATAATGAGTGGACGATCCTTGTGGCTTTTTGCATATTTGATGATATCGGGAATCCGGCTGTACATAGGACAAACGATATCGGTATGTGCCTTCTGACCGGCTTGTTCGTATTGTACCGGACGCGTTTGATCAAATGCCTTGATAAAGGCATAGGTCTTTTCAAAATTTGTTCCATCACCTGCTTCATTGCCCAAAGACCAGATGATGACTGCCGGGTGGTTTTTATCGCGCTGTATCATATTATTGGTCCTGAATATATGAGCATCCAGCCAGGTTGAATCCTTGGCCAGAGATGCCTTCCCATAACCCATTCCATGTGATTCGATGTTGGCCTCATCAATCAGGTACATACCATATTGATCGCAAAGTTCGTACCACAGCTCAGGTTCAGGATAATGGCAAGTCCTGACGGTGTTGATGTTGAACTGCTTCATGAGCGAGAGGTCTTTTAGCATGGTGGCTTTGTCCATGACATGTCCGTTCACCTCGTGGTGTTCGTGCATATTTACCCCTTTGACGTATATTTTCTTCCCGTTGATGCAAAGATTTCCATTTTTTATTTCAACTGTCCTGAATCCAACTTTGCATCCTTCCGTCTCAATGATATTCCCTTTTTGATCCTTCAGCGTAATGATTAACTGATATAGGTTGGGGAATTCAGCACTCCATTGCTGAACTTTCGGGATAATGGCAGCAAATTTGACTGGGTCGTTAATGGGTTCACAAACCAATTTGGAGTTGTCTTTGAAAATTTCTTTCCCATCTTTGATCAGTTTAGCCTCGACATTCACCACCGGTTTTCCTTGTGACAGATTGCGAATGTTGAGAACCAAATTAAAGACTCCTTTCTGGTACATATCATCCAGTGTAGCCACACTTCTGAAGTCGAAAAGATGCACGGGGTTTCTTGCGAGCAGATAAACATCCCTCGTTATACCGCTCATCCGGAAGAAATCCTGGTCTTCAAGGTATGATCCGTCGCTCCATCTGAAAATCTGAACTGCCAGAAGATTTTTACCCTCCTGTAGGTATTTGGTGATGTTAAATTCTGATGGTGTCTTGCTGTCTTCGCTATAACCAACCCTTTGACCGTTTAACCAAACATAATAGGCGGATCCTGCCGCTCCAAAATGGAGAATAATCTCTTGGCCTTTCCATGTTGCCGGAGTTTCAAACTGCATCCGGTAAGAGCCAACAGGGTTGTGATCTCCCTTGATAAATGGTGGAGAAACCGGATGGGGATATGTGATGTTGGTATAGATTGGATAGTCGTATCCTTTCAGTTCCCAATTAGAGGGAACATCGATCAGGTCCCATTTAGCATCATCAAATCCCGGCTTGAAAAAACCTTCAGGTCGTAGTGTTGGATGGTTGACCAGGTTAAACTTCCATTTGCCGTTCAGGCACTGGTAAAAAGGGGAGGAGGCCAGATCATTGATAGCTACTTTAGCCTCTTTGTCATAAGGTATAAAAGTAGCGTGAGCCGGTTCCCTGTTAATCTTACTGATATGCTGATTCTCCCAGGCATGGTTGTACTCTTCTTCTGTTAATTGGGAAGAGGATTGTCCGGTGGCACAAAATGCCGCCAATAATAAGATGCAAAATGAAGACAAGAATTTTCTCATTTTTGGTTCAATTTAAATGTAAAATGATAGCTTCCGGATGAAAGTGAAAGCTTCAAAGATATTTTGTCAGTAGAAATTATATTGATATACTGATTGGATTCAATAGGAAGGTTGCCTTCCTTTACTTCTTGATCTGGCAAAATTAAGGTGGCACTGCTGCTGGCAGGAACCGTCACAAAGTAGTCAATTTTTTCTTTCGATTTCACCCATTTTGACATGATCATTCCATAAGGACCCTGATGTAAAGCTTCAAAATGGCTTAACCCATTCACGAAATATGGTTCAAGTAGAATATTCTTAAAACCGGGTTGATTTGGATCCGGACGAATGCCTCCCAAAGCTTTGTAAAACCATGCACTGATCTCTCCGAACATAATATGATTCAGTGATATATCAGATTTGGCATTGATAGGCCAGTTTTCGTAAAGCGTCGTTGCGCCGTTTTTTATCCACCAACCCCAAGAAGGGAAGGTCTCCTGCGAGGCAACTTTGTAGGCAATCACTGCATATCCATTTTCGCTGAGCGCATTCAGAAGGGCTTTGGTACCGAGTAATCCAACATCCAAATGAAATTGGTCGGCTTCCACTCTTTTGGCCAGGTTGGCAGCGACAAGCGGTTTCACCTCTTCAGGAACAACACCCCAAAAAAGCGGAGCAGCCAGTTCTGTTTGCAGTCCGGTGGCATAAATACCTGTCGTGTTGTTTAGAAATTTTTTGTTGATGGCATTTTTGATATTTTCTGCCAGAATTGAATACTTCTCAAAATCATCTTTGTTGCCTATTAATTTTGCCGTTTTGGCGAGTATGGAGGCATCTGTGAAATAATAGCACGAAGAGGTGAGCTCTTTGCTTGCTTTAGATTTGACCGGAATCCAGTCGCCAAGTCCCCAGTCGGTCAGGTTTTCCGGGCTGATCCGGCTAATATAGTCGACATACCGTTTCATGTTTTCGTAGGTCAACTTTAGCAACCTGCTGTCGCCATAGAATTGGTACACATTCCAGGGGATAATCAACAATGAACTTGTCCAGTCGGGACCGTTGGCCCAGTCGTAACCCCATCCGGATGTTGGGATGATGTTGGGAAGTACTCCATTGGGCTGTTGTTCATCGCGGTGGTCGGCCAGCCATTTTTCGTAGATCGTGATGCCATCAAAATTGAACAGGCCTGTTTCGACGGCTATTTGACCATCGCCTGTCCAGCCGTTTTTCTCGCGTTGCGGACAGTCGGTCGGATAACCATAAAGATTGGAGAGATAGGAATTGTTGGTTGCTTCCCAGATCTTGTTGATGGTTGGATTTGAGCTTTCAATTTTCCCTGCCGGAGGAACATCACTGTGCATAAATAGCCCAACGATACTGCCCTGATTCAATTCAATTGGTTTGTCAGAAGATACTTCAATGTACTGGAAACCTTTGTAGTTAAAGTGAGGCGAGAAAGTTTCTTCGTTGCTGCCTTTCAAAATGTAAATGTCGGTACCAAAGGGATCTTTGTCGTCGGTTGGCCGGTAGTGCGCGGCAATATTTGATTGATCGACCCTGCCGTTTTCATGCAGGCGCTCGCCATGTTTCAGCGATATTTTAGTACCCGGAAGGCCTTTTACAGATAGTTTGCTTACTCCGGCGATGTTTCTTCCTAAGTTGAAGACATAAAGCGTATCGTTGAATTTTTTGAAAGTTTTAACAGGGATCTCTTCGGTCGCACGAATCGGATGAAGCTGTTGCGAGACGATGTTTTGCGATGGAGCAGCAGTTAGTATTGCCTTCGCCCATTTTGAATCATCGAAGCCATTTTTGTTCCATCCGGCAGTCTCCAAATTGGCATCCTGGTGTTCACCGGTATAGATGCTATTGAAGATAACCGGACTAAGTGCAGTTTTCCAGCTGGTGCCTGAAGAAATTGTTTGGACAGTTCCATCCTGGTAAGTAATACGCAGATCCATGCAGAACTTTGGCCTGGCCCGCCACGGGGCTTTGTCGAAGTACCAAACAGCGGTGGATTGGTGGTTGAACCATCCGTTACCCAGTAGCATTCCGAGGGTATTCGTCCCGTTTATCAGGTATTTAGTCACATCGAAAGTCACATAAAGGGTACGCCGGTCAAAGCGGGTATACATCGGGTCGAGCCGGTGATCTCCTATTTTACTGCCATTCAAGTAAAGTTCAAAGAGTCCGCCAACGGCGACATATGCCCTGGCTGAGACCACTTTTTTCGTTACTTCGATCTCCTCCCGAAAATAGGGAGCCGGTTTCAGTGCAATGTCTCTAGTGTCGGTAATCCAGGCACCGTGCCAGTTTTTCACCTCCATCATGCCTGTTTCGAAGGAGGCAATACCGCTTCCGGCGGATGCTTTTCCTTCCTGATCCCAGGTTGTTACTTGCCAGAAATATTTTGCAAAAGGATCGAGTTTTTGACCCGAATAGGTTATGAGCACACTATCGGAGACGATTCTGCGCGTGTTCCAAATTCTTCCGTTGCCTTCCAAAACGGAAGCTGAGTCTGTATCCACCAGAATTTGAAACGAGGTTTGTTTTGCTCCCTGACGGGGATCTTCAAGCTGCCAGGATAACCTTGGATTAGGAACGTCAATTCCCAGCGGATTGTCGAGGTGTTCGCAATGGAGTTTAACCGGCACCTGTTGAGCATTCAATTGGAATGTTGCAATTATTAGTAGTAAAAGAATTATTCTCATGGATAGCGTATTGATTTTAATTTCTATTGCCTTGAATTTCAATAATATAAACCTTGTATTTTTCATTCAGCCTTAGTAGAAGAAACATATGAGTGAATTCTAACCTTATTACCTTATTAATGAAAATCAAAACTCACATTAAATAAGGTAATAAGGTTGGTTTCTATGCCTTACTTTGATTTCTACTAAGGTCAATATGAAAGAATATGGTTTATATAATTTTGATATTTAATGAGTTATTTCAATTTAGCAGTCTAATTCCTTACTTCGAGAACAACAGATTCAAGAGGTTTCAGTTTTAATTTGATTTTGCCGGATCCGTTTTCTACCAGAAGCTGGAATTTGTTGGAGGCGTTAAGGTGATCAGTCACGATTTGGCTGCCATTTTTTAGATTCCAGGTTTCGATGATATCTGCTGGAATCAATAAATCAAATTCATGGGATTGGTCTGGATCAAAATTGTTGGTGATCACTAGTTTCTGTGCACTGCTCCATCTGACAAAAGAGAATAGCTTGCCGCTATAGCCTTTTGATTTTTCACGGTTGAGGGTTTGAATTTCCCGGTATTTCCCCATCAAAGCCGGAGCTGTAATGGTAAAATTGAGCAGCTTCTTGTAAAAATTGCGTAGCTCTTTTTCTTCATTTGACAGTTTTCCACCGTCAAAAGCACCGCCATTCATCCATCGCTGGTGAGCCGGTACTCCAACATAATCGTAAATTGAAGTTCTGGAAGGTTTGCCGAATCCGGCATTTTCGGCGCCGGATTCGCCAACTTCCTGACCAAAATAGATCAGCGTAGGGGAGGTGCTGATCGTTGCCGAAACCACCAAAGCCGGTTTTCCTTTGACCGCACTGCCAGCAAACGCCGGACTTGCCAATCGCTGTTCATCATGGTTTTCCAGGAAGTGAAGCATATGGTGCTCAATGTCTGCCAAATCTGTTTGGATTTTAACCAGACGATCGGCAGGTGCTTTGCCTTGCAATACTTTTTTCAAGGTATCGTAAAAGGCCACCTTGTCATAGAGAAAGTCCATCTTACCTGAAAGAATGTATGCTCTGTATTGTGAAGGGTTGTATACTTCAGCAACCAAGGTGGTAGAAGGATAATCTTTTTTGATAGTGCTGTTGAGGTAACTCCAGAATTCTACGGGGACCATTTCTGCCATGTCGAAGCGGAAACCGTCGACTCCAAATTTGAGCCAGTAAAGACAGATATCGCGAAATTTGATCCAGCTATCTGGAACAGATTTGTTCTGCCAAAAAGCATAGTGATCTTGAATCGGTTTTATGTCAAAACCATTGGGTAGCAAATCAAAATCTCTGCTTCCATCCGGGCGTATTCCATAGTTGACTTTGACTGTTTCGTACCAGTCGTCGGATCGTGGCTGTGCCAATCTGGAACCATTGCCTGTCCATTTGGCTGGGTTCTCATCAAATTTGCCGTCAGCGCGTGGATGGGGCTCTCCGCCAAGTGGTTTCTCATTCAAAATCGGAGCCTGGAAGGGAACTCCGGGCAGGTAGTAAAAATTGTTGTTTCTGGCATATTCGACTTTTTTGTCGTCGGTTTCACCAAAGTCTTTTATCCCGGCAGGTTTGGCCAGGGAGTGATAATTTCGGGCCACATGGTTGGGAACAATGTCGATGATTACTTTAAGTCCTTGCTCATGGGTGCGCTGAACAAGCGACCTGAATTCGTCCAGTCGTTTGGCAGGATCTGTTGCCAGATCGGGATCAACAGAATAATAATCCTTAATGGCGTAGGGCGATCCGGCACGACCTTTAACCACATCCGGATCATCATTCGAAATGCCGTATGCTTTATAATCCCTGATCACATCATGATGAAGAACGCCTGTAAACCAGATATGCGTAACTCCCAGCGATTTGATCTCCAGAAGTGCTTTGGGAGTAAAGTCCTTGAATTTCCCCACGCCATTTTCTTCGATAGTGCCCCATGGTTTATTGGTGGTATTGGTATTTCCAAAAAGGCGGGTAAATACCTGGTAGATTACCATTTTCTTTGATCCACTGTCAGCTGGAGCCTTGGTGTTCTGATCAACAGGATCAACCTTAAAACCCAGGAAGAACAGGACAAATACAAAAAGAATTGACAAGAGAAAATATTTCATAGTGGTAAGGATAAAGTGTACAAACAAAGCAAGGATTACAAATCCGTCCCAGCTGCAGTTTTTGTTCAACCAAAGGTAAATATTAAGTTATTATCTTTGCTAGATGAGCAAGAAATCAGGTGGTTTTTTAGATAATATCGACAGGAAAGATTACCGGCCAAAGTTTGGCGGACTGGAGATCCTAAAGTATCTCGGTCCCGGGCTTTTGGTGACGGTTGGTTTTATCGATCCGGGGAACTGGGCTTCCAATCTCGCTGCAGGCGCAAATTTTGGTTATCTTCTGCTTTGGATGGTCACTTTTTCAACTATCATGCTGATTATGTTGCAGCATAATGTGGCACATCTGGGAATTGCCACCGGACTTTGCCTTTCTGAGGCGACCACCAAATTTATCAAACCTTCATACTCCAAACCTATATTGGCCTCAGCGATGCTTGCCTCCGTTTCTACTTCGCTGGCCGAGATTCTAGGAGGTGCCATTGCACTGAACATGCTTTTCGATATCCCCATTCGGGCCGGATCCATATTAGTGGTAATTTTTGTGATGATCATGCTTTTTACGAATGGCTACCGGATGATTGAAAAGTGGATTATCGCTTTTGTGTCTGTGATCGGGCTTTCTTTTATTTATGAGCTATCCCTGGTTCAGATTGACTGGAACAGTGCCATTCATTCGTGGGTAACACCTTCTTTCCCCAAAGGATCAATGCTTATTATCATGAGTGTTCTTGGGGCTGTGGTGATGCCACATAATCTGTTTCTGCATAGTGAGATTATCCAGAGCCGGCAATGGAACAAGGAAGACGAGAAAACGATTAAAAAGCAGCTTAATTACGAATTTTTAGATACCCTCATCTCAATGTTGGTTGGGTGGGCCATCAACAGTGCCATGATCTTGCTTGCAGCTGCTACTTTTTTCAAAACTGGTACGCAGGTAACAGAATTGCAGCAGGCACAAGGATTGCTTACTCCATTACTCGGAGTCCATTCAGGAATTGTATTTGCAGTGGCATTGCTTTTTGCGGGAGTTGCATCAACCATTACTTCGGGAATGGCAGCAGGGTCTATCTTTTCAGGGATATTCCAGGAGCCTTATGATATCGAGGACAATCACTCCAGACTGGGTGTTGCGCTCTCATTCGTCGTGGCGTTGTTCATAATTTTCCTGATTTCCAATCCTTTCAAGGGACTTATTTATTCACAGATGTTGTTAAGCATCCAGTTGCCTGTCACCATCTTTTTGCAAGTCTACCTTACTTCATCAGAAAAGGTGATGGGTAAGTACAAAAACACCAGACTAGATGCTTTTTTTCTTTATTTAATCGGGGCAGTAGTAACAATGTTGAATGTGGCACTGTTAATCAGTTTATTATGATCTTGTATTGGAATCATGTGAATAAGCTAGATTTTGGTTCATTTTTGTTTGAATGATTGTATGGTAATGTAACCCAAAGGAACAAAAATGATTCCCAATGTCAGTGGCAAGAACCAAAATCCAAGTCCATCAGATTTCCCTTCTGCCGTCTGTATAGTCTTAAAAACTATGAAGGTAAAGACAAGAACCAAAGCAAATTTGAGATATCGGATTAACCTTGCAGCAATTCTATATTGAGATTCTGCATTTTCTGTAGTTATCCTTGTTGGATAATTGAATAAATATGTAAACCTGATTAGTACGGTCAACCCTAGAAAAATAATTGTGCCAAGAATTGGTAGAATTAGCAAAGTGATTTTGCTGCCAAAGCTATCAGGCAGACCGGCAGCATTGAAGTGAACAGCTATTGTGTCTGGTAGCTTAGCATAATTTATGAGTGTAATTGCCCACAGGAGCGCCAAAGAAAGCAGGCCAAACAGCTCAAGCACTTTATCAAAGGGAGTTGGCTTAATTTTTATTTTAGGTCTTTCTTCCATATGCTCAACAAATGCTTAGAAATTGTCCTTTTTTATTTCAGACAGAAAACGAGTTAATTCTTGCTCATTTTGTGTTCCTATCAGTAATTTTTTTCCTGTTTTAAGATATAGCTGCAATCCTTTGTCGCCTGAAGTATTGAATGCCTTACCGCCTTTGACAAACCTTATTCCCCATCCACCATAATCACGGATCGGATGATATGTCACAACATCATACGATGCTATCTCATTCCAGCTCAATTTATGATACTTCAGATGAAAGGGGAAGAATTTATAAGATACTCCTGTAGAATCAATAACGGTCGTTAAATTTGCAACCACAAATAAATAGGTTAGAACACCAAATAGTAGTAACACTAAAAAAAAAGAAGTAATTAAACCGTTATTGCTCATGGGATTGTTTCCGAACTGCTGGCCAAGTATAATCTGTTTGTAGATCCCAAATCCAAACGCAAATATTGGAATCAAGCCTGATAATCCCAAAAGTATCCAAATCCAAATTTGATTAAATTTTTGTGTCTCTTTGTACATAAAGTATATATTTTATGGGGTACACTGAAGTAATTCTTTCTTAATGATCAAATGGATCCCGTGTAGTTGAACCTAATTTTGTATGACGGTCAAGGTGGGTAATACCATTTGCCAGGCAGTTGGGATAACTGGATCAAGGTCACCTGGTCCAAATGCTCCGTCACCGTTTTTGTCTTCGAATTGCCAGCAATTGTAAACATTAAGATCAAGGATTAGATTGGAACCTTTGTTCTCCAAGAGGCTAAAGTCTGCCTTGGCCTTATAAATAGGATGGGGTGCGTTGTTCATAAATTTAACATCCCCGAAAGGGCCAAAATCTTTGCCGGATTTACCGGCGAAATCGTACCAGTTGGACCCATTGCTGTTAAATGTATAGGCTGAAATTCTTGGCGATACTGGATCCATGTTCGGCATTACTCCCTCTCCAAGCAGCCATCCTAGTTCTACTTGCGAATTATTTATTTGAGTCATATCGCCGGGTTGGTGCAAACCTCCTTCAGTTTCGGCATCATCCGACAGGTAAATTCTGAAGTTTCTCCGCTCTTTACCTCTTGTACCGGTTGATATAGCAATGTTCATTTGTAAAAAGTAGACTTCAATTTCAATTCCTGAATATTTTCCATCCGGAATTGCTGAACCTTTAAGTAATGAGTGGACGGTATTGTCGTTGGTAAAATCAAATACAAGAGAAGAACTTAAGTTAGGTTTGCTAAACAGCTGGGCATTTGTTGTACCGCTGCTTCCGATTAGTGTAGCACTTTTTAAACTGACATAATAGTTGGTTGGTGTTTCTTTGGTCAGGGCAATGGTGGCTTTCAGTCCGTCTGCCGATTTCAAGCCGCTAAAGCTGACTTTTAATCCGACATCTTTTATTGACGCCGCCCCCGTGCTTGCACTCTCTTTTTTACAACCAGCAAATGCAAACATTGCAAGTGAAACCAGTATTAAAACGGTCTTGTTCTTCATTTAATTTCTCTGTTATTTTTTTATTATTTGCGATTGTCTATGCAATATTATTACGCTCCTCGTTTCTCCGTTTCTCCGTTTCTCCGCTTCTCCGCTTCATTGTTCCATTCCCCAATCTCTCCTTCATTCCTTCCAATATGCCACCAGATTATTGAGCATCAGATACTGCGTGTTTTTAAGTTTCAGAATTTCCTTGAGCTTAGGAACGTCCATTGTGACTCGAGGATGAGTGGCAAATCCAAGTCCGGCACAGAAAAGACCAATATTCTGCGAAACGATACCGGCATCCATGGCAGCCATTTGGAGTTTCGTCGAATCAGTTCCGTTTTTAAACCTTGAAATATCAGATACCAGTACACAGAACAAGGGTGCACCGGCAAAATTTGTTTGCCTGCCGGCAACTTGCAACCGGAAATCGCCTGAATTTATCAGGTCGAGTTGATGGTTTTTTGCATCATAAAGGTATGCTCCTTTTTTCATCACCACATAAACATCAATATCTTGTGAATTCATTGCAGAAGGAGCCGTTCTTTTACCCAGATCTGCCCTGTTAATGCCGTCTGCTGCCCACAAAAGATCTGACATATCCTGCAGTTTGAGATCGAGCGTATCAAATTTCATCTGCGACGACCTTTGAGCCAAGGCCTTCATGACAGAGAGGCCTCTGTTGATGTCAGGTTTATTTAAGACAATTGTTTGAGCTTGGGCAAACACAGTGGTTGCTAAAAATGTAAGGCAAAAGATGGAATAAAGTTTTTTCATTGTTGTAATTGTTTGTTGAATTAGTTATTGGTATCGCGAGTTGTTATTTCCAGTCGATTGTTATCCGGATCCAGGGTTACAAATTCGTAATATCCGTCACCGGTTATTCTGGGGCCATCCAAAATTTTGAATCCGTTGGCTAAAAAATCTTTTGCTTTTTCATCAACTTTCTGTTTTGTTTCGACTTCGAAAGCAAGATGAATGATTCCTTTGTGTTGTAATATTATCGTATCATTCATGTTTTCCGGCACGAAGGGCCTGGTCATAAGCTCCAACCTGGCACCTGACCTGAAAGTTATAAAATAGCTTTCATATTGTTTTGCTTTGTTGATATATTTTTTGTTGGCTTTACCATCAAAATAATTTGTATAATATGCTTTTAAACTTTCCAGATCGTCTGTCCAAATTGCTATATGCTCGAGGATCATTGGGTTATATTAGATTTTGATTCATATTTTTCTTTGTTTTATAAGAGCCAATCCTGCTGAAATTTCAGAAATAATTGAAGTAATAGTTTCAACTTTATCTGGCATGGATGGCTTAAGTGACTCTATTTCGATCAACAGTTTTGCCAGATTTTTGCCTAACAATTCCTCCTTAGCAGTAAATCCTCCCCGGGCTACCAAATCGTGGGCAGGAATTAGTATTTCAATCATTATTTCACCACCTAAAAACTTATCCTGATCGATAAGACCAATGCTTTCGAAGTAATCGAGTATTGAACTAACCATCTCCGGGTCAAAACCAAATATCTTTTTGGAATCTTCAGTATCAAATCCGAAAGTCATCTCGGGACTTTCCTTTACAATTTTGGCTAGAATTTTGTCTTTTATTTTGCAGTCAATCATTAAACTTTGTTTTTACCTGTCATGTGAATTTTATATTTTAATCCTACTTTATTTTGCAACATCCTGAGCACATCTGAATCCAACAGCAAAGTCGACCCATGAAGGAGACAATCCGTTTCTGTAATAGTTTTGGATGCACATGGCACCTGAATGCCAGCTCCCACCTCGAACTACTTTAAATCTGCTTATTTCAGGTCCTTTGGGATTGTCAGGTGTGGATATTTGGTAATAGTCACCACCATAGTTGTCAGCAGTCCATTCCCAAACATTTCCGGCCATATCGTACAGACCAAAATCATTGGCTAAAAAGGTCCCTACTTTTAGGCTACCTTGATACTTCCTGCCAAAATTTGCATGGGTAGAATCAATTTGATCTCCTGTAGGAAAGTTTTTACCAGTTAGTCCGCCTCTGGCAGCATATTCCCATTCGGCTTCAGTCGGGAGACGCTTGTTGGCCCATTTTGCATATTGCTCTGCCTCAAAAAATGAGACACCAACGACAGGATGGTCAGGAAAATCCTCACCGGAGCGAAATTCTTTCATTCCCCAAAACATAGGCAGGGCATGGTGTGTGGCATTGCAGAAATCGAGATAATTTTGGTTGGTCACTTCATATATATCAAGAAAGAAGGCATCTAATTTGACCCTGTGTTCAGGTTGCCAGTCGGTCGGGTTTGGAGATTTTTTCCCCATGACGAACTCACCCTTGGGAATCAGAACCATTATTTCAGGATTTGCCTTTTGTCCAAACAAGTTGATTGTAACCATCAACAAGAAAAATACAAGTGAATATTTCAAGCTTATTTTTAATTATGGTTTGTATTTATATTGACAACATAAAGTTAAAAATAATGAATCTCATTTTATACAAATTGTGTAAATTAACGTTCTGAAATTAAATCTCCGGAAAATGAAAAGAGAATTTGGAAATCTGTACCGGGATTATCTGGACGGTAAAACTAAACGACGCGATTTTATGAAGAAAGCAACACTTCTTCTGGGTGGAACGGTGACCTTAACCGGTTTTCTTCCGTTGTTCGAGGCCAACTATTTGCAAGCTGCTGAATCATTAGCAGGCGCTGTTGATCTTTTCACTGAGGACATCAGTTATCCAGGTGAAACTGGAGATGTAAAGGCTTATCTCGCAAGGCCAAAGAAGAAAAAGAAGTACCCGGCTTTGATCGTTATCCATGAAAATAAGGGCTTGCAACCCCACATCAGGGATGTCAACAGGAGAATGGCCGCCGAAGGGTTTCTTTCATTGGCGCCTGATGGACTTTCCCCCCTTGGAGGTACTCCGGCTGACAATGTTGATGAAGCCACTAAATTGATTGGCCAATTGGACAAGGAGAAAACCATCAAAAACTTTGTAGCTGCTGTGAAATATCTAAAAACGCATCCTCAAAGCAATGGAAAAGTTGGATGTACCGGTTTTTGCTGGGGCGGTGCCATGACCAACAATGTCGCGGTCAATTCGCCCGATTTGGATGCAGCGGTTCCATACTACGGAAGTTGTCCTAAAAGTGAGGATGTTCCAAAAATAAAAGCACCTATTTTGGCACATTATGCCAGTGATGATGCACGTATCAACCAGGGAGTTGAGGAATTTGAAAAGGCTTTGAAGTTGGCAGGCAAAGAATATCAGTTATTCTCTTACCCTGATACCAAACATGCCTTTAACAACGATACCAATCCTGAGCGATACAATGAAGCAGCGGCAAAGCTGGCCTGGAAAAGGACAATTGATTTCTTTAAGGAAAAATTAAAAAGCTAGAGGAGGATTCACAAGGCAAGATATGATTGGGAGTAACAATGAAAGGCATTGTTACTCCTTAATTTTTTGAACCTGCTAAATCAGCAATAGTATTGACAAATGGAGAGCAATAGTTGAAGAATTTCTTATAACCTTCGCACAAGTAGTTGAGTCCTTTTTCTCCATTCGGAGAAGCAATAAATCTGTTTTTAGGACACTCCCCGTGGCACATGGACAACACTACACAATCCAGACAGTATTTGGGCAGTGTGTCGAATTTTGCCTGACCGAATGCAACTTGACGAGGGTCGTCCAACAAATCAAACAAATGGGTTTGGCGGATATTGCCAATCAAATGTTCATGATCAACAAAATGATCACATGAATAGAAATCTCCGTTACTTTCAAGCACAGGGACACCACCGCAAGTTTTTTTAAAGATGCACAAAGTATGATCCTGTTTGAAAGCTGGACGAAAAGCTTCCTCTAAAAGCTGAATTTTGATGGTGCCAATGTCATGTTCCTGCCATTCATCGAAAACGGAGATGAGAAAGTCCCCAAATAGTTTGGCTGAAACCGAATCCGGTGTGACACCAATTAGAGAACCCGGATCCCGGTTGACAAGCGGAAGGAAGCTGATATACTTTGCTCCGAGTGATTTTAAAAATCGGTATACTTCCAAAGGATGATTGGCGTTGAAGTCATTGATGACACAAAGAATTTCAAAATTTATGCGGTATTTTTTTATCAGACTTAATCCGGCAATTACCTGATGAAATGTTTCTGCCCCGGTTTTTGAGGTGCGGTACTTGTTGTGAAATTCCTCCGGACCATCGATGCTGATGCCTACCAGGAAGTTGTTATCCGACAATAATCGGCACCAGTCATCATTTAAATTTAATCCGTTGGTTTGGATTCCGTTGATGATTTTCTTTTTGTGAACATTATGCTTTTGTTGAAAATCTATTGCTTTCTTGTAGAAATCAAGTCCTGCCAAGGTAGGTTCACCGCCATGCCATGAAAAAAGAACAGGCCCTTCAAGGGTTGATTCAATAAGTTGGATGACATACTTTTCAAGCAAATCATCTTGCATTAGCCGATTTTGTGCTTCGTATAAGGCTTGTTTTTCAAGGTAATAACAATAATTACAACCTAGATTACACAAGGCTCCCACGGGTTTCACAAAGAGCTGGAATTCGCGGAGATGTTGAGGCATGAATTAATTGATATTTGGTCTCAAGATGATAGAAAACATTAATAAGAGGGATTTTAGGGATTATTCGTTCCTTTTAAAATCTTTTCCATAATTGCATCAAAATATTGAACACATTTTGTTTCGGTATCAGTGCGCAAAATGATGGTGTTATTGAATAGTCGATTGCGTAAATCCCTGTAAATTTCAATTGTCCTGGTTAATGAATCTATGAGAGAATCCGGCGAATAACAAGGAATGGTATTCTTTAGATCATTCAAGTCATTTTCGTTAAATGTCTTTTCAATTCTTCTCATACCGCGCGGAAGTTGTCCGTTTTTTATCTGCAAAAGAGGGGCAAGTACATTCACTCGCAAGAAGGAGAGACCGTCGAGGGCTTCAAAGTTTTCGCCTCTTCCAATTTTCAATGTTACATAATGGACCCAGGTCCAAAAGCGGTCCTCAAGCCATTGGTAGTCAACCTCCGGCCAAAAATAAACTGTGCTTTCGATCAGTCCTTGTACCGAACCATCCCGATCCCATAAAATAACCGGGTTCTCTACACGGGATTTAAATTCTTCGCGGGTAACAAATTTTATATCGATGTGGATGAGTGGATCGTCATACATACAAATCAAAAGTCTTTTTTCGCCAATATGTTCACCCGTAAATGCATTTAGGAGCTTACCAAATCCCCTGGCATAATTAACCATTTTATCGGTACTATCAGATACGAGTTGGTCAGTAATCAGCAAAAAATCAATATCTGAGAATTCATCGATCTGATTATTTATCCAGGAGCCACCTACTGCCAGTCCAACAATGGTTGGATCAGTCTTCACTTTTTCCAATACTTTTTCTACAAAATCTCTATGCATGCCAAAGCTTGTCTTAAAATTGATTCAACTCATTCAATTATAGGTAAAGATCGGAATTTGAGTTCAATTTTTAATTGTTTGGTGATATTTTGACATTAAAAAAGGAGCCATCCTTTCGGTTGGCTCCTTAAAATATTTCAAAAAATCTATTATTTCAGGAATTTCTCCCTACGCTGAAGGTTTGTCAAGCCACCCAGTAAAAATATTATGCTACCAATTCCAAGAAAGATACGGTTCTTCTGGGAGATCTGTGCCCAAACCATTTCGTTCATCCTTTGAGGAATGCTGTATGGATTGTGAAAGACATTCCATGAAGTGTTGCCTAGGGTATCAGACATAAACAGCAATGCCACACCAATTAGAATCATCACAACGGCGGTACCGTTTCCGTTTTTGACGACGGTGGAAATAAGGAAAGCCATGCAACCCAGGAATAGTACAGGAAACATCAGCTGGAGAGACATCATAAAGACAGGAAATGGGGTCAGGCCGAAATAGCCCAGCCAGCAAAATACATATAGGATTGCCCAGGTGAGCAGAAAGATCATAAAAAGCCTGATCAGCCATACTTTGTACCGGTAATCCGGGATACCAAAAAGGATCTCCAGTATCCGGGAATCCGCATCGTTTTGAATGCCAAATACAGTAGGATAGAAGACCAGCAATATGCCAGGAACAATAAGTACACCATAGACATGTGAAGAATTAAATCCGGGTACGTTGAAAACCAACTGTAGTGACAATAAAATATAAAACACCAACGAGGCCAGCACAAACCAGAAAAACCGACCCGCAAAAATAATTTTGAGGTTGTACTTTGCCATTTTCAACACCAAATCCAGCTTATTCTTCAGGTTACTCTTTAAAATTGCGTTATCCATTGTCTTTTTTTAAGCAAATTTTGTACAATTCTTCAAAAGACATGAGATATAAGACATGAGACATGAGATTGAGGCGGAATTTTCGGATATTTCCGATCCATCCTTTTCTCCATCCATCTCATTTATTTCTAATCTCATGTCTTACATCTCATGTCTCATGTCTCAAATCTTATATCTTCTTCTTCAGTCCCTTCAGAATACACAAATAGGCCTCTTCAAGCACCGGCTTGACGACTATCGCATCCTCTGCTGGTTTTTCTTCTGAAAGGAAGCGAACTTTGATTAGTTCTCCATCACGCATGTGGTGAATAATCCTTTCTTTCATTGGGAAAGTGTCAAACTCCTTTGCCGGGATGTGGAATTGCCATACAAATCCTTCAGCTAGTTTCACCATGTCGTTCGGATGTCCTGCATAACATAGCTCGCCACGGTTTACAACTGCCACCTGGTTACAGGAGCTTGAAATATCCTCAATGATGTGTGTGGAGAATATGACAATCCTTTCGCGGCTCAACTCTACCAAAAGGTTTCTAAAGCGAATTCTTTCACGAGGATCCAGGCCTGCAGTCGGTTCATCGACTACCAAAATACGTGGTAAGTGGAGTAGAATCTGAGCAATACCCATTCGTTGTTTCATCCCTCCTGAGAATCCGCCGATTTTTTCGTCCTTGCGGTCCCAAAGGTGGACGGAGCTTAAGCAATATTCGATTCTTTTGTGTCTTGTTTCAGCCTCAGTAAGTCCTTTAAGAATGGCCTGATAATCCAGGAATTCATAGGCAGACATATTCTCATATGTGCCAAATTCCTGAGGAAGGTATCCGATAAGTGCTTGTAGCTCTTCGCGTTTTTCCTGTGTATCAATGCCATTGATCCAGACTTTGCCGTAGCTTTGTTCGTAGATACCGCAAATGACGCGCATCATTGTTGACTTACCGGCTCCGTTTGGACCCAGCAATCCAATCATTCCGGTGTTGATCTGCAAGGAAACGCCTTTCAAAGCCTTGAACGGATCTCTTTTGCGTCCAATTACAGGCATTTGCTCAACCAGTTTATAGAATGTTCTGCGTATACCTGCAAATCTTCCTTTCAGTCGTTCGATGTTAATTTTTTCATCGTACAGTCTCTTGGCGGTAGTATCCACCGATAGGATGAAATACCAGATTACAGCCAGAATTGCCACAGATGCGATCTTCTCCCATTTGAAATAGAAATAGATAAGAACAAGTAACGGAAATCCCCAATACAATATTTGCTGTCCTGATTTTGCAAAATTACTCATCCATTTCCTGTTCTCATTTTTTGAGCGGAAAGTGAAGTATTCTGCAATCGGTTCCCACATGGCCATGATCATCAGATAGATCAAAATGGCTGTGATCAGGATATACATTCCGTTTTGAAGATAGCTAAAGGAAAAATAGAACATGAATCCAAGCAGAGGAATCTGCCAGATAAACAGGTCAAAATCTTTGTAACTACGGTAATATTTCAATTGACCGGCTCTTTCCCTGATGTTTCTGTTTCCTTTCCATTCTCTGGCAAAACGACCGCCCCAATCGTAAATCTTCACAAGATTCTGAACCCTGATTGTAATTTGCTTGTCAGGATCGATGACCGTCTCGGTCGCTTTACGCAGGCTATTAATGACAAACCAGACACCTCCAGGGATGACGATAACGAGGGCGATCATGTCCAGCATTTTCCACATGAAATCATCAACCTTCGTGTACACCAATGCGATACCTCCAACGAATAGAACCCCCTGAAGCACTTTTAATTTCCAGTTGAGCTCCCTCATCCAGTTCAGTGATGTCTCGAGTCCTGAGTAGAAAGTGGGGATAAATACCAGCGTGAGCAAGGTACTAAGGCTTAATCCACCTATAACTGTGATGGCAAATGGAGCCCCGATAGCGCCGACATATTCATTATCACCCATAGCAAGGGGTAGCATCGCTGCAATCGTTGCAATGGCGGTGATAAGAATTGGACGAAGCCTGGACATTCCGGCCATGACCAATGCCCGATTTTTGCGGAACCCTCTTTTTCTGAGAATCTGGGTATAGTCTATCAGAATGATACCATTGTTGACTACTACACCGATCAGGATTAGAAACCCGATCAGGGTATTGGAATTGAAGAGGGAATTGTTTGAAAGGATCAGCCCGAGGAATGAACCAATGGCGGCCAATGGAATCGAGAACATGAGCACAAAAGGTGTAGAAACCGACTCGAAAACGGAGGCTAAAATCATGAATATTAAGAAGAAAGCAGCCCCGATCAGGAAGTAGAAATCCTTAAGTGTATCCTCCTCATGGATAACCTGAATGGCAATTCCTGAAGGCATGTTGTAATTTTCGACGATCTTGTCTACTTCAGCGCGATAGGATTCAAGCAGAGCTTTTGATTCCTGGGATGCGGCCACAAACTGGAAGCGAACTTCAATTTGCTTTTCCTGGTTAACCCTGGTGATGTTGGCATAACCGGAAGAAAGAACCACATCGCTGATATTTTGAAGATCATGGAGTCCGCCTTTTGTATCCGCAATAGGCAATGTCCTTAGTTCAAAAGCCGATTTGTTTCTTTTGGCTTCCTCAGGCGTCTGCCCTTTTTTAGGCATCTCCTTAATGGTAATGTCATATTGTTCGTTGCCCTGTTTAAAAGGAATGTTGGTTGCTATCTCCTTGCTGAAGGAATTTAGTTCACTGGATACACTGGCAAGTGATACATCATAAGCATTCATCAGCAGCGGATGAAATTTTAGATGAACCTCCGGCCGGTTATTCGAGAAACTGACGCGAACGCCATTCATAGACTCGAGCCCCTCCAGAAAATACTGCAAATCGGATGCAACATTCTTCATCAGGTCAAAATCCTGGCCTTTGATCAGGATTCTTTCCCAATTGGAACCTACGCCCATCATGGACATAAAATTGCCTGAACCGGAGCTCCCGATTCCCATACTTCCAGTGCTTGCGCCGGTTGAGGAAGCGTCGGCGATGTCGATCGTTCCGCCGGGAACATCGTTCATTTTATTGGTTACTTCATCTCTGATCTGAGCCAGCGATCGTTTTTTGATTTTCTGAAAATCTTCTTTCAGTTCAACCATCACACTGGCACTCTCAACCTGAATGTTGCAGGTTACATCTTTTATCTCCTCTATACCTTTAATTCTATTTTCAATCTCGCTGACCACTTTATCGCTCGACTCAATGGTTGAACCAGATGGCAAGGTCACATTGATACGGAAGGCATTCGTGGTAACCTCCTTTTGTGAGTTCATACTTACCGCAAGGCATATGAAAATTGTGACGAAAAAAACAATCAATGCACCCACGATCGTTTGAGTAGGTTTCCGCAATGAATATTTTAGGATCATCACATAAGCCTGAACCGGTTTATTACGGGTAGAGACTTGTGTAAACTCCATATTTCCCCCTGCTTTCTTTTTTAGAAAAGCGTAAGCGAGCATAGGAACCAGCAGCATAGCGACTGCCAGTGATACAAGCAAGGTGGAAATGATTGAGATCCCAACGTTTTTGCCAAGCAGCTTGATCAGGAAATTATCCGAAAAAAGGAATGGCAGAAAAATCGTTGTTGTAGTCAAAGTAGCGGCCAAAACGGATCGCCATACTTCAGTAGTACCCTGGATAACAGCATCACGGGGAGACTTTCCGGTAGCCCGAAGTCGGTAGATATTTTCGAGCACGACAACGCTGTTGTCGAGCAATATTCCCACCGCCAAGGCCATGCCCACCAGTGTAAGACTGTTTATGGTAACATCGGCATAGTAGAAAAAGTTAAAAGCCGTCAAAACCGAAATAGGGATAGCCAGTGCGATGATAGATACAAGCTGTATATTCTTCAGAAAAATCCAAAGTACAAATATGGCCAGTAGTGCTCCAACAAGTGCCAGTTCACCAATTTGGTTCAGGTTCTTTGACATCGTATCGGCGGCATTGTTCTGAACGGTGATCTCGACCTCTTTGGAGGCAAGTTCTTTGTTCAGTTTTTCAATGACGGCCAGGGTTTTTTGTGATAACTCGATAAGATTTGATTGAGCATCGTTTACCAGCGTGATGGATACAGCATCTTTCCCGTTAACCCTCGAATAGGAGGTTACCTCCTTGGTCCCATAATAAACTTTGGCAACATCTTTCAGCAAAATTGGGCCGTTTGCTATTACCAGGTTTTCGAGCTGAAAAAGTTGATCGAATTCGGAAGTAATCTGCACTGTATATTTGAGGTTTGACCCATATACGTCGCCTGCATAAGCTCTTGTCTTGTAATTTTGGGAGATCTTATTGCGGATGGTGTTCGCAGTGATTTTATAGGCACTACAAACATCCATATCCAATTGAATTTCAATTGTCTTCTCATGCCCTCCAAAGATGTTTATGCCTGCAATACCATCAACATTCTGGAGATCAGGTTTTATTTTAAGATCTGTGATATTCCTGACCTGATCAATTCCTCCGCTTCCCCTCACTTGTAACTGCATGAACTGCTTGTTGACCTGGCTGGCGTCGACCTTAACCACCGTAACAATAAATTGCGTTGGAATGGAAGCCTTGATCTCAGTGATTTTCTCCTGCAATTTCAGGTAGGTATATTTGAAATTGACCTTTTTGTTGAACTGTACCATGATCGTTCCACGCCTTGACTGGCAGGACGATTCCATGTTCTCAATTCCCTGCAGCGTGCCGATGGCTCCTTCAATTGGGATAATCGCCTGACTCTCCATGAATTTCGGGTCAACCTCCTGCTGGCTTGCTACCTGTACATAAAGCATTGGCAGCTCGGCATTCGGGAAAAGCTCCATCGAAAGATTCTTCCAGGAGACATATCCCAACATGCTAAGCCCGAGGAAGAGCATGCTGATCAATACTTTTCTTTTTATTATGAAGTCCATCAGTTGAAAGTTGTTTGTTTAAATGTCCTGTTCGATGGGTTTGTTACTCGTCAGCAAATCATACACACATGGGATTACCAATAGTGTGAGTAATGTACTGGTTACCATTCCTCCGATTACTGCAAGTGCCATAGGCGCCCGAAGTGCCACACTGTCACCGAATCCAAGTGTAAGTGGAACAAGAGCTATGATGGTGATGATACTTGTCATCAGGATAGGACGTAATCTTTGCTGTCCTGCCTGGGCAATAGCCTCCCTTTTCTCCATACCGAGCTCACGCAACTGGTTAATCCGGTCGACAAAGATGATCGAGTCATTGACAGCAATACCTCCGAGCATAATGATCCCGATAAGAGCCATCATATTGAACGACTGTCCAACAATGTAGAAAAGAATGACCGTTCCTACAATTGCAAAAGGTATGGACAACAGGATGACAAAAGGATGTATCAATGATTCAAATTTGGCAGCCAAAACCATGTAAACCAATACGATGGAAAGCAATAGCGCAAATCTTAGATTGGTCCATGATTCCTGTCTTTTCTGTTCCTCTCCGGCAATTTTAAAACGATAATCTGCAGGAAGGTCTACCGCCGAAATTTTAGTCTGTATTTCGTTTGAAATTTTATCCAGTGATTCCCCTTTTTTCAGGTCGGCCATTACTTTTCCGACCCTGATCTGGTTGCTGTGATAAATCTCTTTCGGCGCAATAGATTCTTTCAATTGTGCTACTTCTCCGAGTCTTACAACAGTGGTACCACTGCGAATAATAACATCTCCCAGTTCAGACATTCCCAATTTGGGAAGATGAATTGTAATATCTCGTAATTCACCATTTTTATCATATTGTCCGACGAGCTGTCCAGTCAGCTTACTCGTAACCTGAGTAACGATATCGCTCACTGCCAGATTATAAGTTCCGGCACGGAAACGGTCGACCATCACATTGTATTCGGGATAGCCCTGATCCATGTTGGTAGATAAGTTGTATAAACCAGGAATGTCCTGCACAACCTTTTTAGTGCGATGGACCAATGAATCCAGAACAACCAGGTCGTCACCCCTTATTTCGACAACCACTGGTGCTTCACTGTTTCCGAGGATACTTTGCAAAGCTGTTTCATCCTGTGCGAAGCTGACCTCGAGGTCCGGATTTTTCGAATACCACTCTGCGATGGCGGCAATGACTTTGGATGAACTTATTTTAACATCAGGCTGAAGAATTACTTTTATTTCGGCAGTATTATCTCCTTCGAAGATAGATTGAGCGTTGGTTGACAATCCTGTAGAAGGTCCAATCCTGGAATACAATCCCTGTAAATCCTTGTCAAGCAGCTCTCTTACCATTCCTTCGATGGATGCAGCAGCTTCCGAGGTGCGTAATAAGGTAGTCCCGGCTTTCATCTTTAGGTTGATGGAGAATTCCTTGCTATCGCTTTTGGGCATAAATTCACTGCCAATTCTTGGAATTAGGAAAAGGGACAAACCAAACAATACCAGCGAAGTAAGAATAATAACCATCCGGTGGGGGAGAAGATTGGTCAAAAAATTGCTGTATCCGGTTCTTTTTTGAATAGAGATAGAAGCACTTTTCCGGTTCATAAAGAAACGGTGGTACAACATCGGTATCACGAAAATGGCTACAACCAGTGATGACAATAATGAAAAGGCTACTGTCCATGCTTGATCTTTGAACAAGGCACCTGATGCGCCATGCATGTAAATAATGGGCAGGAAAACGACGATGTGGGTAAGTGTAGAAGCAGTGATAGCACCTCCAACTTCGGCTGTTCCAACGATGGCAGCCTCTTTTGCAGACATTCCGTTTTCATGGTTCCTGAATATATTCTCCATAACTACAATGGCATTGTCTACGAGCATTCCTGCTCCGAGAGCCAAGCCTCCCAGGGTCATGATATTTAGTGATAATCCATTGAAATACATTAAGTTAAATGTTGCAACAATGGAGATAGGGATTGACAAACTGACAATCAGAGTCGTTCCTATTCTTCTTAGGAAAAGGAATAGGATGATAACGGCGAGAATAATTCCAAAATACATGGTGTTCTTCACCTCATCGACAGCACTGCGGATAAAAGTTCCCTGATTTGAAACTACGGTGAATTTATATCCAGGAAGGGCTTTTTCGATAGTAACCAGAGTTTTGTTGATTTCCTCAACAGCCTTAACCGTGTTGTATTTAGTCTCTTTGTAAATTGACAAAGCGATGCAACGTTCGCCATTGATTCGCACAATGTTGAGTGGCTCTTTGTTCTCGAAACTGACTTTGGCCACATCTTTCAGGAAAGTTGGTGCCTTTTCGGCAGTTGTACTTCCGGCTATGATAGTTTTGTAACCAACGATCAAGTTCTCGAAATCCTCTTTTTGCTGTAAAAGACTTACACCTTTCACCACATATTGCAACCCGGTTTCGGTGATAGTACCACCAGAAATACTTCTGTTGTAAGACTGAATTTTGGATGAAAGCTGATCGACGGTTAAATTGAAAGATTCGAGTGCATAAGGATCTGTGTCAATACGTACTTCATTTTGTTCAATACCACTCAAATCGACCTGGGCGACTCCTTCTATCCGGACAAGCTCGTTGCGGATATAGTTTTCTGCCACTTTTCTTAATTCATTCATGTCCTTGATGGTGGTATGCGACATACCAACGACCATTGCAGGTTTCGTATTAGGATCGTGCTGGGTGATAGTCAATTCAGTGATCTGACTATTCTGAGAATAACTGGTCAGGGCCTTTTGAAGGTCGAGGAAAGCCTCATCCATGTCCTTGTTCCACGCATATTCTACGGTAATTTGAGCAGATCCTGTTTGAGAAATGGAAGAGGTATTGAGAACTCCACTCTGACGAGTAGCAATAGCTTCAATGTTAGACACATATAGTTTTTCCATCTCTTCAGGAGGTCTCTCGCCTGACTTGATCTCAACGAAAATCCGGGGTGAATTCAAGTCGGGAAAAAGATCGATCCCCAGTTTCTGATAGGAGATGACACCAAGGAGCAGAACTCCCAGTACCATCATGAGAATGGTAACCGGAAAGTTGACTGCAAAATTTGTCAATTTCTTCATTAGGAAAATATTTTAAAAATTTTGTCTGCCAGCCGGCAGATAAACTATTTGACGATCTTAACTTTTGAGTTGTCCCTCAGGGTTTCGAAACCCTTAACTACCAGACGTGTATTTGCCTTTAAACCTTCGATGACCTCAACAGACTTATCATTTTCCAGTCCGGTGGTAATAGTTCTGCGTTGCGCAGCTCCTTTGTCAACAATGAATATAGTCTTGCCTCTACCGCCGGCAACGATAATGTCTTTAGGAATAACAATCGCGCTGTCTTTTCTGGCAATTTCGATGTCTGCCTTCACAAACATTCCTGGGCGTAACTTAAGGTTTGGATTGTCGATAGTCATGCGGCCCATGAAAGTCCGGGTTTCCGTACTGATCACAGGTGAAAGCTGACTGATCTGCGCTTTAAGCGTATCGTTCGGCATTGTGTAATTGGTAATGTTCACCTCTTGAGCCAACTTGATAGTCGTCAAATACTTTTCAGGAAGGTTCACATCCATGGTCAGTTTAGAATAATCCATAAGCGTGATGACAGCAGTACCTGCACTGATGCGGGTACTGTTGGTGATATGAGGAATATCAACAATGGCGCCGCGGAAAAGAGCCTTCACCTCAGTCTTCTGCAACTGAATTTTAGCATCCTCGAAACTTGTTTTTGTATTGGCGAGAGCAACCTCAGCATTTTTGGTATCCCTTAAAGTGACACCACCCTTTTCGTACAATGATTTTTGTTTCTCATATTCGAGGCCTGCGATTTCAAAATTTAATTTCTTGGTATCATACGAAATGTTATTTACGTATTCAGGATTATCCAGTTTAACAAGAACTGTTCCTTTTTCGACCAGGTCGCCAAGTTTAAATTCTTTACCCGTTTTGGGGTTTATAGCAAGGTTGTAAGTACCGGCCATTTCGGTTGTCAATGAGACCTGGTTAGCAGCATTTGCTGTACCAGTACTGTTGATATACTGGACGATTGGTCCCTTTTTGACATCTATTACAGATACCGGCACTGCGATATCATTTTGAAGCTGACTTTGTTGGTTACCGCAAGAGGCCAGAATAGGAAGAAGGAAGATGAATCTCCACAATTTATTGATTTTCATTTTATTCTATTTTATTTATATTTTATTTTGATTAATTACTTTTTGCTTTGAGATAGTGATCAGGAACAACGGCTTGGTTGGTTGCAAAGTCAAACAAAGATTGAATTTTAAGATTCAGTAATTCAAGTTTGTAATTGATAAGTGCTTGGGCATAAGCCATTTTATTGTTGGAAAGTTGAACCTGATATAAGTTTAGGTCCATACTGGTGAGGTCACCGTTCTTGTATCTTTCCAAATTGATGTCATAGGTAAGCTGGGAATTATTCTGATTTTGCAGTGCTATGCCAATTTGGTCCTTTAAGTTTCCGAGATTTCGGATGCTCTGCCTAATATCCACTTTTATTTGAATATCCTGGTTTGTATAATTCAATTTTTGTGTATTGATGACGGCATTCTGCGCCCTGATCTGGGCAGCGCGCTGTCCCCAGTCAAAAATCGGGACAGTAAAAGTAATACCATAATGAGGGCTTTTCGTTGGTTTGTCATAAATCTGGCTCAACGTCGGATCATTGCCTGTGATTCCAACAGACAAAGCAAGATCGCCCCTGAATTCGTTCTGTGCTTTTATGGCAATCAGGTCAAACATTGAAGTTTCAATGCTGATTTGTCTTTGGCGCAACTCCATACGGGAAGAGAGACCATGCTCGAGAGCCTTTTTCCCGTCTATATCAATGGGTGCAACCGCAACATCTGTCATCACTGAGATCTCTTCAAAAATATCCATCCCGATATATTGTTTGAACTGATCTTTGGCACTTTCAAGCTGAACACGTGCGGAGGCTTTGCTCGATTTGGATGTGGCAAGGTTCACTTCGGCCTGGAATAGCTGTTCTTTTGCTGCCAGTCCTGCTTCCACTTTATTTTTGATGATTTCGTAGCTCTTCTCCGTGTTAACATTTTCATCTTCCCGGATAGATAGGCTCATTTGAGCCATGTACACATTGTAGAAAAGCTGTGTTACCAATTTTTCGAGGGAGAGTTTTTGCATAGAATAACTAAGCTGCGCATTCTCATTGTTTAACTCCAGGGTCTTCAAGGCTACTTTTGTCCGGTTATAAGTAAACAATGGCTGTGACAAGGAGAGGTATAGATTGTTAAGATAGGCCTTGTTCACGATAGAACTACCCGAAGCATCGGAGGTGTTTGATTGCCAGCTGAAAGTATTCACCAATGAAATTTTACCGTCAGTGGCAAGGATTGGCTGATCTACCCTGAAAGTACCCGAGGAATTGATAACCTCATTGGTAAACCATTGCGAAGTACGGTTATCGAATTTTCTGCTGTTGCTGTAATCGATCGGATTGAGACTCAGGGCAAATTTGGATTTAAGTCCTGCCCGCTGGGCATTCAGGGTCTCGGTTGTCCTTTGGAGATTGAGCATGGTGCTTTGTATACTGGGACTATTGACCACAGCAATTTCCATGGCTTTTTCCAGGGTGAGTATTGTCTGACCCTGAGACTCAAAGCCTAAAAAAAGCAGCGAACTCATAAAAAACAGTAGTGTTGAAACTTTTTTCATTTTAAATATATTGGATTATACTATTGATTTTTAGCTATTACAGGTGAAATTTACCTTTCGGATTTTATATTTGTTATTTTTCTTTCACTAGTTTGACTGCATCCGCATAAACTGATCTGGCTTTCGAATTGTTGGTCAGCTCAATCTTCGCCGAATCAGAAGAGAAGTGGTAGGTTCCAACTTCCACCCAGGTACTTTCCCGGGCATCTGCTTTGACAGAGGGATGATCGACGCCATCATCATGAGTGACATTGAATTCGTAAACATCATCGGGCTGATTGTCCCCACCTCTCATCCCAAAGCGGATCTTTGGAATGTAGGCATACACCTTGTAATATCCGCCTTCCTTGAGCGGAACACTCCAAATGGCTTTTCTGTCGCCGGTTCCCCCTTTGCAGTAATAAGCCGATCGTATTTGTTTACCATAAAATAGTTCATTGGTAGTGAGTGTCCATTCAACCTGTGGATTCCACATGTTCATTCCCTTGTATTTTAATTCATCATCCGGAACATCTGAGGTGAACAATCTCTTGATAAAGCTTTTGGAGACCGGTTGCACCAACCTGAATCCTTTGTCTTCTGTATCTACAATAAGGTCTGTCGGTTCTGAACCATCCGTATATGGAATTATCTCATCCTTGTCGGAACCTTCTCCCTTTGGATCTATTTCCAATTTATCAAAGCGTTGTGAGATTGTCGAAGGAAGATTATGTGAGGCATACGTGTTGATAGTCATCATTCTGGGATCCCGGTTTAATAGAAAGGTAAGTCTTTTGGACTCTTTTGCACCGATGACCACTGTTTTTTCGATGTTTTCATCACTGCCTCCGCCTCCGCCAGGACCTCTTCTCATGCCTCCACCACCAAAACCGCCGAGCCTGAAAGTAACTGTGATGGCTCCGGAAATATTCTCAGTGTTGGTAAGGACAAAGGAGACAACCGTTTTAATCTGGTTATCCTTTTGAATCTTGAAAGCCTTTGTGTCTATCAAAATGTAACCGGGCAAAGTCATGGAAGTGTACCATTTTGGCAAATACTGATCCAGATCGAGTTTAAAATTGTTACGCATTTCAGCGTTTAATTCATCTACCTGGATGGTTCTGAATTTGCGGCTATCGAGAAAGCCCCGCATAAATTCGTCAAATTTCTCTGGTCCTACGGCTCCCTTCATCAAGGCAAAGAGGAATCCGCTCTTGGTTTGCACAACGTTGTTCAGAATTTCGGAATCCGCTTGTTTCTCAAGGATATCTGAGAATGACCTGTTTTGTAACGCTATATTTCCTTTTTCGTCGCCCGAAAGTCCCATCATATTTCGCATAAAATTGTTGCCGCCTTCAGTGGCACTCTTTGATAGGTAAGATTCCACAACCCTGTTTGTAATAGGATAAATTGGGGAAGCAATAAAATTCAGGTAATTATAATAATTCGGAAATATGAAATAAGGATTAAGAATATCCGTGGCAGTAAAATTTGGACCCCCGCCACCAATACGAATGCCATTGAAAGAACCAAAGGGATCGACCTTGCTACTTAAAAAAGTGTCGTTGATGAACCTCTTCAGGTAGTTGGCCTCAGTTTCACGCGGCGAAATGGTTTGGTTGTCATTGTGGTCGCGATTTTGATTTTGCGAATTCTTCTTGATGCCTGCAAAATTTGTGCTGCTTATTTTGTAACCTCCTTCAGCCAGATAAACTGTTTCGGGCTGAACTTGCTCTCCGGCGCTTGTCCAGGCATGATTAAAGGAGCAAAATTGTACGGGGATTTCGACCAATTGAAGCCTTTGAAATGGATATTCCCTGCGGATCTTGATCTCCCAGGATTTCTTTACATCGCGGATAACTGGTATAATCGAATCCGTCAGTGTCTTAAAATAAGGGTCAAATGTATTGTGGCCCTCGAAGAAACTAAGTGAATAGATGACTTTATCAACTGTTACCGACCGGGTTTGGTAGCTTCCGACAGCCAATGAAAGCTGTGTAAGTGGTTGATCAGGCTCAAAAGTACTAGTTCCGTCGGTTCCTTCTGTTTTCTTCCCCTGAGATAGAACAGTGAGTCCCTTAGCCGTTTTTACTTTCAGGTGGTATTTGGAAAATTGAGTGACCAGCCAGTTTAAACCTTTGGTTGAATAACTTATTCCGGCTGTTGGATACCATCGGGTCTCAGGAGTAAGCAATAAATATTCAGGGGTGACAAAAGCATGCTTCTTATCTATCACTCCATTTGGACTATTTTTCCATTTCTCAAGTTGAAGAGGCGTCTGATCGAGGTAACAGAAAGATTCGTCAATAGTGCCTTTGTATTGAATGCTGATATTCGTGGAATCACCAGGCTGAAGAGCCTTATAAGGCTGGATTTTGATGATTTGCATCTCTCTGGTAAATTTTCCTCCAGTTAATTGTACCACTTCAAGGCCGGGATTGAGAGTTAGAACGAATTCGTTCAAAGACTCTTTTTCAATATTTTTAATTTTCAGGTTAGATGTTGCAGTAATTGATTTGCCTGAATGTTCCAGTTCAATATCATTCGAAAGGATCTCAACAACTTTCATAGGAGCGTAACGATTGTTCAAGGCGATCATCTCATTTCTGTGTGTCTCTTCATTGGATATGTTATTCAGGTAAATGATGCCAAGAATAACTCCTGTACTAAGAAATACCAGGGAGAATGCGACGACCACCTCTTTGACAAACTTAGACTGTGACAAGCGTTTTAGCAACAAAATCGTCAAGCAGATGAATCCCAGCCCCAAAAAGAAATATATTCCCCGATGGATCAAAATCTCCTTCAACGAACTAAATCCGACAACTTCCGACCAGGTCATAGGCAGTTTAAATGCCATATAATCAAAGATATAATGGAATTTATTTTGTAGGTAGAACAAGGTAGCTGCGATGTAGCCGAGTAAAACAAGAAATGTAACTGCCTGGTTTTTAATTACAGACATTAAAAAGAAGGAGAACCCCATGATGAAAATCAGCGTTGGAATGCTGATCAGCAGAAAGTAGTATATATAAGGAAGGAGATTAAAGCGGGTATATGGAGAAGCCATGTTAAATACTGCTACCATACCAAGTGCGACAGCGTTCAACATGACGAATACCCAAATATTTCCAAGCGTTTTGCCAATCACATAATCAGCATTGGTGATGGATCGCATGTAGACTACTTCCGTGGTATCCAGTTTCTTGTCTTGTTTTAAAAACTCCGAAGCAAGGAAAACTGCAATGATGGCTTGTGCCAGATTGATGATGTACAGATTGGTAAAGGGAATCATCGAAGGAATGGCGATGATGTCTCCATTGGGATAACCGACCGCTGTTTGCGTCCAAAAGTTATAGAAAAAGACAAAGACCAGCGATAAAATAGAGAAAATGCGGAAGAACCAACTTCTGAACAAAGTAATTGATTCGTATTTTGCTACCGCTAATATATTGTGAATTGCTCTCATAGTCAGATATTTAAATATTTTCAATTAAATCTCTATCCATTTCTGGTTGAGTTCATTTTCCATAAAATTGACGTAGGCATGTTCCAGGTTGGGATCAATTCTTTCACCCAGATAGCCATTGATTTCCTTGGAAACAACTTGCACTTCCCAACCTTCTTCCGAAGGGATGGAGGAGATGATCGGGTATTTTTCCTGAATCTCAAAATATTCGGTTTCTGTAGCCGTGATTTTCCAAACATTGTTTTTGGCCAGTTCAATCAGGTGTTCAGGTGAACCTTTGTAGGATAAAATACCTTTGTTCATTAAAGCCATATCGGTACAGGTACTCGAAATATCGCCAACGATGTGGGTTGAAAGAATGATCACCACATCTTTGTCACTCACTCTGGTGAGGAGGTTTCTGAACCTGATCCTCTCTTCTGGATCCAGGCCGGTAGTTGGTTCATCCACGATAATCAACTTTGGATCGCCGATGAGTGCCTGAGCAATTCCAAGCCTACGTTTCATCCCACCCGAGAGGTTATTGGCAAAGCGGTTGCGCGCTTCATATAACCCAACCTCCTCCAGCATTTTTTCGACAGTATTATTTCTGACTTTGGTGTTGGTGAGTCCGGCGAGGCGGGCTGCATAATCCAGGAATTCGTAAGTTTTAAGCTTTGTGAAGAAACGAAAATCCTGGGGCAGGTAACCGAGCATCGAACGAATTTCCTTGCGGTCTTTCATAAGATCCAGTCCGTTGACCAGCACCTGACCGGACGAGGGTTTCATCAGGGTAACCAGAATTCGCATCAGAGTAGATTTCCCGGCACCGTTAGGACCCAGCAAACCGAACATACCACTTTCAATGGTCATGTTAACGTCCTTAATGGCATGGTTTCCATTTGGATAGACCTTGTTGAGTCCTTTGATCTCAATCTTCATACATGAATTATCTTAAGTATATACCTGTTAATAAAGGTTAATCATCAGTAATTACGGCACTTTGACTCAGAATAGTTTAAATGGTTTAAAGACCTATTTAATTAAATGAATAGTTCCAAGCCAGCTTCAAAAAATTAAAAAAGGCCACCCTTTCGGACAGCCTTTCAATATTTATTTCGCTTGGTATTTATTTATTTTACTTTCTGGACAATGGCGCTGAATGCAGCGGGATTGTTCATCGCTAAGTCGGCAAGGACTTTGCGGTTGATTTCGATGTCGGCGGCTTTCAACTTACCCATAAACTGGGAGTAGGAGAGCCCTTCGGCACGAACTGCGGCATTGATACGTTGAATCCATAATCCACGGAACAACCTTTTTTTACTCTTTCTGTCACGGTACGCATACTGGAGACCTTTCTCCCATGTGTTTTTGGCAACCGTCCAGACAGTTCCTCTTGATCCAAAGTATCCTCTGGTCAGTGAGAGCACCTTCTTACGGCGGGCTCTCGAGGCGACGTGATTGACTGATCTTGGCATTTTTACAATTTTTAGGACAATGGCGATCCAAATATTTCAGGATACTTGTGAGCTCATTCCCCGGTTAAAAAATATTAATTATTTCAAGGAACCTTAGCGCATTGCGAGCAGCCTTTTTACATGGGCTACGTCGGTATCGGCCACCATGCCCCAATGGGTCAGGTTGCGTTTGCGTTTGGTGCTTTTCTTGGTCAGAATATGACTCTTGTAAGCGTGTTTCCTTTTGATGCTTCCACTGCCGGTCAGCTTGAAGCGTTTTTTTGCGCCGGCATTCGTTTTCATTTTAGGCATCTCTGTCTAATTGTTTTAAAAATTACTTTTTCTTTTTGGGCGAAATAAATATGGTCATTCTCTTCCCTTCCAGTTTCGGGAGTTGTTCAACTTTTCCGAAATCTTCCAGTGCACTGGCAAAGCGGAGCAATAAAATCTCGCCTTGCTCATTATAAAGTATCGAACGTCCTTTGAAAAATACATAAGCTTTCACTTTTGCACCGTCCTGAAGGAACTTTTCGGCATGTTTCAATTTAAAATTGTAATCGTGCTCGTCTGTATTCGGACCGAACCTGATCTCCTTGACAATGATCTTGACGGCCTTTGCCTTCAGTTCCTTTTGCTTCTTTTTCTGTGCATAGATAAACTTCTGGTAATCAACGATTCTACAAACTGGAGGCTCTGCATTGGGCGAAATCTCTACCAAATCGAGCTCCATTTCATCGGCCTTCCGAAGAGCATCCTGAATTTTGTAAATACCCTGTGGATCAACATTGTCGCCAACCAGCCTAACTTCCGGTACCCGAACCTGGTGATTGATCCGAAACAATGATTTCTCTTCTTCTTTTGGAGCTCTTGGCCCCTTGGTCCTGATAACTGCTATGGCTTTATCCTCCTATTTTAAGTTAATACAGACTAATTGTATAATTCTGCGAGTATAGATTTGACCTCTTTCTGGATCATTTCCTTGAACTCAATTAAAGATACAGTACCCTGATCGCCTTCACCCTGACGACGAACCGCTACTGTTTCAGATTCGTTCTCTTTTTCGCCGACGATGAGCAGATAAGGAATGCGTTTCATCTCGTTGTCACGGATTTTCCTGCCTATCTTTTCGTTACGGTCGTCAACGACGGTGCGAA
>JBAXED010000019.1:0-47625 GCA_037140615.1 Prolixibacteraceae bacterium
CTTCGTTTCTTTGCAATCGCTGAAAAATTCAGTGTGTAAATTTAACAATAGTAACTACGTAAAATTAAAAAATTATGTCTGACATTACGGCTAAGGTAAAAGCAATCATCGTTGATAAACTTGGAGTTGACGAAAGCGAAGTAACTACAGAAGCGTCCTTTACAAACGATTTGGGTGCAGATTCTTTGGACACTGTAGAGTTAATTATGGAATTTGAAAAAGAGTTCGGTATTGCTATCCCTGATGATCAAGCAGAAAAAATTGGCACCGTTGGTGACGCCATCAATTACATCACTGAAAACGCGAAGTAACAAATCAGTAAGGTCTTAAAAATCAATATGGAATTAAAACGAGTTGTTGTTACCGGACTTGGCACAATCAACCCGCTAGGCAAAAATGTTGAAGAGTTTTGGGAAGGCCTAAGTAATGGGGTCAGCGGCGCGGGCCCCATTACTCGTTTTGATGCCTCCAAGTTCAGGACAACATTTGCCTGCGAGATAAAGAATTTCAATCCAAATGAATACCTGAATCGGAAAGAGGTGCAAAAGCACGATATGTACGCACAATATGCGTATATCGCAGCATCTCAAGCCATTGAAAACTCAGGACTGGATCTCTCCAAAATCGATAAAGATGAGGTAGGAGTTATTTGGGGAGCAGGTATTGGAGGATTAGATACCTTCTTTCAGTCTGTTACCGAGTTCAATATCAACCCGGATAATCCGAGATTCTCGCCTTTTTTCATCCCTAAAATGATTGCAAATATGGCAAGTGGGAACATTGCCATGCAGTATGGTTTCAGAGGTCCGACGATTACAACGGTTACTGCCTGTGCATCTGCAACCCATGCCATGATAGATGCTGCTACATACATTCGTTTAGGTAAAGCCAATATTTTTATCGCCGGAGGATCAGAGGCTGCTATAACACAGGCAGGGGTAGGTGGTTTCAACGCAATGCATGCATTATCTACTCGAAACGATGATCCAAAAACCGCCTCTCGTCCATTCGACAAAGACCGCGATGGTTTTGTTATGGGTGAAGGAGCCGGAGCGCTGATCCTGGAAGAATATGAGCATGCAATTGCTCGTGGGGCAACGATCTGGGCAGAACTTGTTGGCGGAGGGATGTCTACTGATGCTTACCACATGACTGCTCCGGATCCGGAAGGTGGCGGTGCATCCCTGGTCATGAAAAGAGCATTGAATGATGCGGGAATTCAACCGGAAGATATCGACTACATCAATGTTCATGGCACTTCAACAGGTTTAGGCGACATTGCTGAACCCAAGGCAATCAAAAAAGTATTCGGAGACCATATTTACAAAGTGAGCATCAGCGCAACGAAGTCGATGACCGGTCATCTACTCGGTGCTGCAGGAGCCGTCGAGGCCATTGCATGTATACTTGCTATGAAATACAGTCTAATTCCGCCAACAATAAACCAATTTAATCTTGATCCGGAACTTGATCCAAATATTGATTTTACTTTCAACAAAGCAAAATCACGAAATATCAACTACGCATTGAGTAATACTTTTGGTTTTGGCGGTCACAACGGTACCGTTATTTTCAAAAAATTAGTCTAAGTACGTGTTCAGAAATCTGATATACAGAATAAAACTCTTTTCTTCCCCAAGAAAGGAGTTTTATTCATATATCAAGGATTTGACAGGGCACAGTCCCCTAAAGTTTAAACTTTACGACATTGCCTTTATCCATAAATCGGCCTCCTATGTCGATGAAATGGGAAATGTAGTTAACAATGAACGGCTTGAATACCTTGGCGATGCGGTTCTTGGAACCATCGTTGCCGAATATCTATACAACCGATTCCCTTTCAAAGATGAAGGTTTTCTGACCCAGCTCAGATCTCGGGTAGTTAACCGGAGCTTTCTGACTCAGCTTACTTTTAAGATGAAACTGAACAGATATGTAATCTCCAATGCAAACTCTGTAAGCGAATCGAGTCATTTGTACGGCGATTTACTGGAAGCTTTTATTGGAGCAATCTATCTCGACAGCGGTTATGCTGTAACCAAAAAATTTGTGATCAAAAAAATATTCAATCAGCATGTCGATATCCAGGAGATGGAGAAAGTCGATAACAATTTCAAAAGTCAGCTGATCGAGTGGGGACAGAAAATTAAGCAGGACGTGGAATTCAAAACCACCAACAATCCAGACCCTGGACCTGAGAAAATGCCCTTTGTATCAGAAGTATGCGTTGATGGACAAGTAAAGGGAAGAGGAGAAGGATTTTCCAAAAAAGAAGCTCAACAAAATGCTGCCCAACATGCACTTGAGAGGCTCAGCGTGGAGGAAACAGAGAACCGTTAAAAGCTTGGTTAAATATTGTTAAGGATCTTCCGCCCAACGGATTATTAACTCTATATTTGTTTTATGAGCAAAAAGATGATCAATATACTCGCGACAGTGATGGCAATCGCCGTTGCAGCAATGGTTTGGGTACAAATGATCACCATCAACAAAACTTCCATTCTTCAAGAGAAAGATTTTACTTTTATCATCAATGTTGTACTGAATGATGTCAAGGAAACGATTGAATATGAGGAGTGGAAGCTTTTTTACCAACCCGATGTATCTTATTACTCATCTGGCACGAACTCGCCAAGTGGCATTAGTATTTACCCCAATTCCGACTCTGGAGAGTCTCTGAATAAACTTGGTGTCTCCGGCGAATTGACCATCTCCTATAGCCAAAAAACATACAAAGCCTCTAATGGGAAAACAGAGGTCAACAATTCCTATTTAGATCTTGATATTTCCAGCATGCGCAGTGCATACAAACGCGAGAGTGAGAAGCAGGCACAATTACTTCGTTATCAAGATTTTATGCAGATTCGTTCTAATTTGAAGATATCTAACAGGGTTGAACCGGAGTATTTGAAACAAGTTCTGGAGTTGGAACTGAGAGACAGAGGGATCTTAAGTCAGTATAAATATTGTGTCAAATCAACTGTCGGCGGGAAGACTGAAATAGTATTGGGTGATCCAGATTACAATCCAACCAAAGGAACCAAGGAATATAAAACACCACTTTTTTACGATCAGGCATCTTCCAAACCAAATTTTCTGGTTGTCTATTTTCCCAATCAACATGCAGAACATATTAAAGCTATGTCCAATGTCGTTCTGCCTTCTCTCATACTGATACTCATCATCATCGGGATTTTCGTCTTTACCTTGCAGATCATCCTTCGCCAGAAGAAGTTGTCACAGATAAAGAATGACTTTATCAACAACATGACGCATGAGCTGAAGACCCCAATCTCAACCATATCCCTGGCATCTCAGATGCTGAAGGACAATTCCCTGGTCCATTCAACCTCCACCATTGATCATATTTCAGGCGTCATTTTTGATGAGAGCAAAAGATTGAGCAGTCAGGTTGAGAAAGTACTTCAAATGGCAGTTTTCAATGAAGGAAAGTTGAAATTAAAATTTACTGCAATAGACCTGAACCAGATTATATCGCAGGCGGCCTCCAATTTTGAGATCCGCCTGACGAACTCAAACGGGACATTGGAAACCTCCATTCTGGCCGAAAATCCATTGATCAATGGGGACGAAGTCCATATTACAAATGTCATTTTCAATCTGCTGGACAATGCGGAAAAATACAGCAAAGAAATTCCAAAGATTGAAATATTGACCGAAAACAAAGGCAGCTGGGTAATTGTTCAGATTAAAGATTATGGGATTGGCATTTCAAAAGAAAATCTCACACAAATTTTTGAACGCTTTTACCGTATACCTACCGGGAACGTGCACAACGTGAAAGGGTTCGGACTTGGACTCTCGTACGTTAAACGTATCGTAGAGGAACATCATGGAAAAATTAAAGTAGAAAGTACAGTAGGGAAAGGAACTAAATTCAGAATCTATTTCCCTATTATTAAATAGTTTACATTATGGAAAAGAAGATGAGAGTTATCTTAAGTGAAGATGATGAAAACCTGGGATCGTTGCTCAGGGAGTATTTAATTGCCAAAGGCTACGATACGGATCTTTATCCCGATGGGGAGGCTGCGTTTAAAGGCTTCCAGAAAAATCAATATGATCTGTGCATCTTCGATGTGATGATGCCGAAAAAAGACGGATTTTCATTGGCGAAAGATGTTCGCATGATAAACAGTGAAATACCGATCATCTTTCTTACTGCTAAGAACATGAAAGAGGATGTGATCGAAGGATTTCGACTTGGCGCCGATGATTACATGACAAAACCTTTCAGCATGGAAGAGCTGATCTTTCGTATCGAAGCCATCCTGAGAAGGACAATTGGTGAGGCAGACAATACACAAGTAATTTTCAAGTTGGGGCGTTATACCTTTGATGCCCGCAAGCAAACACTTTCGGATGCCAACGACAGCACCAAATTAACAACGAAAGAATCTGAGCTGCTGCGCTTGCTTTGTGTCAATGCCAACAAGGTTCTGGAACGCAATTATGCCCTGAAAACCATCTGGGTCGATGACAATTATTTCAATGCCCGTAGCATGGATGTTTACATCACCAAGCTAAGAAAACACCTGAAAGACGAGGAGGGGATTGAGATTATTAACATCCACGGAAAAGGGTACAAGCTGATTATTTAGAGATATAAGACATGAGATATGAAACATGAGATATTTAAGGAGTTCTAACAAGAATAACTCATGTCTCATGTCTCATGTCTTATATCTCATGTCTTATATCTCATGTCTTTTTAATCTAGCTTCAGTACGGCAAGGAACGCCTTCTGCGGTACTTCCACGTTGCCAATCTGTTTCATCCGCTTCTTGCCCTTCTTCTGCTTGTCGAGAAGTTTCCGCTTTCGCGTGATGTCACCACCATAACATTTGGCGGTTACGTCTTTACGCACTGCCTTTACGGTTTCCCTGGAGATAATTTTAGCTCCGATGGCGCCCTGGATGGCCACATCATATTGTTGCCTTGGAATCAGTTCCTTTAGCTTCTCACAGATCCGTCGACCAAATGTATATGCATTGTCGACATGCAAAAGAGTAGAAAGAGCATCAACAGGTTCACTGTTGAGCAAAATATCCAGCTTAACCAGTTTGGCCGGACGATAGCCGGTAATATGATAATCAAAAGAGGCATAGCCCTTTGAAATACTTTTCAACTTGTCGTAAAAATCTATCACTATCTCCCCGAGTGGCATATCAAATGAGAGCTCAGCGCGGTCGGCAGTCAGGTAATCCTGCTTCGTCATCATGCCACGCTTCTCCAAACACAGTGTCATTATAGACCCAATGTATTCTGACCGCGTAATGATCTGCGCATGGATAAAAGGTTCTTCAATCTGTTCAATCAGGGTGGCTTCCGGCAATCCCGCAGGATTATAAACCTCGAAAGTCTCCCCTCCCCTGGTAGTGACCATGTACGACACGTTAGGAACAGTCGTAATTACGTTCATGTCAAACTCGCGATCAAGCCGCTCCTGTACTATCTCCATGTGCAACAATCCAAGGAAGCCGCAACGGAAACCGAAGCCCAATGCCATGGATGATTCGGGTACATAAGTCAACGAAGCATCGTTGAGTTGAAGCTTTTCCATGGCACCGCGTAAATCCTCATAATCTTCACTGTCAATTGGATAAACACCGGCAAAAACCATCGGCTTCACCTCCTCAAAACCGGAGATCATCGATGCACATGGATTTTTGAGATGGGTAATGGTATCGCCCACTTTGATCTCTTTGGCTGTTTTGATACCACAAATGATGTAACCAACATCACCTGCACTTAACTCAGTGCGGATTTCCAATCCCATCTTCAACACCCCAACTTCATCGACCACGTACTGTTTGTCTGCAGCCATAAATTTGACCGGATCACCCTTTTTGACAGTTCCATTGGCAACCTTGAAATAGGCTATAACCCCTCTGAACTGATTGAAAACGGAATCGAAAATCAATGCCTGAAGGGGTGCTTCAGGATCTCCGCTGGGAGCAGGTATATCGGTCAGAATCCTTTCAAGAATCTCGGCCACTCCATCGCCGGTTTTTCCTGAAGCTCTTATGATGGTCGACCTTTTACAGCCTATCAATTCGATGATCTGGTCCTCAACTATTTCGGGCATCGCATTTGGAAGATCCATTTTATTCAGAATAGGAATGATCTCCAAGTCGTGTTCAATGGCCAGATAGAGGTTCGAAATTGTTTGGGCCTGAATACCCTGTGTTGCGTCAATGATAAGCAAAGCACCTTCGCAGGCAGCGATAGACCTTGAAACTTCGTATGAGAAGTCAACATGCCCCGGAGTATCGATCAGGTTTAACAGAAATTTTTCACCTTCGTGAATATACTCCATCTGAATCGCATGACTCTTGATGGTAATTCCCCGCTCCTTCTCAAGATCCATGTCATCCAACACCTGTGCCTCCATATCGCGTCCACTAATCGTCGAGGTCAACTCCAGCAAACGGTCGGCTAGGGTACTTTTACCATGGTCAATGTGCGCAATGATGCAAAAATTTCGGGTGTTATTTCTGTCTGACATACCTTATATGCTTGATAATCTGTACTTCTGAAAATAATTAAATCTGCGCAAAGATAAACAAAAGTTTGGGGTTTGAAGTACTTGAAGTTTGGAGTACTTAAAGTTTGGAGTGAAATCAGCCCCGGTTCACTCAAAACCTCAGTCTATCTCGGTGCTTCACTTTGTTCCTCTGTGTAACATTATACTGAAGGACTACTTTTTGGCTGAATCAAATTTGACATTGAATACCACCACCTCCGGCGTATTTCCTATCCTAACCGGCGGTCCCCAGGAGCCAAATCCAGAAGAAACATAAAAGATGGTGTTACCCTTTTGCTTCAATCCCCAGCTAAGCTCAAAAATAGCTTTTGTAATAAAGTTGAAAGGCCACATTTGTCCATGGTGCGTATGACCAGACAAATGCAGGTCTGCGCCCACATCAACTGCTTCCTGCAGGTTGAAGGGCTGGTGGTTCATCACAATAATCGGTTTGGTATGATCCAAATTTTTTGTTAACTCTTTCAATTCATGCGGATTACTGGGCCCTCCCATGCGTCGGCTGTCACGGTCATCCCTGCCCACCAGTTGTATCCCATCAGGAAGTGTGACCACCTCATCCCGCAGAACCTTGATATGGATGCTTTCCAGGTATGGCAAAGTATTCTGTATTCCACCTATGTATTCATGATTACCAGGAATGGCATAAACGCCAAGCGGCGTGCGGATCTCCTGGATATGTTTCCCGAGATTCTTTCGAAGCGCCGGACCGATGTCCCCATCCACCAAGTCGCCACAAAGCAGCACCAAATCCGGCTTTTGCTCATTGATAATACGCACAAGTTTTAGTTCTTGTCTCTCACCGATCAGGGCGCCCAAATGAATATCAGAAGCCATCAATATTTTGAGTTCAGGATTCCCTGATACGGCTTTGTGAATTGTTAAGGGTATCTCTTTAATTCTGGTTGTCAACGCATTAATATATCCCCCAATGACCACCATCGAAACAATCCCGATGACTGCATATCCCAAATTTAACTTTCCGGCTACTGAAAAAACGGGCAAGAAATGAAAGAAGTAATTTGCTAGCCGGATGAGATCTATCACCAGAAGTGCCATCAGAAAATAGAACATAAAAGCAAGCCAGAAAGCTCCGATTCTGTAGATGAATTCGCTTACAACCGATGAGGCTGTCCTTTCCCAAAACATGCCAATCAGGAATGAGGAAACCAATGTCCAGAAAATGACCGTGTACCATTTTTTTATGGCAGGAGTGCATGAGAAGACCATCAATCCTCGGGTGAAAACGAAATAATTGAGTGAAGAATAGACGATCAGGACGATGCTGAAAAATATGACAAAAGTGAGTGTTCTCATAACTATATATTCGAAGCGCAAAACTATCAATTATTTCGGGGGTATAAATCCCATCCGCCCAATTTGATTATATTTGCCGCAAGATACACCACAAACCTTTTTGACGAATGCGTTTTCGGCTCACACTTCTTCTTCCGGCATTCATGTTACTTCTTTCCTGTAACAGCGGTTCCCACTGCTACGAGTCGTCAAACACATTGTTGGTAACAGCCTTTACTGCAAACACAACCATAAATATCGATTCAATTCTTGTAAAAGGATACAACAGAAATGCCATAGGTGATACGCTGGCTTACAGTAAAACACCGGCTTTGGTTAAAACTGCAGGCTTGCCACTCTCCCTGACTGCTGATTCAACAGGATTTGTTGTCTTTGCAAACGGGAAATCAGCCACATTCTGGCTAAAACACACTATGAACTTTCAATTGATATCACAAAGTTGCGGCTTTGCACCTAATTACGTGCTTACCGCAACCCGACATAGTTCCCTGATTGACTCAATTAAGGTTTGGGATCAGCTTGTCGGACCCAAATCTGTAGAAAAATATGCTACCCTTGGACAGAATATTACGGTCTATCTTCATCTTACTACTCCTTAGTCCGGTTTTCGGCTTTGGTCAGGAAAAGAAAGAGGTGTGGAGGTACGAAGGTCCCCGCATAGGCATTGATATGTCCCGTTTTCTGATGCCAAAAATCCAAAATGCCACAAAATCTGCCTTTGAGCTTCAAGCAGATTATCCTTACAAAGGCAATTTTTTCCCTACCGTGGAAGCCGGCTATCAAAGTGTTGACGATCTGAAAGACAATTTTCATTACACCAACAAAGGGGCTTATGGCCGAATCGGTGTAGATGTGAACATCAATAAATTCCAATCCTTGTCAGACAACGATTTGGTTTTTGTTGGATTCAGATATGGGTTTAGCCGTTTTTCCCAGGAAACATTATCGGCCAGTTACACCAATTACTGGGGCACCCTTCAATCTTCCTTCCCCAAAACGAACATGGGGGCACATTGGGGTGAGCTTGTGTTCGGACTGAAAGGAGAATTGATGCCTAACCTCTTTTTCGGATGGTCGGTTCGCGCAAAATTCCTTCTTGCAGCAACCAAAGATCCAAATGTTAAACCCTATGTCATCCCCGGATTGGGATACACAAGTTCAGAGGTACCCTTTGATTTTTCGGTTACTGTTGCTTACCGGATTCCGCTAACCAGAACCAAGATTTTACCCAAAGCCCTTAAATCCGGAAACACGAAACGCTCCGATTCAGATATAGACGATGATCTGCAAAATCAAGATCCCAACAATCCCAATAACAACAACAATGGCGTAGGTGGCAGTCAGCGTGGAAGAAATAACCAGCTGTACTAGAAAGGTATTAGCCCTCTCTCCCACTCGCCCCTTCTCCCACTCATTTCCTCTACTCCTTCTTCCTCCGATAGGAATAAAGCGTCTCCCCCTTCTCGTTGATGTAGTAAAAGGAGAAATCATGAGGAGTGACATGGCAAATGGTAAATCCAGGAGAGCTTTTCACATAACGGGTAAAAAACCAAGGATTTGACCAGCGCGGCTTGATCCCAGTAGAAGTCACCATGTAATCAATGCCATCCCTCTGAAGGTGTTCAAATTTGTGAACATGGCCACTCAGGTAAAAGTCAACCTTGTATTTTTTTAAGAGCGGAACAATATATTCAATGAGATTATAGGTATTGCCATGATTTAAATCGGAAGTATAAGCAGGATGATGACCTACCACGACCTTCCAGGTTTCGTGAGACAGAGCCAGCACACTGTCAACAAATGCCACGGTCTTCTCCGGATCTTGCTTGTTCACCTCCTTGTATTTTGGATCCCGATGGTAAAAGCCCACAAAAGGAGAAGTGTCGATCATGACAAAACGAATGGAAGTGCTGCTATCGACTTGTTGGACGAAAGTATAGTTACGTGCAGGCATAGTCCATCGCAGATTACTTTTCGCATAATCAACAAGTGCCTGCGGGTTGCCAATGTATTCGTGGTTACCAATAATAGAGTACCACTTGAGATTTAATTCAGGAACAGGAAACATCTTCTCAAACTGGGCATCCCAAAGTGAATCGTGTGTATCTCTCACCCCCTGATCATGAAAGAAATCTCCCTGATTGATAATATATTTTGGGTGAAAAATTTTGGATAACCTATTGAAAGTGTGGGCCACTGAATCTTCGCGGTATAGACCCGTAGAACCCATGTCGGAGAGTACAAAAAAATTGAACCCATTGGCCGATGGCGTCTCAACAACCGGATCGGGTCGGCATCCTGCAACAAATGCCAACAACAGCAACAAGCCTAAGACCAAATTCCGCATGCAATTCTGTTTCAATGTAGACATTTCCGGATTATAACTGCTTAATTTACCATCTTCTACTCGCATTTGCCGGTAAAAGTTTCATCGCTTCCATTTGCATCCTGACCGGAGGGCCACCCCTCGGCTCCGCTCGGGGACCGGTAGGCTTACTCTGCAATCTTATCTTCCCACAGGACTAGACACTGTGACTCGTCCTCTCACACTCTCCCACTCGTCCGGTCGTCCCACTCGCCCCCTCTCCCATTTCCCACTCTCCACTCTCAACTCTCAACTTCCCACTCTCAACTTCCCCTCACGTCATTTAATCGTCAACCTGTTCTCCACCATTCTATTATTGTATTGTTGGAGGAATGCTTTAAATCGCTGGAAATGCTTGTCAATGGTAGTATCTCTGGTTTCAGCCAGATTGTGCAGGTATTGCCGGTCTTCCTTGTAACGATAGGCATTCAGCAACTTTGTCCCATCTGATTGCAGAAGGTAGTCGTCTTCCATAAACTGATAGGCACCATTCACATAATTGACAACAAAAGGATGTTCATTCGGATTGAAGCGATCCCGGCCAAAAGCAAAATAGCTTGCGTCATACTTGAGGTATCCCAAAACAGTTGGGAAAATATCGATTTGTTGCATCAAAGTCGGATCGAGGCCAACCAGACTGCTGTTCGGATGGTGAAAAATTACAGGAATTGAAAAGAGTCCTGTCGAGGTGATGTATTCTTTGTGGTCGTTGGAAGGTAGAGAATGATCTGCCGTAAGCACAAATAGCGTGTTTTTGTACCAAGGCTGTTTGGAAGCTTCTTTAAAAAACTCCCTTAGGGAAAAGTCACTGTATTCGATGCATTTGTAAAGAGGATTTGGACCTCCCTTGAAGCTATTCTCGTATTTCTTCGGCAAAATATAAGGATGATGAGAGGAGAGCGTAAACACCGAAGCAACGAATGGCTCCTTCAGCTGACTAAAATTTTTGGCACAATAATTTAAAAATAGCTCATCCGGGATACCCCAAAAACCATCAGAATCCTCTTTGCGTCCATATTCATTCTGTCCAAAATATTTTTTGATAGAAAGCATATTGGTAATGGCGCTAAAACCCATGGAACCATTTGGAGCACCATGGAAAAATCCGGTATCATACCCTTTCTTTTTCAGAGTGGCTGCAAGGCCTTCCATGTCGTTTAAAGAATAGCGCGACAACACAAAGGGCTGAACCAACGACGGCACTCCGGCGATGACAGAAGGAATGGCGTCAATGGATTTTACGCCGTTGGCATATGAGTATTTCCATGTATAGCTAACGCTGATCAGGGAGTCCAAAAATGGTGTATATCCTTTGTATTGTCCTCCTTCAAGATCTGTATTTAAAGAACCTACCACCTCTTTCGTGAAGCTCTCCAAAATTAACACCACGACATTCATGGGCTTAAAATTCCCGGGAGGATATCCCCGGTGAATGGGAGAATATATTTTATCCGCCTCTTCTTCGGTAAAGAAATTAATCTCATTGAAAGTCTTGGTACCGATAGTTCGGATGATGGAGAATGGAGTATTTAATACTAGTACAGACTCAACAGGTCTTTGCACTTTTTCAATGGCATTGCTGATGGTTATTGGCCTGGTGGTTCCGGTAAAGCCTCCCCTAATTCCGGCAACAGTTAATCCGGCACATAAAAACATAGTAACCGTAGATATCAGATAAAAAAGGATATTTGACTTAACCAGAATACTTCTCCTGTGATCTGAATAAACCCACCAAAGAAACGCGACCATTCCGATAAGTATTACCGCCAAATACCAAAATTGAACCAGGCTGACAAGCCCGATTTTCCAGAGATGTGACTCATTTTTAAATTCTGAAAATACGCTAAAATCACTTCTTCTCAGGATATACCTAAAATAAATGACATCAATAAAATTGGCCATCAGCGCAATTGTATTGGTGAACAGAAAAAGGATTTTAGAAATTTTTTTGTAAGAAAAATTGTATTTCAGCTGTATGGGGAATAACATCAAAAGGATGTACAGACTGTTGACATAAAGAATAGCAGTGAGGTCGAATTTAAGTCCGGAAAGCATCAATTCTCCCAGATGTGCTAACGGCATATGAGGAAAATAGCTGCTGTTGAAAAGGTAGAATAAAAAACGTTGAACAGAAAAGAGCAGGAAAACCATCGACAATCTCCACACCAGCATAGGGAGAGCGCTTCGCTCTTTCGTCACTATTTCTTTCAATTTCTAATAGTTAAGCCGGCTTCGTACTCCAACATCAAGCCTCTGCTTTTCCATGGGGCGGAAAACATAGACGACTCCATATTCGGCGGCTCTTTCTCTTTTGATCTCTTCGGGATATGACTCAAAATATTCCTCGACCTCATTCCATATATCCAGAATTATCTCATCAGCTTCAGCACGCATGCCGGATACTTTTTGGGTCCAGCGAACCGTGTTACTTTGCAATGTTTTTTGAAAATGGTAAGCATCGACAAACTGGTCAAATTTTACTTTTACTACTGCGATGGATGGATTGTAAAGTGGATTTCCACCATGCAACATACGTTGATGCTCTCCCTCAATCATTTTCTTTCCCCACTCCAGCAGTTCTGATTCAAGAATTAATGAAGGTGATTTTTTGTCTCCTACCATGCCATAGAAATTCCGGACCTCGGATTTCATATCCCCGCGTTGAATGGAGAAATTCAATATCTGGATAAAATGAGAAAGATAGATCCTCGCCTTTTTAGCTGTTTCGAGGTAAGTGCGACTATTTTTATCCTGCTGCGATCTGGCAAGCTTATGGTGTATCAGGTTGGTTTCAAAACCCGGAAAAAAATTTCTTAGCCGATTGAGGGTATTCGCGGAAAAGGCAAGTTCTTCGACTGTTTTCTTTTGCCCCATCAAAATAGCAGTATTGATGGCTCTTAACCTTGCCTGGTCTGTATTAGGTAGTCTTCTATAGGGCATCTTTTCGGTTTTATGGCAGAATATCCACGTATCGGGGCGAAGTTAAATATTCTCAAAAAAGATTTGCTAAAAGTGCCCGAAGTGCCAGTGCGAGTTATTAACTATCTAGTGTTAATAAGCGACAAACGCCACTTTTGAGTGGCGTTTGTCGTTAGTCTGAGAGTTTGGCACTTAAATATTCCCGGTTTAACCGGGCAATGTGCGCTATGGAAATGCTCTTGGGGCAAGCCAGTTCACAACCGCCAGTGTTGGTGCAACCGCCAAATCCAAGCTCATCCATTTTGGCCACCATGGCTTTGGCGCGTTTCTTTGCCTCAACTTTTCCCTGAGGCAATTTGGCTAACTGGGAAACTTTGGCGGCAACAAATAGCATGGCCGAAGAATTTTTGCATGTTGCCACACAGGCACCGCACCCGATGCAGGCAGCCGCATCCATCGCTTCTTCTGCATCGTCCTGACCGATGAGGATGACATTCCCATCCGGAATCCCGCCTGTGTTTACAGAAACATAGCCTCCAGCTTGCTGGATCTTTTCAAATGCAGTCCGATCAACCATCACATCTTTGATTACTGGGAAGGCCGCAGCACGCCAGGGTTCGACAACGATGGTCTGTCCCTCACGGAATTTCCGCATGTGCAGCTGGCAGGTAGTCACTTCTGTATCAGGACCATGTGCATGCCCATTGACATACATCGAACACATGCCACAAATACCTTCACGGCAATCGTGGTCGAAAGCAATAGGATCTTTCCCCTCCAGGACAAGTTTATCGTTCAGGATATCGATCATCTCCAGAAATGAGGTGCCTTGCGAAACGTTTTCAACCTGATAGGTTTCAAACCGCCCTTTGGCCTTCGGACTATTTTGCCTCCAGACCTTTACGTATATTTTATTGAGAATGATATCAGCCATTTTACTAGATTTTTTTCTGCGATTATTTATAACTCCTTTGGGTTAAATGAATGGTTTCGAATACAAGATCCTCCTTGTGGAGTGCCGGTTCATTGTCAACACCTTTGAACTCCCAGGCTGCCACATAAGCGAAATTCTCATCATCCCGCTTGGCTTCTCCATCTTCTGTAGCCGACTCTTCGCGAAAGTGTCCACCACAGGACTCTTTTCGATTGAGTGCGTCGCGTGCCAATAACTCTCCCATTTCGAGAAAATCTGCAATTCGGCCCGCCTTCTCCAATTCTGGATTAACATTCATTAGCTCACCCGGAACCAGCAAATCTGAATAAAACTCCTTGCGTAATTTCTTGATCTCTTCAATCGCTATTTTCAAGCCAGCTTCATTGCGCGACATTCCAACATTGTCCCACAATATTGTGCCTAATTTTTTGTGAAAATGGTCGGCCGGAGTCTTCCCTTTGATGTTAAAAAGCAACTCCAGTTTAGCCACTACAGCCTTTTCGGCTACCTCAAATTCAGGAAGATTGGTGTTGATTTTAGGAACCATGATCTCATTTCCAAGATAATCACCAATGGTGTATGGCAATACAAAATAACCATCTGCCAAGCCTTGCATCAGGGCGGAAGCACCCAGGCGGTTGGCTCCATGGTCTGAGAAATTGGCTTCTCCCAATGAATATAAACCAGGGATAGTGGTCATCAGGTTGTAATCGACCCAGGTACCACCCATGGCATAATGAATGGCCGGATAAATCTGCATCGGTTCCTTGTATGGATCCACATCACAAATCTTTTCGTACATCTGGAAAAGATTGCCATAACGTTTGGCAATGGTTTCCTGACCAAGACGCTGAATGGCGTATTTAAAATCGAGAAAAACGGCCATTCCTTCCTTGTTTACACCAAAGCCAGCGTCACAACGTTCTTTGGCTGCTCTTGAGGCAACATCCCTTGGCACCAGGTTTCCGTACGATGGATACCTGCGCTCAAGATAGAAGTCACGGTCTTCATCCTTGATATCATTTGGTTTTAACTGCCCTTTTCTGAGTTTCTCCGCATCCTCCAGCTTCCTTGGCACCCAAACGCGACCATCGTTGCGCAATGATTCCGACATGAGCGTCAGCTTGGATTGTTGCGATCCGTGAACCGGGATACAGGTAGGATGGATTTGAACATAACAAGGATTGGCAAAGAATGCTCCCTTTTTATAGGCTACCCAAGATGCTGAGGCGTTGCATCCCATGGCATTGGTCGACAAAAAGAAAACATTGCCATACCCGCCTGTCGCAAGGACGACCGCATGGGCTCCAAAGCGTTTTACCTCGCCGGTTACCATATCACGTGCAATGATGCCACGCGCCTTGCCTTCAACGACAACCAATTCGAGCATCTCATGACGGGTGTGCATTGTCACGGTCCCTTCGTTGATCTGACGGTTGAGGGCAGAATAAGCTCCAAGCAACAGTTGCTGGCCCGTCTGACCCCTTGCATAAAAAGTCCGGCTTACCAATACTCCGCCAAAAGAACGGTTCGATAGGGTTCCGCCATATTCGCGGGCAAAAGGAACACCTTGTGCCACACATTGGTCGATGATGTTTGGAGAAACCTCTGCAAGGCGGTGCACATTGGCTTCTCTGGCACGGTAGTCGCCTCCTTTGATGGTATCATAGAACAGCCGGTAAACAGAATCGTTGTCGTTCTGGTAGTTCTTTGCCGCGTTTATTCCACCTTGTGCAGCAATTGAATGTGCCCTTCTGGGGCTATCCTGGTAACAGAAAGCAGTCACGTTGTAACCTAGTTCAGCCAGTGAAGCTGCGGCAGAGGCTCCTGCCAATCCTGTTCCTACAACAATAACATCGAGTTTGCGCTTGTTGGCCGGACTAACAACTTTAATTTTTGCCTTATGATTGGTCCATTTTTCGGCAATCGATCCGGCTGGTATTTTTGAATTCAGTGTGCTCATATCTTAAAAGCTTTGAAGTTCAGTTTAGAATTTAATCAAGAAGTAAAGTGGGATGTAAGAAAACCCGGCAGCGAAAATTATCCCAACTGTAATGGCCAAACATTTAAGACGTTTCAGCCATATCTGGTTGCTAAAACCAATGGTTTGAAACGCACTCCAAAAGCCATGTGTGATGTGCAAACCTACCAGAATCCCTCCGGCAAGATATAGCAGATCGTACCAGCGATTCAGGAACAGACTGCTCACCAGGGCATAGGCATTGTGCATTTCCACTCCGCCAACATTCACACTGCTGAGCAACGGATCGCCGGTAAACTTCATTTTTACCCAGAAATTTAAAAGATGAATAACGAGGAAAATCAATACCAAGCTACCGAGGATAAACATGTTCTTAGCAGGTGCCCACCAGCTAAGCAGCTGATCTCCATAGGCATACTTTTGCGGACGAGCTTTCATGTTTTCGAGGGTAATCCAGCCTGACCAGATGATGTGCACCACAAACCCCAATGCCAGCAATGGCTCCATGATTCTGATAAGTGGGTTGGTAGCCATAAAATGTGCGGCCAGATTAAAAAGGGCACCGGAATCATCGAATGTCAGAAACAGGTTCAAGGTGAGATGGATGGCGAGAAATGAGATCAGGAAGAGCCCCGTGATACTCATGAATAATTTACGCCCGATGGAGGCGCTCATGAAACTGCTCATAAAAATCGTGTATTAATGAATATTGAAGAATGTTGCTATTTGAATATCTTATCAAAAATAGAAGATGCTGTTGTGCCAAACAAATTGCATGGCAATAAAGATATAATTTATAACCTTTCTATATATCGGTCGAAAATTTTAAAATGCAAATTCGTTAAAATAATACTCAAGGGAGGAGGGCGACTTGTGGACGATACGGAATAGGATCAATTTTAAGAAATCATTAAACCATGATGCTTTTAATTCAAAATGTTAACCTTTGGCAAGGAATATCGTTTATGAATCTAGACAATTCAATGTGACTAGTATGAAAAAATATATTTTACTATTTTCTCTTTTTGCCTTTATTTCAGTTTCAGCTCAAAATCCATCCTGTACAATCAAGGGACGCGTATTCAATGCAAAAAACAATGAGCCGGTAGAATTTGCCACAGTCGTCGTTCAAAATAGCACCAACGGAACCAACAGTGACCTGAAAGGAAATTTTATTTTAAACAAGATTGAACCAGGGTTTTATCAGCTAAAAATATCCGCGATAGGTTTTAAAACTTATATCTCGGAAACCTTTCGCATAACTTTGTCTGCAGGAGCAACAATCAACGTTCCGCTGGAAGAGGATGATGTGCGCTTGGAAGAAATCACTGTCAGACCCAATTTTTTCCCAAAGCGCGACGAGAGCCCTACTTCTCTGCGTACGATCGGAATAGATGAAATTGAAAAAAATCCTGGCGGAAACCGGGATATTACCAAAGTTATTCAATCCTTTCCGGGTGTCTCCTCTGCTGCCTCTTTCAGAAATGATGTGATTGTCAGGGGGGGCGGACCAAGCGAAAACAAGTTTTATCTTGACGGAGTGGAAATTCCAAATTTGAACCATTTCGCCACCCAGGGAGCCTCCGGTGGACCGGTCGGAATTATCAACGTTGATTTTGTTCGCGAGGTTAACTTTTACTCCGGTGCATTTCCATCCACCCGTGGAAATGCCATGAGTTCTGTTCTGGAGTTTACACAAAAGAATGCCAACGCAGAAAAGGCGAAATTCCGTGCAACGGTAGGCGCTTCTGATCTTGCTTTCTCTTCTGAGGGTCCTCTTTCAGCTAAAACAACCTATCTGGCTTCTATTCGCAGATCCTATCTGCAATTCCTGTTTAGCGCAATTGGCCTCCCATTTTTGCCAACCTACAATGATTTTCAGTTCAAAATTAAAACTAAAATCAATGACAAAACCGAACTCTCCTTCATTGGAATAGGTGCCTATGACAACTCCAAATTAAACCTCAAGGCAAATGAGACCGAAGAACAGCGTTACATTTTGAGTTATCTCCCCGAAAACAAACAATGGAATTATACCTTCGGACTCGTTTTAAAACATTACAATGCCTCAGGTTACAACACTTATGTTCTCAGCCAGAATACACTTAACAACGGAGAGCTCAAATACCAGGATAATGTAGTGAGCCCCGCCAACCTGATCCTGAATTATGATTCGCGCGAAAGCGAAACGAAATTCAGATTTGAACACTATTATTTATCCAAGACTAAATTTAAAATTACCTACGGTGTCGATCTGCAAAATGCCAAATATTACAACAATACTTTTCAGAAGCTTTTCCTTAGCAACAATGTCCAGTCATTTAATTATCTATCCAACCTCAACTTCATAAAATATGGCTTCTTTGGGCAAGTTAACAGGGAGCTTTTGAAACAGAAGCTTCAACTGTCGGTGGGTATCCGGGGCGATGGAAACAGCTATTCCTCTGCCATGACCAATCCATTTGAAAACCTTTCCCCCCGTTTTTCGGCAAGTTATCAGTTAAGCGGCAGAACTTCCTTTAACGTCAACGCCGGAAGATATTTACAATTGCCCGCATACACTACATTGGGTTACCGTAACCTTGCCGGAGTTTTGGTAAACAAGCAAAATGGGGTGCGTATGATAGGGGCGAATCACCTGGTTGCCGGAATTGACTTCCGCCCTAATACGACCACACAATTGTCTGTCGAAGGATTCTACAAAGGCTACAATCACTATCCTTTCTCGGTCAGGGATTCTGTTTCTTTGGCCAGCAAAGGCGCCGATTTTGGGGTTTTTGGAGATGAAGAGATCAAGTCTACCGGCAATGGGCAAGCCTATGGTGTTGAATTTCTTGCCCGCTACAAGGATTTACTAGGATTTAAAGGGGTATTGACTTACACCTATGTCAGAAGTGAATTCACAGACATCAAAGGTTTATATGTTCCTTCAGCATGGGACAACAGAAATCTTCTTACAATCACAGCAACGCGTTCCTTTAAAAAGAACTGGGACTTTGGTTTCAAATGGCGTTACATTGGAGGTTCCCCCTATACTCTCTGGGATATTCAAAAATCGTCCATCAAAAGTGCCTGGGATGCCCAGGGCAGAGGTTATCTGGATTACAGCAAGTTTAACAAACAAAGACTTGGGGCATTTCAGCAATTAGACCTTAGAGTTGACAAGGCATATTATTATAAAAAGTGGTCATTAATGCTCTATATGGACATTCAGAATGCTTATAATTTTAAAGCGGATCTTCCTCCAAGCCTGATATTGCAGACAGATTCCCAAGGTTTACCTCTGACAGATCCGACCGATTCTTCGCGGTATTTACTCAAAACTATTGCTTCATCCTCGGGTACGGCCCTTCCGACGATAGGAATTATGATCGAATTTTAATTCAATTTTGAGAACCGAATAATTTGCCATAACTTGTATAGAATGAGGAGGTCGGGTACTGAAAATCAGCCAATTTTAATCCATTTTAGATAGAGCTAAATCACTATTTTGAATATTATATGCACCAAAGACTTGGAACTTAGGTTTTGATTTTCGTTAATTTGCAAAGTTTTTTAGAAGTCACCGGTCATTTACGTTCACATTATGGAAGAAAATTTGGTCATTGTCGAGTCTCCTGCCAAGGCGAAAACTATTGAAAAATTTCTGGGCAAGGACTATATGGTTAAATCCAGCTTTGGTCACATTCGCGATCTCGACAAGAAAGATTTCGGCGTTGATCTTAACAACCGGTATGAACCCAACTATATCGTTTCGGAGGATAAGAAAAAAGTTGTAGCCGATCTGAAGAAATTTGCAAAGTCAGCAAAGACTGTTTGGATCGCATCGGACGAGGACCGCGAAGGAGAAGCCATCGCGTGGCATTTGATGGAGGTACTTAAACTGGATCCGAAAACTACAAATCGCATCGTTTTTCATGAAATTACCAAAGATGCCATCCAGCATGCCATAGAACATCCGCGTCATCTCAACAAGGATCTTGTGGATGCGCAGCAGGCAAGAAGGATCCTGGATCGTTTGGTTGGATTTGAAATCTCACCGGTATTGTGGAAAAAGGTGAAGCCTTCACTTTCTGCCGGCAGGGTACAATCGGTTGCTGTGAGACTAATTGTTGAACGCGAGCGTGAGATTACCAACACAGAATCAGTACCATTTTTCAAGGTTACTGCACTCTTTATCGTACCCGAGAAATCGGGAAAAGAGACATTGCTAAAAGCAGAGTGTTCTGAACGTTTTGAAAATGAAGAGGATGCTAACCATTTTCTGCAGAAATGCAGTAAGGCAGAATTCGTTATTGGCGATATTGTCACCAAACCAGCAAAAAAATCGCCGGCACCACCTTTTACTACCTCTACCCTACAGCAAGAGGCAAGTAGAAAAATGGGATTCCCGGTTTCGCTTACCATGTCTGTGGCGCAGAGATTATATGAAGCAGGTAAGATTACTTACATGCGTACCGATTCCACCAACCTTTCTCAAACTGCCATAAACAGTGCAAAGAAGAAAATTACGGAATCGTATGGTGAAAAATATGTCAAGATCCGTCATTATAAAACCAATTCCAAAGGTGCACAGGAAGCGCACGAAGCCATCCGACCTACAGACTTTTTTGAAGAAGAAGTAACGGGCTCTGCCCAGGAGCAGAAATTGTACAATCTGATCTGGAAAAGGACCTTGGCATCCCAGATGGCAGATGCTGAACTGGAACGCACCAATGTAACAATTAATATCTCCAACACTTCAGAACGCTTTCAGGCCACTGGTGAGGTTTTAAAATTTGATGGTTTCCTAGGCGTTTACCTTGAGTCAAGCGATGATGAGAATCTTACGGACGAGGAAAAAGGACTGCTCCCTCCATTGTCTGTCAAACAGAAATTAGTTCCCTCAGCAATCCAGGCTTTGCAGCGCTTTACCCTTAAACCAGCGCGCTACACGGAGGCAAGTCTCGTGAAAAAACTGGAAGAGTTAGGCATTGGACGGCCTTCGACCTATGCACCAACAATCACCACCATTCAACAAAGGGATTATGTTGTCAAAGAAGACCGTGAAGGCACAGAGCGTTCCTTTGTTCAACTAATTCTCAAGGCCGGAAATATCCGTCGCGAAGAGAAAACTGAGATTACAGGAACTGAAAAATCGAAACTATTTCCTACAGATATTGGGTTGGTCGTGAATGACTTTTTGATGAAGCATTTTGAGCCCATCGTTGATTTCTATTTTACCGCCACAGTTGAGAAACAATTCGACGAAATTGCCGAAGGAAGTTTGGTTTGGCAAAAGATGATTGATGATTTCTATCTTCCATTTCATCGCCAGATCGAAGATGCCCTGGCAAATTCTGAGCGGGCACGCGGAGAAAGACTTTTAGGGATAGATCCTGCCACCGGCAAGAATGTCTCCGCAAAAATTGGCAGATTCGGACCTTTCATACAGCTTGGCGACACCTCGGAAGACGGGACAGAAAAACCTGTCTTTGCAAGTTTACAGCAGGGTCAAAGCATTGAGACAATTACCCTTGAACAGGGATTAAAACTCTTTGACCTCCCAAGGGATTTGGGTGAGTATGAAGAAAAGAAAGTGATTGTCGGAATTGGGAAATTTGGTCCTTATGTGAAGCATGACTCCAACTTCGTTTCACTGAAAAAAGGCATTGATGACCCATACACTGTGCTGATCGACAGGGCCATAGAATTAATTCTTGAGCGACGCGAAAAGGTTTCAAATTCTTTGTTAAAAACTTTTGACGAAGACGCACACATTAAGATCTTACAAGGTAGGTGGGGCCCATATATTTCCTACAAAAAGCAGAATTTCAAACTTAAAAAGGATACCAAAGTAGAACTTCTTACTTATTCTGTCTGCAAAGAGATCATCGATTCTGAAACTAAAAAGCCTAAACAGAAAAAATCGAAATAATTATAGCCGAAATGAGATTTATAGCTAATCGCCAAAGGAGATTTCAATATTGAATGCGAATTCCATGTGACAATAGGGAACAAATTATTTACACATGAAAAGTTTTTTTTGCTGAAAGTTTTTTTATATTGTCGGTAAAACCAGAATTTATGTGGAAGGAGCTCATTACACCTGCTAAAATATTACCGGTCGTTAAAAAATTCTCCGGAGACAAGGATCAACTGGGATCGGTTTTGAAAAAATCGGTGTGGAACGAATCATCCTTACCTGATGTCGTAATTCTTGGGATAACTGACGACCGTCTCTCATCTTCCTCTTCCTTTTCAGGTTCTCCGGATGCTATCAGGGAGCAACTTTATCAACTAAACGGTTTTTCTTCCCCTTTCAAGATTGTTGATTTGGGAAATATCAAAGCAGGCAAAGAATTCAATGATACGATGGCTGCTGTAAAAATGGTGGCTGAAGAACATTATTCTCTGGGAATTTCGATGCTCGTATTAGGTGGAAATCATAGCTTCACAGTTCCATTGCTTGCCGGAATTGACAAAAAGGAAGCTATTTTAACGGTGGTGGACGATCGCATCGACAACCTGTCACAAAAAGAAAGTACGCTTGATGATGTTTTTTTGAACAATCTTTCGAATGAAATCATTGTCAATGTGATGGCAGTTCAATCATTTTTTGTGTCTACTGAAACCAAAGAGACGTTCTCTGAAGAGTTTAAGGGTAATCTATTCACCCTTGGCGAGATAAGGAACGGGATTGATGAAATGGAGCCGCATCTAAGGGAGACAGACCTCGTTAGTTTTGATTTTGGGTCACTTAAACTTTGTGAAGCCCCTGGGCAGGTCAGAAACTCTCCCAACGGACTTACCGGCGAGGAGGCCTGTCAGCTTGCATGGTATTCCGGAATATCTACCAATCCGGGATGGTTCTCTTTGTTTGGCTACAATCCCGACAAGGACCCTGAGAAGAACGGTGCCATGATGGCCGCTCAGATAGTCTGGTATTATCTAAATGGAAAGTCGCGAAGAATTGATGAAATCCCTCAGGATGAAGCCATCGATTTCTTACATTATGTTGTTTCAGTCGAAGGAATACCGGAACCTCTCACCTTTCTCAAGCACCCTGTCTCAAAACGATGGTGGATGGAGGTACCTTCGCCCGATTGCGACTTATTTCCTTTGAGAGTGCCCTGTTCAAAAAAGGACTACCGTGTGGCATGTAAAAATGAAATCCCCGAACGGTGGTGGTCATCTTTCAACAAGAGCTACTGATGGAATATTCTAAAGTCCTGAACTATAAAAACTTTCCGGCCAGCCCAAAGCTTCTGGGATCTGGACTTATTGTTCGTTTATCAAATCGAACTCTTCGTTGTAATTTTATAACGAAATTTTGTGGATTTTTGTGGATTTTGTTAAATATATGTACATTCGCCGCAAGTGCGCAACAGGATCCTCAGGTTAGTCAGCATATGTTTAACCATCTGATGATTAATCCCGGATTTGCCGGAAACAACGGACAAATAAACCTAATGCTTTTCAACAGGCAGCAATGGGTTGGATTCCCGGGTGCACCGGTGACAACATCATTCCAGACAGATGCAGCCGTAAAATTGATCGGAAATTCTGACGGATTGGGATTCACGGTAGTTAAAGATGCCATCGGATATGAAAAAAATGTATCCTTTGGTATTGATTACGCTTATCGTTTTCAGCTCGGTCAAGGTCAATTGGGATGCGGCATCTCTGTAGGCATGATGAATAAAAATATTAGTCCGGGTTGGTCGTCTTCGCAAGGCGGAGACCTCGTGGATGGCTCGGATCCTTATTTGCCTAAACAAGAGGTAAATGGTTTGCTGACAGATGTTGGAGCCGGTTTCTTTTACCGGCACAAAGAATACTATCTGGCTTTGTCTTCAACCCATATTAACCAGCCTTCCTTTTCTTTTGAAGAGAAAGGTCATTATTCGCTGAAAAGGCATTATTATCTTACGGGCAGTTATAATAAGGGAATGAACGACGATCGTTTTGCCGTTCAACCTTCGTTCTTTATAAAATCAGATGGAACAACTTCCCAGGTCGATTTAGACCTGTTGATACAGTACAATAGGCGATTTTGGGGAGGAATTGGATATAGAATTAAAGATGCAGTGGTGGTATTTCTAGGGTTTGAGATGCTAAACGGGTTAAAAATTGGCTATTCTTATGACCTTAATACTTCTGTTCTGGCACGCTATAACTCTGGTTCTCATGAACTTTTTATCTCTTACGCTGTTCTATTAAATAAAAATAGAGGTCAAAAAACCAAAAGTGTAAGGTTTTTATAACTTTGAAATGGAAAAAATTGGTTCACAAGATATGAGTCGAACGATAAAACGATTGTTTACTTATGGCAGTATGGCAGTGATGCTGCTGGTTTCCGGATGTCACAATTCCGGAAACGGTGAATTGGCAGGGGTACAGAAAAGGGGAAAGTACCTAGAGCCAACCCCTCAAGGGATGGTACTGATACCCGGTCGAAGTTTCAACATGGGGCCTTCTGATCAGGATATTAATGGAGTAACATTGCCAACCCGTACCGTTGATCTTGCCACCTTCTGGATGGACGATACCGAAATAACGAACAATGAATACCGTCAATTTGTTTACTGGGTACGCGATTCCATAGCAAGAGATTTGTTGTCTCAAAAATACCCCGAATTTAAACCTACCACTACTCGTCGGGGTGATCCAATAGACCCTGTCGTTCTGGATTGGAATGTAAAGCTAAATTGGAGAAAAGCAGAGTATATTCCTGAACTTGAGCAGCTTTACTATGACAAAAGTGAGAGGATTTTTGGCAAAAAGGAACTAGATGTCAGAAAATTAAATTACAGCTACTACTGGCTAGATCTTCAACAGGCATCCCGTCGTCAAAACTCCTATGATTTTACCAAGCAAGCTTATTCAGGTAGTATTGTCGATCTCAATGGTAAGGTTGCCCCTATTCAAAATCGTTCAAACTTTGTGATGACCGATGACGTCAACATTTACCCTGATACCCTCGTTTGGATCCGTGACTTTACCTATGCATTCAATGAACCCTGGGCAAAAATGTATTTTTCCCATCCTGGATTTGACGATTATCCGGTGGTTGGTGTCAGCTGGAAGCAGGCGAAAGCTTTCTGCATGTGGAGAACTAATTTTAAAAATACCAGCCTCTCAAACAAGGGCGATTACGCTGTTCAGGACTATCGTCTTCCAACTGAGGCAGAATGGGAATTGGCTGCCAGAGGCGGACTGGATAATTCAATGTATCCATGGGGCGGTTATTACACCCGTTCTAAAACCGGATGCTTTCTGGCTAATTTTAAACCCATGCGGGGCAATTACAGTGACGATGGAGGAAAAGCTTCCATCAAGGTTGCCACCTATGAACCAAACGGTTACGGGCTGTATGATATGGCCGGCAATGTTGCCGAGTGGACTGTTACAGCCTACGATGAATCAACTTACAATTTCATGCATGACATGAACCCCAATTTCGAGTACAACGCTGTTGCCGATGATCCGCCGACCATGAAGCGCAAGGTGATCAGAGGAGGTTCATGGAAAGATATTGCCTACTATATTCAGGTTGGTACACGCACTTTTGAATACCAGGATACTGCAAAATCCTATGTTGGGTTTAGGTGTGTCAGGTCCTCGTTTGGTGATGAATTTTAACCTCAATCTATTCAAATCTTCAATTACAACTCATGTCTAGTTTAAAGGAAAACAAATTGAGGGATGTAAAGGACCCTAATGAGCAGGGGATAATTTCTCCCAAACTTCAAAACTTCATCTTTAGCTTTGGGGCAGCCATTGTAGTTTTTGGTGCCCTCTGCAAAGTATATCATATCCCCGGTTTGGGATGGATGTTAGGAGCAGGATTGGCAATTGAGGTTGGCGTCTTCATTATTTCGGCATTTCAACCGGTTTATACTCCCCCGAAGGAGTACGACTGGTCCTTGGTGCATGATGAATTCAAAGAAGATTATGATGAAACTGAAAAGCCGAAAAGTTACTCAAAAGGTCTAAATTCGGAAATGAATGACTTATTCGCAAAAGCCGAAATCTCTCCCGAGCTATTGGCAAAGCTTAAGAATGGGATTCAGGATTTAGCCAATACCGCCAAAGGAATTTCAGAAATTTCGAATGCAACCCTGGCTACTGAGCTGTATGTTAAAGACCTCGGAAAAGCTGCTCAATCATTGAATAATTTTTCAGAAATAAACACCAAAGCAACACATTCAGTCGAACATTCGCTTGGCGATTTAGTTCATAGCTATGAAAACTCTTCCAAATTGATTTCCAGCTCGTCAAAAGAGATGGCTGAATCCTTCACTGAATCTACCAAAAAAATTAATCAGCAGCTTGCCTCGACCAGTGAGAAACTCTCTACTTCTTACAAGGAATATACCGAATCTGTTCGCAAAGATTTTTCTGCCCTTGGTGATACTTCAAAATCATACGCCGGAGAGGTTGCAAAGATGAACACCAGTCTGGCTGCCCTCAACTCTTCCTACGAACTTCATCTTCAAAATATTAAAAAACTGACTGAAACCTCATCCAGGAGCGTGACTGACCAGACAGGTTTGCAGCAAATCGTGAATGAAACATTGGAAGAGGCGAAAAAATATCGTCAGCAGACTGAGCTAATGAACAAAAATCTGGAAGCATTGAATCATGTTTATGGCAACATGTTGGGTGCAATGATTATCAAACGTTAACAACTCTCGAACCCAATGGCATCAATAGGCAGTCCGGAAACACCTCGGCAAAAGATGATCATGCTCATGTACCTGGTACTGACAGCGATGTTGGCATTGAATGTTGACAAGAAAGTATTGGATGCATTCGCTTTGGTTAACGAAGGATTTATGAGCAGCATTGAAAATTTTGGCAGCAAAAACGAAACCGTTTATACAAAATTCTATAATGCGGCCCAGGAAAATCCACAAAAGGTAGGTGAGCTCAACAGAACCGTATTGAGAATCAAACAACATTCTGACTCCATTTACAACTATATTGCCAAGCTCAAAGTAATGATCGTCAAAAGAGCTGATGGTCCGGAGGGAAATGTTAAAAATATCCAGTCGAAAGAAGATCTTGATGCCTCCGCTGAACTCATGATAGCCAAGAAATATGGATCAGTGCTGAAAAGTGCCATCGAGGTATACAAGGATTCTTTGCTTAAAATAATTAACCCAGGTGATTCAGCAGAGATTGCATCAATTACAAAATCACTTGACACGTCCTCCCCTCCGGATATTGCTGGAATCCGACCATCCTGGGAAAACAGCAAATTCGAGGGTTACCCTTTAATTGCCGTTATTACATTGATGTCAAAAATGCAAAGTGATGTCAGAAATAGTGAAGCTGATGTAATCAACTATTTGTATAAAAAAATTGATGAATCCTCTTTTAAATTCAACAAGCTTAAGGCGCAGGTTATCCCAAAATCCAGTTTTGTACTTCAGGGGGATGTTTATGAGGCAAAAGTTTTCATATCGGCCATCGACACCACCGCAGTTCCCGAAATTCTTGTCAATGGCAACAAACTTTCAATCATCCCCGGAGAAAATGCCGGTATATACAAGGTAACAGCCAACGCAGAAGGAACCTTCAAATGGAATGGTGTTATCAACTACAAAAACCCCAGCGGACAGATAGTACCTTATCGCTTTGAGCAAGAGTACCAAGTCGAAAAACCGTCCATGACCGTATCCCCAACCAGGATGAATATCCTTTATCTGGGCTTACCAAACCCTATTTCCGTTTCAGTACCCGGAATCTCTTCGAGGGATATTCAGGTTTCAATGAAAAATGGAAGAATTGAGCCTTCTGCGGATGGATTTCTTGCATATCCTGAGAAACTCACTGAGAAAGCTTACATTTCAGTAAGTGCTACAGTCGACAAAGTAGTCAAACAAATGGGCACTGTAGAGTTTAGGGTAAAGAAAGTTCCCAATCCGATTGCAACTGTTGCCGGTAAGAACGAAGGGCTTATCTCCAAAAACGAATTGACGGTAGAGCAAGGGGTTTTTGCAGATATTCCGGATTTTGATTTTGACATGAAATTCAAGGTGCTTTCCTTCGTGGTTTCGACTTCTCAGGGCGGTTTTGTGGTCGACAGAGCTACCACTGGAGCAAAATTTACCCAGGAACAGCGGGATTTGTTCAAAGGACTTACCAAAGGGAGCCGCCTCTATATTGACAACATCGTTGCCAAAGGTGATGACGGATTAACTAGAAATTTATCAGCTATTAGCTTTAAAATTAATTAAGCGATGAGACATAAATTATTTTTCTTATTGATTTTGTTTGCCGGATCTTCAGCCATAAGTACCCTGATGGGACAAGGGATAGAGGATCTTGTGAAAAACAGAAATGGTTTGTACGAGAGGAGAATCACGTTTGAACGTAAACCTGCCCCCCTACCAGGAGTAAGAGAAGCAGATATTACCTGGTCTAAAACCGTATGGCGCCTTATTGACATGCGCGAAAAGATGAACCAGCAGTTTTATTTTCCCACTGTTGAAACGCAGGGCAGAATCAACTTGATCAACCTGTTGCTGAAAGGGATAAAGGACAATACCATCACAGCCTTTGATCCACCGGCCAATGATGAAAATGAATTTACTGTCCCGGTAAGTTACGATCAGGTAAAAACTCAATTCGGTGCGGCAACCAAAACCATCGAACGCCGAAATTTCGAAACCGGTCAGATGGAACCGGTAGTTGTTGCCCAAGAAATTCCTACCGATCAGGTTAAACAGCTTATCGTAAAAGAAATCTGGTATTTTGACAAACAGAAATCTACGCTGCAAGTTCGGATTTTAGGTCTTTGCCCAATCAGGCTTTATTATCGGGATGAAGATGTTGCACAAGAGATAACCTTGCGGAAAAAGCTCTTTTGGGTTTACTACCCTGAAATCAGGAACCTTCTGGCTAAGAATGAATCACTTAATGCTCGCAATAGTGCAAGAAATTATAGCTTTGATGATCTGTTCCTGATAAGAAATTTTGATGGCTACATCATTAAAGAGGAGAATGTTTACAACAACCGCCCTATCTCGGATTATGCTTCTGCAGAATACGCTTCAAAAGAGTCGGAAAGGATCAAAAATGCCATTTTTGATTACGAACAAGATCTTTGGGAATATTGATAAAAGAAAAAGGATAAAGTAAACTTTATCCTTTTTCTTTTATCCCGAATAGGACTCTCACAAGCTTTTCCACCCGCTCGATCTGGTGGATTTTTATATCGAAACGGGAAAAGTCTACGCCCTTGTTGTATTTTGAGATGTAAATCTCCTTAAACCCTAATTTTTGGGCTTCAGCGATGCGTTGTTCAATCTTTCCAACGGGTCTGATCTCTCCTGTTAATCCTATCTCACCTGAAAAGGCAATTCCCTTGTCAATCGCGATATCGAAATTAGATGACATAATTGCACATATAACAGCCAGATCCATGGCTGGATCATCGACTTTTAAGCCTCCAGCAATGTTGAGGAAAACATCCTTGACCATTAACTTAAAGCCGGCCCGCTTTTCGAGAACGGCAAGCAACATATTCATTCTGCGCAAATCGAAGCCGGTTGCCGAACGCTGAGGAGTACCGTATGCTGCTGAGCCTACCAATGCCTGAACTTCGATAAGGAAAGAGCGCATTCCCTCAATGGCAGCCGCAGTAGAAGTTCCGCTGAGTCCTTCGTTGTGAGATGAGAGAAGCATCTCCGATGGATTGCTAACCTCTCTCAATCCGGATTGCTGCATCTCATATATTCCGAGTTCTGAAGTCGACCCAAATCTGTTTTTGACTGACCTTACAATCCGGTAAAAATGATTTCTGTCACCCTCAAACTGCAAGACTGTATCTACGATATGCTCAAGAACTTTCGGTCCTGCCAGACTCCCTTCTTTGTTGATATGACCAATAAGAATAACCGCGATGTTTCTTGCTTTTGCCAGTTTCATGATGGCAATGGTGCACTCCCTGATCTGTGTAACGCTTCCGGCAGTCGACTCAATTGCGTCACTGCTAACAGTTTGAATTGAGTCTATGATAACTAAATCAGGGGATTCTCTGTCAATGTGCAGCAGAACTGATTCCAATATGGTTTCGCATAAAAAAAGACAGTTTGGGTTATTTCCATCCAACCGCTCAGCGCGCATTTTAAGCTGCTGGAGACTCTCTTCTCCGGATATATAAAGAACCTTTCTTTTCTGTAGTTGGAGTGCAATCTGGAGTACCAGTGTCGACTTCCCAATGCCCGGTTCTCCTCCAAGTAAGATTAGTCCGCCAGGTACCATGCCACCTCCAAGTACTCTGTTGAACTCTGCATTGGTCGTATCAATCCTCGGAAGTTCTAGTAAATCGATCTCACTGAGTGTAACCGGTCTTGAATTGGAAGATGACCCGGAATGGGAGGGTTGGTTTTTAACCGGAAGGGAAACTTCTTCCTGGAAAGTATTCCATTCGCCGCAAGAAGAACAGTGACCAATCCATTTTGGAGAGGCATATCCGCAATTCTGACAGACGAACGATGTTTTAAGCTTTGCCAATTTAGTTTATACCAATCTATTTGTTTCTGTGTCAGGAAAAATTATCCAAGGTTCAAAGGTTTTTGCCTCCTCAAAATCCATTGTTGCGTAGGAAACAATGATAATTACGTCACCAACCAGCACTTTACGGGCAGCCGGTCCATTGAGGATGATGCTACCGGATTTTCTTTTCCCCCTTATAACGTAGGTTTCAAAACGCTCTCCATTGTTGATATTAACAATTTGCACCTTCTCATTTTCGATCAGGTTGGCTGCATCCATCAGATCCTCATCAATGGTAATGCTACCAACATACTGAAGATCAGCGCCAGTAACTGTCACCCTATGTATTTTCGATTTACAAACCTCTATAAACATCTGAAATATTATTATTTAGCAAAAACTATGTTGTCAATTAATCGCACTGAACCGGCAAAAACAGCTATACATCCAACTTTTAGACCCTTGTGTTCCCAGGATGAAATATTCTGCAAAGACAGTCCATCTACAATGTCAAAATATTCCAGTTGCAGCAATGGAATTAAATCAATTTTATCGGTCACTAGCTTCTTTATCTCTTCTGGTCCAAAAAATTCTGAATCAGAAACTGCCTCCTGCAATATACTGAAAATTTGCGGTGCCACTGCCCGATGTTTTTCTGAAAGCAAAGCATTCCTGGAACTCATGGCCAGTCCATCTCTTTCTCTGACAATTTCACATGGAACAATCCTGACTGGTAGCTCAAGCATGGTGCACATAGCTTTTATGATAGAATATTGCTGAAAATCTTTAAGTCCGAAATAGGCATTATCAGGTTTAACGATCTCAAATAATTTGCTGACAACTTGAGCTACGCCATTAAAATGACCAGGCCTGAAGTGTCCTTCCATCACAGTTTCCAAAGTACCAAAGTTGAACTTCTGGGTATCCGGTTCAGGATAGATCTCTGCAACCTCAGGGGAGAACACGTAATCACAAGGATAAGAGGAGAGAAGCTGCATATCAGAATCCAAGGTTCTTGGATAGCTATTAAGATCGCTGGGGTTATTGAACTGCGTTGGGTTGACAAAAATAGAAACAACAACACGCTCATTTTCAAGTCCGGCCCTTTCAACCAATGAGAGATGCCCCTGATGTAAGGCACCCATTGTTGGCACAAATCCGATGGAAAGACCTTTGCTTTTGTCGGCTGCAAGTGCTTGCTGTATTCCCTTTATTGTTGTGAAAAGTTCCATTTCTACCTTGAGTTCCTGATGCAAAGTTAAGGAAAATAAAAGTGCCTAAAGTATTTAGAGTGCCTAAAATGCCTAAAGTTTAAACCACTATTATCTGGAGTTCATTAGTACTTTAGGCACTCTAGGGCACTTTAGACACTTTAGGCACTTGTTCTCCTTTCACTTAGTTTAACTATTGGCATCCTGAAAATGGTTGAAAGTTGCGGAAATTTTATATATTTTTGCAAAACATTTTAAGTTAAAGAAATGGAAAAAAAGAAGGTTCTATTTATCTCACAAGAAATCACACCTTATCTGCCTGAATCAGAGATAGCTGAAATTGGACGATATCTACCTCAGGGGATACAGGAACGGGGAAAAGAGATCCGTACCTTCATGCCACGTTTTGGGAATGTCAATGAAAGAAGAAATCAGCTCCATGAAGTGATTCGTTTATCGGGAATGAATTTAATCATTAATGACAACGATCATCCACTGATAATCAAGGTAGCATCTATTCAAGCTGCCCGTATGCAGGTGTATTTTATCGACAATGAGGACTACTTTCAAAGAAAATATTCCTTGAAAGACGAGAATGAAATTGAATACGATGACAACGATGAACGGGCCATTTTCTTTGCCCGTGGTGTCCTGGAAACTGTTATAAAACTTCGGTGGTCACCAGATATTATTCATTGCCATGGATGGTTTACCGGTATGGTGCCGCTTTTTGTCAAGAAAACGTACAAGGACAATCCGTTGTTTGCCAACACCCGTATTGTTTATTCCGTTTACAATGATCGTTTTGAGAATCCTCTCAATTCAGAAATGGCCAGAAAGATTGCAGAAGACGGCATTAATCTGAATGACATCTCTGTCATCAACGAGCCCACTTTCGAGAATTACACGAAGCTTGCGCTCAATTATTCAGATGCGGCAATTAAGGGAAGTGAAGTGATTAATCCAGTCATCGAACAGCATATAAAAGCTTCAGGAATGCAATATCTCGACTACCAGCCAAAAGAGAGCTACATTGATTCCTATTTCGATTTTTACAATAAAATTTTATAATTTGCGCCGGTTTTACTAAAAACGTTGATTCCATTGAAAAATCGATATTTTGAAGCTTACACCCTTGTTGGGGTTGTTTTTATAGTGTCTCTCTTCATTTCAGGTTGCAAAAAAGGTGACGAAAGTCTGGGAAAAAATCTCATTCCCGGGAGTTCACTTGTTTATTCCAGGAACTATTCTGAATCTGGCACTATCAAGGCTTTTACTTTTACGGACGACAAAATCAGAGTCGACCGACCTGCATATAACTACATAGGGAGCTTTAATGATCCGCTTTTTGGAAGGACTGATGCCGGGTTTGCAGCACAATACCGCCTCACTTCCAATCCTAATTATGATAAGACATCCATTTTGGACTCTTTGGTTTTAAGGTTAACCTACAAAAGGATTTACGGCGATACGGCAACTGTTCAAGCACTGAAGGTCTATGAATTGACCGGAGACCTGGAGTATGATGCCAAGTACATGTCATCATTCAATTTAAAGGCTATTGCTTCCACAACTCCATTGGGATCGGCCAGTTTTATACCAAAATTTAAAACTGATTCAGCAAAAACTGATACCACTACTCAATATGTCCGCTTTAGACTCTCCTCAACGCTTGGCAACAGGTTACTAAAAATGGATTCGCTCAGCATGATCTCCAATGAAGTATTTCTTAAATATTTCAAGGGACTGTATGTTGAAGCTTCCTCCGCCGGAAGAAAAGGAACGCTGATCGGTCTCTCGGCCGCTGGTTCAGGTATTGGAATCTATTACCATACCGCAACCAAAGATTCACTTTTCTTTTCTTACAATGTAACTGCAAACTCTGCCAATATTGCGGCCTTTTCTCACGATTACCGAAATAGCATTTTCTACTCACGTTTGAATCAAGAGTTAATTCAGGATACGCTTATATTCTTGCAACCAACCGGAGGGACAAAAATAAAAGTCAATATTCCTTCTTTAAATAAATGGAAAGATTCAACTCAATATGTTATCAGCAAGGCTTCTATAACTTTCTTTGCCGACACATTGATGTCTGATCCCCGACGATACAGTATGCCTTCGAGCGTCTACCTTAAATACATGGACAGTACCGGCACTGAAGTTTTCCCAAAAGACAGTCAGCTATCCAGTTCTTATTATGGGGGAATATACGATCCGACGACGGCGAGCTATACTTTTAATATCACCAGGCATCTGGAACAAATTATTAAAAAAGAGATTGACAATACCAGCCTTTTCCTGGTTCCAACCGATCGGAACGGATCCCCTTATCGCTTGGTGCTGAAGGGAGGAAACAGCTCACGGCCTATTCAGCTGAATATAAAATACACCAGATACCAGTAATTGCCCAAGCCATTTTTGCCAACATCTTCAGATTAGTTTAAAGGATCGGCCTGATTGGAATTGAAGATCAAATTTAAAAGACGAACTGTGGTAAAAAGAGTTGTACATATTGTTGCTTCAGTTTTGATCCTTTTGGTCCTTGCTTACTCCTGTGCCAACATGGGAATGCCCCGCGGCGGCCCCAAAGACAAGACACCCCCATCTATTGTAAAAAGCATTCCTGATGCCAACCAGGTAAATTTCAAAGAGAATAAAGTTAGAATTACCTTCAATGAATTTGTTGTGGCGGATGAGCTATCCGAAAAATTTATTGTATCCCCACCCATCGCCAAAAAGCCTCTTTTCAGGACCAAAGGAAAAACATTCATTGTAGACCTGAATGAAAAGCTACATCCGAACACTACTTATTCGCTCGACTTTAAAGATGGTATCGTCGACAACAACGAAAGAAACAAAATCAAGAATCTCAGGTTGGCATTTTCTACTGGGCCAAATCTGGACTCCTTGCGAATCGTAGGCTTTGTAAGGGATGCCTACACGCTTGAGCCTGCGAAGAACTGCTTTGTATTGCTCTATAAAGGCACCTCAGACACCCTGGTTTATAAAACTCGCCCTGATTTTATTGGCAAGACAAATTTTCAGGGGTTCTTTGCCATCACTAATTTGCCTGCAACAAGCTATCAGATGTATGCTCTCAGTGATGTGGATAACAACCTGAAGTATACTGCAGGTGTAGACTCCATCTCCTTCCTCAGTAAGAGGATCGAGCCAACTGCAGAGTTCCAACCCAAAAGGGATACAGTGGTTACGGGATCAGATACCTTGGTCGTATTAGGAAAGACGAGGTTCTATCCTGATCCACTCAACTTTTCGCTCTTCTTCGAGAAAGGGTTCGATCTGAGTCTCGACAAATATGAACGGCCCAACCGTAAAACGGTTGACCTTACTTTTACTGGTTCGACCGCCGACACGTTTAACGTTGAAGTATTAAATGTCCATCCCAAAAAATCCTGGAATCTCATTCAAAAGAGTAGAAATTCTGACACCTTAAAAATTTGGCTCACAGACTCACTTGTCTATCAAAGAGATACTCTTGCCTTGAGGCTTTCCTATCGCCAACAGGACAGTCTGGGTGTATTTTTCACCAAGAAGGACACAATAAAACTATATCTATCAGAAGATCAAGTAAATAAAGCAGAGAAAAACAAACGGAAAGAGCGCAGAAAAATAGTTACGGAGCAAACAAGTGTAAATCTTTCAACCAATCTCAGCGGGGCTCTGGATACTTATCGTGATATTGTGATTGAATCTCCTGAACCCATATCCACCTTTGACACCTCAAAAGTTGGACTGTTTGAGAAGAAGGACACCTCATTTTTCAAAATTGTCCCAAAAATAAAACCCGACAGTGCCAATTTCCGCAGGTATCATATCTACTACCCCTGGAATTTTGGTACATCCTACAAACTTACCATTGATTCGACTGCCCTTCATACAATTTACGGAATGTATGGAAAAGCCTTTAAGTCAGAGTTCAAGACACAGGAAGAAGAACATTATGGCAAAATTCTCTTTTCTATCAAAAATGTAACAGGTCCAACCATCATCCAGATTCTTGAAAATTCCCAAACTGAACTTTTGTTAAAAAGCATTAGAATTGTCAAGGATCAAGAGATTACGGTCCCGTTTCTTGAGCCTAAAAAGTACCTGATGAAAGCAGTTTTTGACAGAAACGACAACGGGATTTGGGATTCAGGCAACCTCAAAGAGAAAATTGAGCCAGAGGAAGTATGCTATTATCTAAGCGTCATCAAAGTCCGGTCGAACTGGGACAACCAGGATACCTGGACGCTGCCCGATCCTGCCGGCTTCAGGAAGAAAATTATTGATGCTGATGTGGAGGCAGAAAAACTTTTGAAAAAGAAGAAGAAACCTGCAACCCAGCAAAATACAAAACTCTTTTAAACCAACACAATAAAACGTTATGGCAAGTATCAGACAATTAAAGAAGGAGATAGAGTTTATATCTTCACAAATGATCGGTGACTGCATTGATTTTGTGCAAACCTTTAATGGCAAAGAAATGGAAGCAATGGCAGTGATTGATGAAATCGTTCTGCTGCACAACACTACCGTTGATAAAATCAACAATCCGGATGGGAAGGACAATCGGAAAATAGTTAAATCCTTTTATCAGCAGCTGAAAAAGGATTATATCATTGGGGTCAATGATGCCTACAAAAATCTCGAAACATTGGTCAAGTAAAAAAGAAAAGGATGAGTAATGACTCATCCTCTTCTTTTTAGTTAACGCTAACCATCTTATCCTTGCTGTTGATGGTTTTTAATGCATCTTGTAACGTATTGTCTATGGTACTGATGATGCTGTAAAATCCCTCCTCCCCAATGATGTTTCTGGCAATATAGGCCATCAATTGTGTTTCAATAATTTTGCCTGAAATCTTGATTCCGGCTTCATTGTTGGGAACTCCATTCTTAACCGCGTATTGTAAAAATTCGCTGAGGATGGCTCGCTTGCGCAAAAGATCTGAAAATTCCGTTCCCGTTTTAAGGTGTGATAGCTCTGCACGGTGCTTATCTGCGTAATCGAATGCATATTGGTATACTAACCCTTTCTGCAAAATCTTGAATAGGTAAGTTGAGTTTCCAGTGGTGTCGGCAGGCACAAAAATATCCGGCATGATCCCGCCTCCGCCATAAACAACTCGTTTAAGCCGCGTAAAATACTTCACCGTATCGGCATTATGAATGCTGTCCTTTTGCTCTAATTCACCGTGAACAAAGCGTCTGGTCAGGTCTGCATAGTAGTCGTCCGTTCCTTTCTTATACGATTTTTGAATGCATCTGCCCGATGGAGTGTAATATCTTGCCACCGTCAGACGCATAGCAGAACCGTCGTAAAAAGGGATTTGTTCCTGAACCAATCCTTTGCCGAAAGTTCTTCTGCCGACGATGGTTCCACGGTCGTTATCCTGAACGGCTCCGGCAAAGATCTCACTGGCAGATGCTGAATATTCATCCACCAGGATAACTACTTTTTTCCCAAAGAACTTTCCACGGGTCTCTGCATCAAACTCTCTCTTTGGTTGAGTTCTTCCGGCAGTATATACTATAAGCTCACCTTTGTCCAGTAATTCACTTACCATGCGGACAACAGAGCTCAAATATCCTCCTGGATTTCCGCGAAGGTCAACTATTATCTGTTCAGCTCCAGCACTTTCCAGCTTGGCCATTGCACCCATAAACTCTTCATAGGTCTTTTCTGCAAAACGGCCAATTTTCAGATACCCTGTTTTGTTGTCCATCAAGTAAGACACGTCAACGCTGTAAATCGGAATATCACCTCTTGTGATGTTAAAACTAAGCAGATCCGGTAACCCCTTCCGCCATATCCCTACCTTTACATTGGACCCTTTCGGACCACGCAATTTCTTAAATACGAGTTCATTCTTAACGCTCTTGCCAACAAGGGTTGAATCCCCGACCTTAACAATCCTGTCGCCTGCGCGGATACCCAATTTTTGGGAAGGTCCCCCAGATATGACATCAATGACCATTACCGTATCATTTTGGATGGAGAACTGGACACCAATTCCACCAAAATTACCAGTCATCTCTTCTGTTACCCCCTGCATTTCCTTGGCAGGAATATAGGTTGTGTGCGGATCCAACTGCTTGAGCACTTCAGGTATGGCTTCTTCTACCAACCTCTTGGTGTTAACTGTGTCAACGTAGTTACCCTCGATCAAGCCAATGACAACATCCATTTTGCTTTTATTGGTTATTCTGGATGGCAAAAGAGCTCCCAATTTCCTGTTCTGTAATTTTATCCCCAGCCAAACCCCTAAGATCAGCGTTATTGCCAACAGTAGAGGCATCCAGGTCGATATCTTGTTTTTGTTATTTTCCATCTATCTATTTGTATACTAAATTTTTATTTTGTTCAAAATTTTCTAATTTTTTACTTTTGAGCACCAGGTAAAAGACATGAGTTATGAGACATGAGACATGAGATATGCTATACTCAAATTATTGAACGATTGTAATCATTTCCACATTTCCACATTTTCACATTCTCAACCCTTTATCTGAACTACCTCAATCTTTGCCCTTTCCAACAATTCAATCCCATCATTCATACGGTATGACTCCGAGAAGACAACACGAACAATCCCTGCCTGGATGATCAGCTTGGCACATTCGATACATGGTGAGGAGGTAACATACAAGGTTGCTCCCTCACTGCTATTGTGGGATTTGGCTATCTTCGTAATTGCATTAGCCTCTGCATGAAGCACATATGGCTTGGTCTTGTTGTTGTCATCTTCACAAACATTTTCAAATCCTGAAGGCGTCCCATTGTACCCATCCGATATAATCATCTTATTTTTTATCAGCAAGGCACCTACCTGTCTCCTTATGCAATAGGAATTCTCAGCCCAAACAGCAGCCATTCTAAGGTATCGCTCATCAAGCTTCAACTGCTTTTCACTCATATCTCATGTCTTATATCTCATGTCTTATATCTCATGTCTTATATCTTTTCCGCTTCTACCTTGAACGTTTTTGAAATCTTTGTGGATCGACATACATTTCCCTTGAAAACTGCGATTTATCTTTTGAGCTAAATACAGCTTTTGAATTGGATAATCCTCCAACATTTGGTAGGACCTGCGATTTTAAACCTTTCATATAATCCAAAACAATTTTCAGCAATTCTTCATTTTCATCCCCTAATTGTAGCATGGCTGAAATACCCTCCTTCTGGGTGATATCGGGTGCCAAACCTGTTACAAAATCGGAAATGCCCAATGAATTGGCATATTTGGCGACAATGGGTTGCATGGCATATTTGTGGGTGGTGACCAGCTTGTTATTTACGTCATAATCCTTCAGGGTCAATGATGCAACATATTTTCCATAGGTGTTGGTGCCAATGGACTTAACGTTCATGTATGGCTTCAATCCATTAATTAACAACTCACTGGCTGAGGCAGTTTCACCCGAAACTATGAAGTATACATCAGAAAGATTCAACGTATTGATGGGAGTTGTACCAATTTTATCTGTAAAATTGCTATTGAAAAAACTATCCCCATAAGTCGTGGTGATATATGGTGTGAGTATTCCGTTGTACACACTCTTGGTAAATAATTTAGTAGTATTGGTAGTATAGATCATGCTAGCCAGATAGATAGCCGTTTGAACCGATCCACCACCATTGTAACGGAGATCCAAAATCAGCTTGGTGACACCTGCCGTTTTGAATTGCTGAAAAACAGTATTCAATTGAAGGTCAAAATCAGATGTAAAGCCATTATAAACAAGATAGCCGACCTTATTTCCGTTGACGGTTAGAACTTTGCTTAAAAGCACAGGATTCTCCTGCAATTCAACAGCAGTCACGGTAGCAGTTTTACCTGTTGGTGTAATGACCCCGTTGACAACTTTGGCAAAGGTAAGTGTAAAGGTTTCTTTGTTGATCAGGTTGGCAGTGTAGTTGGCATCGGTCAATTGCACCCCATCCACTTTAGCAAAAATGTCTCCTCTCTGAATTCCAGCCAATTCGGCAGGTGACCCTTTTAGCACGTATCTTACTACGCCAATAATATCCGGAGAAGTACTGTTTAGATAGTAAAGCTGATAATCTGCCCCAATGGTTTTAGAGATACCTGCGATCCAATTGTCAATGATCGTATAATCAGGCACAATAAAAGACCACTTGTCGACTACTTTGTATTGGTACAGCAAGTCATTGAACAATTTACTGGGATCAGTATATTTGTTTAAATAAGCATTCAGGCTGTCCTTGTTCCGATTATAATTGGAGCTGGTGGTGGTCAGCATCTGGTAATAGGTGTTGGTCAGATTTGGAATCTTATCGTTCCATAAATAGTAATCGTGCATACTTGCCCACACGAAAGTATTTACTTCAGGGGCATCTGGAATGACGACAGGCTTTACAACCGGTGGTACAACTTCCGGTATGGGTAAAGCTGCATCTTTTCTGCATTGGGTCAGTGTGGCTAACATAACTATCAGCCAAAGCATTAGACCGCTCAATTTAAATATTTTCATGTGTATATAATTTAATTTTTAATTGCCAAGTGGAATACCTTCTTATTCATTTTCGGTTGATGTGGATATTACCTCACGGGTATTTCATTTGCTGGAATATTTACTTAATGGACAAAAATACGATATTAAAGAAACTGCTGTTGCATCTGCCTTAAATTTTAATCCCAATTAAGGCAATTTCAGGATATTTAACTTTTAGTAAGCAGTTAGCTAATATCTATAAGCCATTGATTCGCTTAAAGCTAACTAAAATACTATTTCGAATAAACTATGGTACTTTCATTAAGGCCAAAAGTTTTATTTATACCCCTTTTTACTACAAAATTCGTGCCGCTGTAACTTTTGGCTACCTTGTCCGTCTTATTGAAAAACAGAGATAACCTGACGATGACCATTGCAGAATACAACCGGGCAGTTGATGAATGGGCTGATGCCTTATACCGCTATTCTTTAAAGAATTCAGGGGATGCAATATCTTCACAGGATATTGTTCAGGACTGTTATGAAAAGCTCTGGATGCACCACCAGAATGTCGACTCTGCCAAAGTAAAAGCATGGCTGTTTTCGACAGCCCATCACACCATGGTGGATGGAATAAGGAAATCACGAAGGGAGACCATTGTTGATTCTAAAAAATTGCCGGATGGTGCTGTCGAACATAATTACAGCGATTTACAGGAAATATTGCATCAGGCTGTTGAAAAATTATCAGATGTCCAGAAATCTGTGCTATTGCTGCGTGATTATGAAGGCTATTCCTATCGTGAAATCGGTGAAATAACTGGGCTATCGGAGGCTCAGGTAAAAGTTTATATCTACAGATCAAGAATCTTCCTGAAAAATTATATTGGAACCATGGACGTGCTCCTATGAAAATAACAATGGACAATTATGAAAGCTGGTTCCTCGATTATATGGAGGAAAAACTTAGTCCAGGGGAGATTATGGAGGTGAGCTCATTCCTGTCACAACATCCTGATCTGGCTGAGGAACTGGAGAATTTCCTGCCAATATTACAGCCGGATAATCAGCTGAGTTTTCCTGGTAAAGAGATGTTGAAAAGAGCAGTTTTCGATGACCCGGCTCATTTCGAAACATCAGCCGTCTCTTCGATTGAAGGAGATCTAAGTTCTGAAGAGCAAATACAGTTAGCAAAATGGCTGGGTAATAATCCAGACCACCAAAAATTTATGCTGGATTTGGTAAAATGCAAACTGCATCCCAATCTGGAGATCGGATATCCTGCGAAAGCACGCTTAAAGAAAAGATCTATCCCCATGCCGATATGGATCCGGCTGGCTGCTGCTGCAGCTGTCCTAGTTATTGTATGGCTGTCTTTTTACCCTAAGGATCGGGTTAGCACCACCACCTCATCTTTGGCAAACAACGCCTTCCAAGCTGATTTGCAGAAAAATCCTGTAGAAAATATAACAAGGGCAAAGGACTTAACATCCTCTTCTTCCAAACCTATCAATCAAAAACCCATAACAAAGAGAACCAACATATCTCATATTCGGTCAATCAAAGCTCCGTTAACTGTAGTCGCCGAGACAAGACAAAAGATCGTCATTCCATCTCTTGAGTCAAAAAGCTCCCTGGTTCAGTCATACAATCCAGATATTGCTGAACTTATGCCTATTAAAGAAAATGCATCCTTATTAGCAGCCTCAAATGATATCTCCTTGTCGGATTATCTAAAAATCAAACAAAAAGAACTGCGGTCCAGTGGCCCCAAAGAATATTTCACCCGTGAAGAGGTTACCGTGGCCGGCCTACGACTCTTTTCCAGATTACCGGGAAATCACCTGACCGGGAGAACAGGGAGGGATGGTCGACTAACAAATATCTCCTTCAAAACCCAGTTGCTTGCTTTTTCCATTCCAGTGAACAGGTAGTGTAACTTTTGGGTAGGTGTGGACGTCTTACGGAAAAGACGGATAGACTGGGAAACGGAGAGACTGGGAGACTGGGAGACTGGGAGACAAGGCGAGTGGTTTAAGAAAGAAGAGGGAAATGTGAAGAGGGAAATGTGAAGAGGGAAACGGAGAAACGGTGAAACGGAGAAACGGTGAAACGAGAAACGAGAAACGGTGAAATGGGAAATGGAGAACCGGTCCCTGAGCGGAGTCGAAGGGCAAACATTAAAAATTTTAAAAAAAAATTATACAATGAGAACAATTTATCTTTTTCTAATTCTTACGATGGTAGTGGGCATAGGAACTCGGGCACAGGATACGGTTCGCGTTAATGTGCTGGGCAAAAATGTTGTTACAGTGGTAGAGGGCGGATCAAAAACGGATGTAAAGATTGGCGACAACACGATCAACATTCATGATGGCAAGGGCGACTCTGTCAAAATACGTGTAGGGCGCAAGACGATGGTTGTGACAGAAGGGAACCATGGCACCAAGGTTGCTTTTGATCACCTGGATGATCAAAAATATGAGAAATGGACAGGTCATGTACCTAAATTTAAAGGGCACTGGTCGTTCTTTGAAATGGGCGTAAATACATTTGCAAGTGTTGATTATGCAGGTTATACCATCCCTGGTTCTTCCTCTTATCGAGGATCCAACTATCTGGATATTAACCACAACAAATCTCTGGAAGTAAACATCAACCTCTTCAAATACAGCTTTGGGTTGCAGAAGAAGCACAACAACTTTGGGTTGGTCACCGGTCTTGGGCTTAACTTTAACGACTATCGTTTCAACAATGGATTCACGATCAAAAATGCAGATGGATTTATTGTTCCAATTCCAATGAGTGACCCAAAGCTTCAGAAATCAAAATTGTCTACCGGATTTCTTATAGTCCCTTTGTTGCTTGAATATCAAATTCCCAATGGTTCCGGACTCTGGATTTCGGCAGGGATTATCGGCGGACTAAAAATGGGATCACATACCAAGGTTGTGATTGATGGAACCAAGTACAAGGATCACAACGATTTTAGCATCAATCCCTTCCGTGGCGGCAGCACCGTCAGGTTGGGATACAAGGGATTCAATATTTTCGGAACCTACTATTTTACTCCTTTCTTCAAAGACGGCAGAGGTCCGGAGATGGATCCCATTACGATCGGGATAGGGATACTGAATTGGTAAAAATAGAGGGCTGATTTTCAGCCCTCTATTTTTATAATGGAATATTTCCGTGCTTTTTCAGCGGATTGGTTTTGTGTTTGTTTTGGGTCATCTCCAGGGCCTGTATCAGTTTGGCGCGTGTGTGACGCGGATAGATTACCTCGTCGATGTAGCCAAGTTCGGCGGCTTTGTATGGATTGGAAAACGTATCACGGTAGTTTTCGACGGCTGCAGCTCTTTGTTCAGGATCCAATTTATCCTTGTTGATGATACGAACGGCACCATCGGCGCCCATCACGGCAATTTCGGCAGATGGGTAGGCATAGTTGATATCTCCACCGATGTGCTTACTGCTCATGACGTCGTAGGCACCACCATAGGCTTTGCGGGTAATCATGGTAATTTTCGGAACGGTGGCTTCAGCGAATGCATAAAGCAACTTGGCTCCGTGGCGGATAATTCCTCCAAACTCCTGAACCGTACCGGGTAAGAATCCGGGAACATCCACGAAAGTGATCAACGGGATGTTGAAGGCATCGCAGAACCGGACAAACCGTGCTGCTTTTACCGAAGAGTTGATATCTAGTACTCCAGCCAGATAAGCCGGCTGATTTGCCACAATACCCACGCTTCGACCGCCCAAGCGGGCAAAACCTACCAGGATATTTGGAGCATAGGCAGGTTGTATCTCGAAGAAATTCTTGTTATCGACCACTTTGGTGATCAGCTCATGCATGTCGTATGGTTTGTTCGGATCGGCTGGAATAAGCTGATCCAGCTCCGGCTCTTCGCGGTTGCTTTCGTCAAGTGTCGCAACAAATGGTGGATCTTCCATGTTGTTGGAAGGAAGATAGCTGAAAAGCTCGCGAATCATCAGCATGGCTTGTTCGTCGTCGTCGGCTGTAAGGTGCGTGACACCACTTTTGCTTCCATGGGTAACAGAACCGCCCAGTTCCTCTTTGGTGACCTCTTCATGTGTGACTTCTTTGACCACATCCGGACCGGTAACGAACATATAACTTGACTCCTTTACCATGATGATAAAGTCGGTGATTGCCGGAGAATAGACTGCTCCACCAGCGCAAGGACCCAAAATGGCTGAGATCTGCGGTATTACTCCTGAACTCATCACATTGCGGTAGAAGATATCGGCATAACCTGCCAGACTTTGGACGCCTTCCTGGATACGTGCGCCACCTGAATCATTTAGTCCGATGACAGGAGCCCCCATATTCATTGCCAAATCCATGATTTTGATAATTTTATCCGCATTGGTACGGCTCATGGTGCCTCCAAAAACAGTAAAGTCCTGTGCAAAAAGATAAACCAGTCGACCGTCAATTTTCCCATATCCGGTTACGACACCATCACCGGAGATGATCGATTTTTCCATGCCGAAGTCGTGGGTTCTGTGAACCACGAACTTGTCGAATTCTACAAACGAATCATGGTCTACCAAATCGAGCAGACGCTCTCTTGCAGTCTTTCTTCCTGCCGCATGTTGCTTGTCGATGCGATCTTGTCCGCCTCCCAATTCCGCTTCTCGATTTCTCTTTTCCAGCTCTTCAAATTTGTCTATCATACTTGCTCAATTAATCATTTTTTCTTTACGTCTTTTCCAATCACGATCAAAAGCTGATTCCCATCAACAGTGTCGCCCTCCTTGATGGCTACCTTAGAGATCACTCCATCGCAACCGGCTTTGTATTCGCTCTCCATTTTCATGGCTGAAAGAATTACCAGTGTCTGACCTTTTTCGACATGATCGCCTTTCTGAACCAAAACTTTTACCACCTTCCCGGGCATCGGTGATTTGATGGTATCCGTATTTCCGTCGCCATCTTTCTTTTTACGTTTTTGCATGTAACGCGCTTCAGCATCGTTGACACTGACATCGAAGTTGTGATGAAAAGTGTTGACCCTGTATACTTTTGGATCGTCGGTGGGAATTACTTCTATGTTGTGCGATTTTCCTTCGCAAAGGATAGAATACTCTTCGCCACTCACCTTGTCGATGTCAACTTCGTAGATTTTATTATCGACCGAAATAGTTACAAGACTGCCCCTGCGTCGGATCTCCTTGACAATGGCACTTCGGTCATTTACTTTTAGTTCAAGCTGCATAGTTCTGTATAAGAAATTGTCATATTATTTCGATTTATCTCCTCCCAACCACTGATTACACGGATCTAATTGCCGATTGCGCAAATTAACCCCACCCTACCACGGATTGCACTGATTACACGAATTAAAGAAGAAATTAATTCCCTGCTTCTCTCTTCCTTCTTCAACCACTCGCCCTGTCACCCCCTCTCCAAGTCGCCCAGTCATTTCCTCCCGTTTCCCTCTTCTTTCTTCAGAGCCTCTGCATTCCGGCTCGCCGTCCTCTGTGCTTCCACCCTTTGACACCGAGCACTCTTTCGTGAGGGATAACTTGTTTGACTTTTTGAAGCCTGCTTGCATGTTCAATAAAAGAAGCGATCAGAGCAATGTCCTCACAATGATTGTCGCATTTGATTTTACTATTGAGAAACTCCTCATTCTTCTCAATGAAATGAGTGTTATAGGTTCCGTTTCTAAAGTCCGGAGTCTCCATGATCTTCACCAGGTATTTGATGGAGGTTTTTACCCCTGAAATTTTGTATTCAAACAAGGCGCGCCTCATCCGTTCGATAACCTCCTCGCGTGTTCGTCCCCAAATAATCAGCTTACTGATCATCGGATCGTAATAGATTGGAATGGTATAACCTTCGTGGATGTATCCATCACAACGAACGCCTAGTCCCATGGGTTCTGTGATGTGGGTGATCCTCCCGGGATTGGGCATAAAATTATTATCGGTATCTTCTGCATAAATCCGGCATTCCATGGAGTGGCCGTTCATTTTCAAGTCATTCTGCTTGAAAGGAAGAGGATGCCCTTCTGCCACACGTATCTGCTCCCTGACAAGGTCTACACCGACAACCCTTTCAGTGATCGGATGTTCCACTTGCAAACGGGTATTCATCTCCAGAAAATAGAAATTTAGCTGATCATCAACAATAAACTCAATCGTACCAGCACCTTCATAATTGGCTGCTTTTGCAGCAGCAACGGCACACTCACCCATCTTTTCCCTAACTTCAGGAGTCATTATTGGTGATGGAGTCTCCTCGATCACCTTCTGGTGACGACGCTGTACCGAACATTCTCTTTCAAAAAGGTGGACAGCATTACCATAACTGTCGGCCAATACCTGAAATTCGATGTGATGGGGTGATTCGATATATTTTTCAATGTAAAGCCTATCATCTCCAAAGGCTGTTTTGGCTTCAGATTTTGCACTCCTGATGGCTGCCTTGATTTCTTCTTCTTTCCGCACCAGTCTCATTCCTTTTCCCCCTCCGCCTGCAGAAGCTTTGATCATCACTGGCAACCCGATTCCTTTAATGATCCGAATGGCTTCATCTTCATCGACAATCTTCTCGGTTGTTCCGGGAACTACAGGAACCCCTGCGGCAATCATCCTTTTTCTGGCGCTGATTTTGTCGCCCATGGCTTCGATAGACTCTGCTGAAGGACCAATAAACTTCACTCCTACCTCTTTACACTTGCGGGCAAACTGTGAATTTTCGGAGAGAAACCCGTAGCCGGGATGGATCGCATCTGCTCCGGATTTAAGAGCTACATCCAAAATTTTGTCCATCCTCAGGTAGCTTTCTGACGAGGCACTTGGACCAATGTGGTACGCTTCAGTCGCATATCGGACGTGCAATGATGAACGATCGGCATCACTGTAAACAGCCACTGTTTCGATTCCCAACTCGCGGCAAGAACGCATAATTCTCACTGCAATTTCACCTCGATTGGCAATCAATATTTTTTTAATGGTGATCGGATTGTATGTTTTTCCCATCTATTTATGCTTGAAAAATTTTTGCGGGGTAAAAATATCTATTTATACAGATGTATAAAGTGAAGTCAATTTTGAAAACTACCTTTTACGCCTTTTTGTACGGAAAAATGAAATTTTCGGTACAGTTTTTACACTTTTTGGACTGAGATGATTAAAAATTCGGTGAAAAAATGGAAGAAAGAAGAGTGGAGGAAGAACTGGGGGACTTGGAGACGGGGGGACGGAACGAGTGGTTGAGGAAGGAAGAGAGAAACGGAGAAGAAGGACAGGGAGACTTGGAGACAGGGAGACGGGGCGAGTGGTTGAAGAAGGAAGAGAGAAGAGAGACGAGAGACGAGGGAAGAGTGAAACGGAGAAACA
>JBAXED010000020.1:0-47572 GCA_037140615.1 Prolixibacteraceae bacterium
ATATTCATTGAGGGCATTAGCTACCAAATTAAGGAACCAAAATAAAAACATAAAAAGGTTTAGAATCCTTTGAGGGGATCCTAAACCGTATAACCTACCAGGACAGGTTGATATCCTATCTGATTTCAACTTCAGCACCAGCTTCTTCAAGCTGAGCTTTCAGTGATTCTGCCTCTTCTTTTGAAACTTTTTCTTTGATCGCTTTTGGTGCTGCGTCGACCAAATCTTTTGCTTCTTTCAAACCGATACCTGCAAGGTCTTTTACCAATTTTACAACAGCAAGTTTGGACTGGCCGCCAAATTTGAGGATTACATCAAATTCGCTTTTTTCAACTGGTTCTGCAGCTTCTGCTGCCGCTGGTGCGGCGGCTACTGCTACTGCTGCTGCAGCTGGTTCAATTCCGTATTCTGATTTGAGGATACCTGCAAGTTCGTTAACTTCTTTGACAGTCAGGTTAACTAATTCTTCTGCAAGCTTTTTAAGATCTGCCATACTACTTGAGATTTTAAATATTAATGGATTGTTTTTTCTTACTTGTAAATTTGCTTATGCGTTGCGCTCTTCCAATGTTTTCAATATACCCGAAATGGTCTGACCTCCTGATTGAAGAGCAGAAACAACATTCTTGATAGGCGATTGCAACAAGGTGATAATGCCACCGATAAGTTCTTCTTTTGATTTGATATCAATCAATGCATCGAGTTGATTCTCTCCGATATAGGCACATTCTTCGACGAATGCTGCTTTAAAAATTGGCCTTTTGTTCTTTTTTGCAAACTCTTTAATCAGTTTGGCAGGAACATTTCCAGTATTGGAGAATAATACAGATGTATTGTCTTTCAGTACATCGTAAAGCTCATCAGCATTCTTGGTAGAATTTGCCAAAGCCTTACGGAGGAGTGTATTTTTAACTACAACCAGTTTTACTTCACGTTTGTTACACAATCTTCTCAGATTACTTGTAACCTCTGCATTGAGACCTGAGATATCGGCAATGTAAAAATGGTTGTATGAATTGATCTCATTGGTCAATTGTTCAATAACCTCTAATTTATCTGATCTTTTCATTGCAACTTATTAACTTTCCAGGCAGGATTTAGGCTCTACCTGAATGCCGGGACTCATAGTGCTTGAGAGGTAAATACTTTTGATGTAAGTACCTTTAGCAGCTGAGGGTTTTAATTTCTGAATCGTGTGAACAAATTCCTTTGCATTTTCCACAATCTTGATTGGATCGAAAGAAACTTTTCCGACGGAAGTGTGAACGATACCGAACTTGTCGACCTTAAAATCGATTTTACCCATCTTAACTTCTTTGATGGCCTTTCCGACTTCCATGGTGACAGTTCCGCTCTTTGGGTTGGGCATCAAGCCTCTGGGGCCTAGGATACGACCCAACGCACCTACTTTTCCCATAACCGGGGGCATAGTAATAATGACATCTACATCTGTCCAACCACCTTTGATTTTATCGATGTAATTGTCAAGACCTACAAAATCAGCACCTGCTTCTGTAGCTTCAGCCTCCTTGTCAGGAGTAACCAGAGCCAAAACACGTACTTCTTTCCCAGTTCCATGGGGCAAAGTTACGACACCACGAACCATCTGATTAGCTTTCCGAGGGTCTACTCCCAGGCGGACATCAATGTCTACGGAAGCATCAAACTTGGTAAAGGTGATTTCCTTAACCAGTTTGGCAGCATCACGAAGTTCATAGAATTTTCCGGCCTCGAGTTTCTCCAATGCAGCTTTCTTATTCTTGGTAACTTTTGCCATTTAACCTTAACTTTATTAGTTATTAAAAGGTGATTGACCTGTTACGGTTATCCCCATACTTCTTGCAGTACCTGCTACCATGCGCATACCTGCTTCAACTGAAAAGCAATTAAGGTCTGGCATCTTAATCTCTGCAATCTCTCTTACCTGATCCCAAGTAACCGCTCCAACTTTTTTTACATGAGGCTCTGCAGATCCTGATTTGATCTTAGTCGCTTCAAGTAATTGAATGGCCACCGGTGGGGTTTTGACAACGAAGTCAAAAGACTTGTCGGCAAAAACCGTGATGACAACCGGTAAAACTTTACCGGCTTGATCTTGGGTCCTGGCGTTGAATGCTTTACAGAACTGCATGATGTTCACGCCCTTCGATCCTAAAGCAGGACCTACAGGAGGTGATGGATTTGCTGCCCCACCTTTGATCTGTAATTTGATAAATCCAGCAATTTCTTTAGCCATAACGTTTTATAAAAAAATTTACTTTACTCCTTTTCCACTTGCATAAAGCTAAGCTCCAAGGGGGTTTTACGACCGAAAATCTTAACCATTACCTTTAGTTTCTTACGTTCCGCATTGATTTCCTCAATGGTTCCGTTGAAACCGTTAAATGGTCCGTCGGTCACTTTTACGGTCTCTCCAATGAAGAATGGCACTTCGAAATCTTCGCCACTCTCCTGAAGCTCATCGACCTTACCCAAAATCCGGTTTACTTCAGCGAGACGCATGGGGACGGGATCGCCACCCTTGGTATCTCCAAGAAAACCGATTACATTGGGGATGTTTCTGAGCTTGTGCGGAGTCTCTCCAACCAAAGCGGCTTCAATCAGTACGTATCCGGGGAAAAAATTGCGATCTTTTGCAACTTTTTTGCCATTTCGAATCTGAAAAACTTTTTCAGTAGGAATTAAGACCTGAGAAACAGAATCCTGAAGACCGCCATTGGCTATCTCATTCTCGATATATTCTTTTACCTTCTTTTCTTTACCTCCGATGGCTCTAAGAACATACCACTTGTGTTGACTTTCGCTCATAGGGATCTCTTCAGGAAAAAATTAATAGAAAAAACTGTAAACGAGCTTCATGGCGCTTCTAAAAGTGACATCAATTCCGAAGATCAACAGTGCGATTATAAGGGAAGCAACTAATACGACTACAGCACTACCACGCAATTCAGTCCAGCTAGGCCATGAGACCTTCTGTACCAGTTCGGTGTAGGATTCAGTGAAATAATTCGTTAATTTCATAAAAATTGGAATATATTTTAGGTCGGATAGGAAGAGTCGAACTTACCTTTGCTTCCGACAAGCTATCCGTTGTAAAAGTCCCGAACAAAAGTCCGGGACTCTCTATTTGAAGTGATAAACTTCGATTTACTTTAAGATCTCAGTAACCTGACCTGCACCAACTGTACGTCCACCTTCGCGGATAGCAAAACGAAGACCCAGGTTCAAGGCAACAGGGTAGATCAACTCAACAGTGATGGTTACGTTGTCTCCTGGAAGAATCATTTCAGTTCCTTCTGGAAGATTGATTTCACCTGTGATGTCAAGTGTACGGATGTAAAACTGAGGACGATATTTGTTATGGAAAGGAGTGTGGCGTCCGCCTTCTTCTTTCTTAAGGATATAAACCTCAGCTTTGAAAGTTGTGTGAGGAGTGATTGATCCGGTTTTGGCCAAAATCATACCACGCTTGATCTCCTTCTTGTCAACACCACGAAGCAACAAACCTACGTTGTCACCTGCTTGTCCGTCATCAAGAATCTTGCGGAACATCTCAACACCTGTACAGATGGTTTTGCGGTTTTCAGCGCCAAGACCAATCAATTCGATTTCGTCGCCAGTGTGAATCTTACCCATCTCAATACGACCTGTAGCAACTGTGCCACGGCCTGTGATTGAGAACACGTCTTCAACCGGCATCAGGAATGGTTTGTCAACGTCACGAGGAGGAATTGGAATCCAGGTATCAACTGCATCCATTAGTTCCATCACTTTTTCTTCCCACTGTGGTTCGCCGTTCAGCGCTCCCAAAGCAGAACCCTGAATAACAGGAGTGTTGTCGCCGTCAAAGTTGTAGAAAGTAAGAAGGTCACGGATTTCCATTTCAACCAGTTCGAGGATCTCAGGATCTTCAACCATGTCAACTTTGTTCATGAAAACAACCAACCGGGGAACGTTTACCTGACGTGCAAGCAGGATGTGCTCGCGGGTCTGTGGCATAGGACCGTCTGTTGCAGCAACAACGATAATGGCACCGTCCATCTGGGCAGCTCCAGTTACCATGTTTTTAACGTAGTCAGCGTGTCCCGGGCAGTCAACGTGTGCATAGTGACGATTCATGGTAGCGTACTCAACGTGAGCCGTGTTGATAGTGATTCCACGCTCTTTTTCTTCAGGAGCGTTGTCAATAGAATCGAATGATTTAATGTCGCAAAGACCCTTTTTATTCAATACCATCGTAATAGCAGAAGTAAGAGTTGTCTTACCGTGGTCAACGTGACCAATTGTACCAATGTTTACGTGGGGTTTAGACCTGTCGTAATGTGCTTTTGCCATAATAAATAATTTTAATTTCTAGTTATATATTTCAGTTCATCTAATCTCTCTTAAACCAATAGGCTGCAAGCTTTTCACTCACAACCATACCACTCTTAGCGGTCTCTCACTAAGAATATAAAAGCAAACTGGAGCGGGAGACGGGACTCAAACCCGCGACCCTCAGCTTGGAAGGCTAATGCTCTATCAACTGAGCTACTCCCGCTTATTTGCTCAACTTTGCCCCGGAGAAATGTCTCGCGAATAGTGGGGAGAGCAGGATTCGAACCTACGAAGGCATACGCCAGCAGATTTACAGTCTGCCCCAGTTGGCCGCTTTGGTATCTCCCCAATGGGGATTATGCCACTACGGTAAGAACATCATCAATTCCAAAGAGCAAACCATTTTCTCCGGATTTTACTCTTCAAAAATGGTTTGCAAATTTAAACTATTTTTTTTTCTTAAAATCAAATCGTCTGACTTTTTTTCAAATTATTTGTTACTCGTTTTAGTTTTGTATTTTTCCATCTGTTTTTTTAAGGCTTCTACAGTCAAATCAATGGCCTCTTCAAAGGTTTTTGCCTGCTTTTTAGCAAACAAAGGGTCGTTGGAAGGAACGGAAAGTTTGATTTCACTTACCTTATTTTCTCGCTCTTCGTCTTTTTCGAGCTTCAGCATAACCTCCGCTCCAATGACACTGTCAAAAAATTGATCCAGTTTATTTAAGCGTTTTTCACAAAAGTCAATCAATTTTTGATCGGCTTTAAAATGAACTGTTTGTACTTTTACATCCATATTTGTTCCTCCTATATATTTAAGCCCATGTTTGAGCTTGGTTGTATATTTTACTTTTACGCTCTCGGGTGAGCTTGGTTATATATTTTCTTAAGTTTTTCAAAAGAAGTATGTGTGTAAACCTGAGTTGCGGCAAGACTGGCATGCCCAAGAAGCTCTTTGATGGCATTAAGGTCAGCGCCATGATTCAATAAATGCGTTGCATAACTGTGCCGGAGAATGTGTGGACTGCGCTTTTCCATGGTCGTAACCAAACTTAGGTATTTTCTGACGATGCGGTATAGCAATTTCTCGTATACCTGATCTCCCTTTTCTGTGATAAAAAGATAACTATTTAAATGACCGAAAAGTTCATTTCTCAGGTTGATATAATTGTCAAGATCGATGCCTATTTCGGCTGGGAATGGAATAAGGCGCTCCTTGCTTCTTTTACCCAGAACTTTAACAACTTTTTCATTTATCTGGAGATCGTTCAGCTTGATTCCCATTAACTCCGAAAGCCGCATCCCTGTACCATAGAAAAGAGACACAATTGCTTTGTCACGCAAGCCAGTGAAATCGTCTGAAAAGTAGGAAACATCCAGCAACTTGTTCATTTCACTCTCCTGCACAAACTGAGGCAACTTCTTGCCACTCCTGGGAACCATTACCAATTCAGTTGGATTTTTCTTCACCAATCCTTCACGCAACATAAACTTGTAAAGGGATCTTAATGTTGATATTTTCCGTTTAACACTAACAACTGTCATTCCCTGATCCATTAAGGAGATCACCCATTGCCTGATTAAATGATGATCTGCCCCATCCAAACAAAAATCCTCAACCATTTCACTGCCAAACAGCATGAATTGATTGAGGTCTTTCTCATAAGCAGTTACCGTATGTTGGGAATACCGCTTTTCATATTTTAAAAAATTGAGAAAATGCTCAAGATTTTGCATCAACAATAAAATTGAAATCGGAAGGAATTTAGCAATAAAAATCCTTCAAAAGTCAATTTTAGGTCTAAAATTCTCAATTATCTTCCGAACGCTGCAATTGCTCAATGTAAATAGCCTTCTTAATCTCTGTACGACGAGTGATAGAAGGTTTTTCAAAGGCTTGACGGCCACGGAGTTCTTTGACAGCACCTGTCTTTTCAAATTTCCTTTTGAAACGTTTCAAGGCTCTCTCAATGTTCTCGCCGTCTTTGATAGGAATAACAATCATACGATAAATTTTTTTACTTTGTTCTTTGTCTTTTCGGGTCGCAAATTTAGAAATATTCCTAGATAACTGCAAGATTTGTGGATAAATTTCTTTAAAACTAAAAAAAATCAAGGATTGTCCTCTCCAATCAAGAGATATGGAAGCAAGTGCTGCAATGAATCGGAGGTAAAAATGATGGCTAACTCATCATTTCCCTTAATTTTCCCGCTAACATCTCTCCTTTTAACAATTTTCCTTGCCTGCCGGAAACCTATGTAAGGATGTTTGCCCAATTCAACCAATGAAAGAAAATTAATATTGATCTTCTTTAAGTCTGATGGATCTGCAACCAAATATGGAGAGAACTTTAACCATAACTCTTCTGACATTCCATAAATCTCTTTTAGTTGAGTTACTTCATAATATCCACCCAATAATCTTCTGTATTTTATGATCCTTGAAGCAAGAACCGGACCAATACCCGGAAGTGCTTCAAGCTGAGCTGAATCAGCTTTGTTGAGTTCCACCATTGAAATATTATTCCCGCCTTGAAACTTACTATATTTCGAAGTATCCTTACGGCTATTCATCGGAAACCTCTTTCCGGATTGCCTGATAGAATCAATTTTAGGTTTATTGGGGAAACTGGACTTTGCCATTGTTAAATGCCCCTCTACTTCATGGTATAAAATATCATTCATTCCGTAAAGTTTCATTACCTCAACCTTACTTTTAAAATGACCGCCTTTCTCAATGTATTTTACCCATCTGGCAGCCAATCCTGCCGGGATTCCGAATTTAATGAGTTGTGAATAAGATGGCATATTCGGGTCAAACGTACCCTCATACCTTGGGCTAGCAAGCTTCTCCTTTAGTGGTGTTTTTGAATAATATTTGTCGGCTTCCGTATTCCATGCTGTTGTGTCAAATTGTTTAACAGGAATGAAATAAGGCAGGGTGATTTTCAAAATAATTGCTAGCAGCAGGATAAATAACAATACCACTATCCCATTACGCTCTCCTCTGGTAAAGATGAAAAACTCTCTAAGTTGTTTGAGATTCATGTTTAGGCTGATTGACTAAACACAAGTTACCGAATTCCCGAGAGAATTACGAATTATCTAGTTTGATTAAAATGGATACCCTATCCCAAAAACAAAGTTTACATTGCCTTTCTTAAGATAATCTCCAGGAGAGATCCATCGGGCGCCTTCCACCAATGATGGATCATGCATTTTTACAGCTAAATCAAGCCTCAGGATAACGTAACTAAAGTCATACCTAAGACCTGCACCAGATCCTAACGCTATCTCCTTGTAGAAGCTCCTGAGGTCAAATTCTGTTCCGACACGGTTATCCCTGATCGACCAGATATTTCCCATGTCAAAAAAGAAAGCACCCTCCAAAGGACCAAACATCTTAAAACGATATTCGGCATTTGCCTCAATCTTGATGTCTCCCGACTGATTCGGGAACTCATTGGGATTAGCCTTGAAAGATCCTGGTCCAAGTGTGCGGATAGGCCAGGCCCTAATACCGTTGGCTCCGCCTGAAAAATACTTTCTTTCAAATGGAATCTGATCTGAATTTCCATAAGCCAAAGCTCCTCCCGCAAAGGTTCTCACAACTATCCCATTGGTTCCACCATCCATCCATGCCTTTCTGAATTCCATATCAAATTTGACATATTGCGCAAACGGTGTGTTGAAAATCTTGTACTGTTGAATAGTACCGCCTTCTAATAGGTTTTTGGAAATGCTGAGTGACTTGTTAACAAGGTAAAGCATGTTTCCGGCAGTTTCAATATTGTATTTGAATACCAGATAATTGTTTTTTTTCTGCGTTTGGGTACTGTATGTATATGAATAGTTAAAGGCAGTAATTGAATGGTCAATGTAGGAACTTCTGATATACAAATTCTCAATTCTGCTGAGAAATGCCGAATCAAGGGCGAACATCTTTACCAGATTTATATCTAATAGGTTGACTCTTTTAGTAACATATTCGGACGATTTCCACTGGTAACCAAAAGCTGATCGTGCAATGGTTCTGGTATAATCGGGCCTTTGCTGATAATTATAAGAGATATTGAAAAAGGTTTGTGGTGTTGAATACTGGAAGAAATCTGCCTTTAAAAATGGGGCTATAAATTTAGGAATGGTAATCCTTGCATCTACGCCAGTCTCGATGGAGTGAAAAGTTGTAGCAGAATCTCCTACTCCATAGCTTTGCTTTTGTGTTGCAGCAATAAATTGCAAATCGAAAATCTCCCCTCCCTGAAAAAGGTTCTTATGCTGATATCCAAGATTACCGGCAACGCCAAAATTTCCCAATGAATTGGTGCCTTCGACACTTGCGCTATAAGATTGACTCAAACCCGGAGTTAGCTGAATAAAACAATCTAGCATGGGATATCCCATCGAGTCCTTTTGAAATGTTTCAACAAATCGGATGTTGACAAGCTTAAAAAGCCTCAATGCAAAAAATTCATTGTATGTCCTGTCAACAAGTTCAGAACTATAAAATTTCTTATCATCCAAATGATTAGCATTCATCAGTAAATCAGGCCTTAATCTTTTGGATTTTTTGGAAATAAAAATATGATTTCCTATTTGTAAAGTATCTTTCTTAACTGTATCGACTACCGAACTTTCACCAAATAGCGTTCCCTGCAAATCCTTCTCATTCTGGTAATAAAATTTCCGAAAAGTATACTTTTCGTGATTTTTCCTTAATCCCTCATCCGTATTGTCTCCGAATTTTTCTTTCTCTACAACAAGTTTCAAATCGACCTTATGTTCATTATTGGTTGTATCCGCTTCGTAAAACAAAATATTTTTATTGGATTTATAGAAGCCTTCATTTTGAAACCTGCGGAGTAGTCTTGTACTTTCATTTCCAAGCAAATCTGAATCAAATAGTGACTTTGGTCTAATTAAAGTCTCTTTGTCTCCTTTATTTAGCAATGACCTTATCGAATCGTCCTTGATGACAGTCTCGTACTTACGGATGGTATAAGGCTGATTGGTTTTGATATAGAAATAAACCTCCGCATTACGGTTTCGTTTCAATAAGGTACTATCCTTTACCTCTGCATCATAAAAACCCTTATTGTGCATAAAACGTTCAAACTCAAGTTTGGTCTTTTGAGTCAGAAAAGGGTCATATATTACTGGGGCCTCTCCAATCCTTTTGAACCAGGCATTCTCCTTATTTTTGGCTGAAAGATTGTACAAACCAAGGTGAAATCTCCAGAATCCGAAAATCCGGGTGTTCGGCTTCTGTTTTTGATAGCTCTTCAATGTTGCTTTATCAATATCCTTAAGATCAAGTTCGATCTTCACTTTTGACAACAGATACTCATTTTCTGGAACATACTTATTAATCTGACAACCTGCCACCAAAAAAGAAAACAGGATAATCCCTGCTCCAACCAAACTATTTGAATGAAAACACTTCAATTTGCAACTCTTAAAATCTAAAGCAAATATAATCAACCCAACTAATTAAAATTGGATTATTTTTGGGTTAAATATTATCATTGAGCATATGATCTCCAGGCAAAAGATAGAATATATACGTTCGTTGACTCACAAAAAGGGACGGGAACAGTTGGGCTGTTTCGTCGCTGAAGGCGAGAAGCTGGTTTTTGATCTATTAAAGACCAGACTTGAACTTATGGAGATTTATTGCACATCTGATGGATTTTCAGACCACCAACGGCTATTCGCGTTGGATAATTTCACGATCCTAGCCGAAAAGGAAATGAAGCGTATCTCCGCTTTTAAAAATCCATCCAATGTTTTGGCTTTGTTTCGAATTCCGGAGGCCAAAAAAGTGGCCAGAGATACGTTTGAAGGTATTAATCTGATTCTCGATGGAATTCAAGATCCTGGAAACCTCGGAACTATTGTGCGAACCGCAGATTGGTTTGGTATATCTAATATTTTTTGCTCAAATGATTGTGCGGATATCTACAATCCAAAGTGCGTGCAATCAACGATGGGTGCACTGGCAAGGGTACAGGTTTATTACCTGGATCTGTCTGAATTGTTAGTACAGGCAACGGATCTTAAGATTCCGGTATATGGAACTTTTATGGAAGGTGAAAATTTTTACAATACCGAACTGGAAGAAAAGGCACTAATCATTTTTGGGAGTGAAGGAAAGGGAATTTCTTCTGATCTTAAGAAATTCCTGACTAAAAAAATCTCAATCCCTACCTATCCTGCAGGAAGTAGTGAACTAGAGTCACTTAATGTGGCCATTTCTGCAGCAATTGTGTGTGCCGAATTTCGCAGAAGAATTAAACATTAAAGGTTCAGAAAACCTTCAAGGTTTATACAGTTGCCCAATCATCTCAGCAACCCTTTCACCATCCACCGCTGAAGAGACAATTCCGCCAGCATAGCCAGCACCTTCACCGCATGGGAACAATCCCTTGATTTGCAATTGTTCTAAGGTTTCATCGGATCTTGGAATACGCAAAGGAGAAGATGTTCTCGTTTCAGCGCCAAGTAAAATGGCTTCATTGGTGAGGTAGCCGTGGCTCTTTTTCCCCATTTTAATCAAGCCTTCCCGAAGTCTGGCAGAGATAAATTCGGGCATCCATTCACTCACATTAGCTGGAGTGATTCCCGGTCGGTAGGAGGTCTCAGGCAATAACGAACTACTTTTCCCAACAGTAAAATCGGACATTCTTTGTGCAGGTGCCAATTGACTATCTCCGGCTGCCCGGAAACAGCTTTTTTCAATAGACTGCTGGAATTCAAGTCCGGCGAAAATGCCAAATCGGTGGAACTCTTTTGGAATATCCTCCGGCCTGATCTCTGTCACCATGCCCGAATTGGCAAATTTGCCTCCTCTGTGAGATGGAGACATGCCATTTACGACGAGCTCTCCCGGTGACGTGGCAGCAGGAACAACCATCCCTCCCGGGCACATACAGAAAGAATATACGCCTCGGTCCATAACTTGCTCAACCATTGTATAAGCGGCCGGAGGGAGATATTTTCCTCTGTTGGTTCCATGGTACTGGATCTTGTCGATCAATTCCTGTGGGTGCTCAAGACGAACTCCAACAGCAAAACTCTTCGCCTCTAAGTCAATCTTGTTTCTTTGCAACAAATAGTAAATGTCTCGGGCCGAATGACCAGTTGCAAGAACGACGGCAATGCCTTCAACCCGATCTCCATTTTGGAGAACAATCCCTTTAATCCGGTCCTTTTCAAGGATCAAATCTGTCACCCGGGAATTAAAATGATATTCTCCGCCTGAACGTTCAATTGTCTCACGGATGGAACCTATCACTTTTGGCAAAACGTTGGTTCCAATATGCGGATGTGCTTCCACCAATATCTCATCCTGTGCACCGTGGGAATTCAATACTTCCAGAATTTTCCGGACGTCTCCCCTCTTTTTGGACCTGGTATAAAGTTTTCCGTCCGAGAAAGTCCCTGCACCACCTTCTCCATAGCCATAGTTTGAGTCAGGATCAATCACATGCTCACCATGAATGGCAGCAATATCCTTTTTCCGCTCGCTTACCGGCTTTCCACGTTCAAGAATAATCGGTTTGAATCCAAGTTCAATCAGATGCAAGGCGGCAAATAGCCCGGCAGGTCCTGCGCCAATTATGACCACAGGTTTTTTATTGCCAACGAATGGATAATTGAAATGAGGCTTATTTGCCTTCTCTGGCCTTTCATCTATGTATACCTCCAGGGAAAGATTGATACGGACACGCGAATTTCTTGCATCGATTGAATGGCGAACCACAACAATCTGAAATATTCGGTCCTTGTCTAATTTTAGTACTCCTGAAACTACATTTTTAAGCCTGTCAGGCTCTCCTGCCTCAACGGGTGAGACAGACAGATTAAGTTCTTTTTTCAAAATAGAGTTATAGTAGTAGACTATTCAAAATAGAAGATCAATGTAAAAATATTGGAATTCAACTTTTCCAGAACATAACCGTAATAAGGGGACGGTATAGAGGAAGTTAAATCGGCATCATGCCTGATCAGGTTGTTAAGTCCATAAGAAAACTTAAATTCTCCGGTGAACCTGAAAAATGGGAAATAGGTATCCAGTCCAAAGGCGACTTCGGCATAATAACCATTTCTGTTAAGATGAACAACCGTTTCGGATATTCGTTTACTCTCAAGATCCCGTCGATAGGCAACACCGCCATAAATGTATGGTCGAAGGTTCCCGTCTCTAAAACCTTTGTATCTAAATCCTATCGGAAAGTCAATGTATGCTGATGGAGTAGTAAGGTATCTTTCTTTGGTAAGACCAGGATAAAGGGCATTGTTAGTCTCAATTTTACCAATAAACTGATCAATGTTTGAAGTGAACATCAGCTCTCGAGATCCCAAAGACATACCAGGTGTGAATCGAAGATCAATCACCCTATTTAGCCTTAGGTTAATAACTCCACCTACTGTAAAACCCGGTTTTAGATTAGTTTCAACCCTGTAAGAATGAACGCCCTTATAATACGCTTCACCAAGTGCAGCCAAAGGTTCATTCCCTGCAAAAACCGGATTATCCAACACATTGGCGTAGTGAGTCATCCGGTAATCCATGGTATTGATGCCCAATAAGAAACCGAAATGCAGGATTCGGTCATCAAATCGTGAGAGATTTTCGTCTCTGGTCAACTGAGCAAGCAAAGGACTGGCTACTCCCGAAAAAAGAAGCAACAACCCCAACAAAATTAACCTTCCACGAACTCTCATTTCTCCAAATTGTCTTTGAATTCAAGCTTTAATTGTAACGCTTTTCAATGAATTGAGTTACAAATGTAACTGCTTTTTTATACTTTTTCTCCAATATAAATTGATGCGATACCAAATGTCAGCCGATATTCGCGGATCTTTTCAAATCCGGATTTCTGCATAAAAGTAATGAAATTTTCTCCGTCGGGGAATCCTTGAACGGATTCTGGTAAATAGGTATAAGCAGCAGGATCGCCGGATATTTTTCTTCCCAGCCAGGGCATCAGGTTGTTTGAGTAAAAATTATACCCAAATCGAACCAGTGGATTTCTTGGTTTTGAAAATTCCAGCACACAGAGGATGCCGCCTTTTTTCAGTACCCTGAAAAGTTCTTCCAATCCACCTGCAAGGTTTTCAAAGTTCCTTACGCCAAAAGCCACAGTCGCTGCATCAAAACTTTGGTCCGGAAATTGGATGGCTTCTGAATCGCCTGTCATAAGAACAATTCTTTCTTCCAGTCCCAATTTTTTGACCTTGTCCAACCCAATGGCCACCATTTCTTTTGAAATATCTATACCCGTGATTTTTTTGGCTCCTGATTTTAGAGCAGCTATGGCAAAATCACCTGTTCCCGTGGCTACATCAAGAATTGATTCGGGGGAGTATTTTGACACCAGCCGAATGGCTTTCCTCCGCCATATTTTGTCTATACCGAATGAAAGAGTATGGTTTAAAAAATCGTATTTGGGAGCAATACGATCGAACATGGTGGCTACTTGCTCCTTTTTCCCGGCAGATGAATCCCGGTAGGGTTTTATTTCACTCATCAAGGTCGTCTAATATTTCACTTATCATCCCTTTATCCACAAATCCCAGCGACTGATCATCGATCCTGATCTCTCCCTTTGTGACATGGCCAAGTGTCATCACGGGAATCTTCCTGTCGAAAAGATAATCGACAAACTCATCCTCTTTCTCTTTCGAAACAGACACGACGAATCGTCCCATCGACTCCCCAAACAAGAATGCGTCCGTCCTGATTTCACCATCCGTGGTAATATCAAATCCAAGATCATTCGGAAGAGCGTTTCGCAACAACGTAAAGAACAGACCCCCAATTCCAACAGGAGAAGCAGAAATAACGAGATCTTTGGTAATGACTTCCTTCATGACTTCAGTAAGACGGCTTTCCGTCGCCAGACTAAATTTCATCAGTGGCCATTCTTTTACCTCATGGTAAAAATCTAGGTATTCAGATGCATTGATATCGTTGTATGAACGGCCAACCAGAAGGAGATTGTCACCCTTCTTCCTAAATTTAGGCAACAACAATTGATCTCTGGTCTTCAGTTTTCCGAAAAGGCTGATGATGAGTGTTGGCGGGACAAAGCCACTATCTCCGGAATAATCATAATGTAATTTTCTCTGGGAGAATTTTAAATTGAAGCTTTTGGCAGCTGCGTCAAGCCCAAGTCTGGCAGCCATTACCATTTCCTGAGCGATGGGATTGGCAAACTCAACATGGTTCATAAAACTACTTATCGACACAGGAACGGCACCGTAACAGACCAATCTCCTGACAGCTTTGGCTACCAGAATTTGGGCTGCCGCAAATGGGTCTACCGCTAAACGTCTGTGATCCGCATAAATAGTAAGAGAATAAAATTGTTCCTCATCATCCAATTGAAAAATCCCGGAATCATCCATGTTGTCATTGCCCATCTGCGAAGGATCGAGATCCGGGGCAGCAAACTCGTTAAAAATATTGACAGGTGAAAGATGAGGGATTGCAAGCATCGAATAGATGACACTTTGCACATCTTCAGGTACTGGAATCTGATCAATACTAAATGGTTTTGGGCTATTATCGCTCATAATCTGTATGTTTTTATGACAAAGATAATTCTTTCAACGAAATAGACACCCCTGCGACTTCAGAACCACTCACATGAATTATTTTCTCTTTTTACCTCTGTAAAGCAATCCATTTTTCCTACTTTAGCTTCCTAAATTAATGCTATATGTCAAAGATTGCTCTTATCACAGGCGCAACTTCAGGAATTGGTGCCGCTACTTCACATCTCCTTGCTGCCAACGGCTTTGATCTTATTTTAACAGGAAGGCGTAACAAACGCCTGGTTGAACTCGAGCGTGAATTATCTTCCAAATATAAGATCAAATGTCTCCTTCTATGTTTTGATGTTACAAAACTGGAAAAGGTTCAGTTGGCCCTTGAATCCCTTCCTTTAAATTGGAAGGCTATTGATGTGCTGATTAACAACGCCGGACTGGCTGTCGGGATGGATACAGTTGATAATGGCGAAATCGAGGATTGGGAAAGGATGATTGACACCAACATAAAAGGTTTGCTTTATGTGACCAGAACAGTAACTCCTTGGTTGAAGGAAAGGAAATCCGGGCATATAATTAATATTTCCTCACTTGCCGGCAAAGAGGCTTATCCGATGGGAGCTGTATATTGCGGTACAAAGCATGCGGTTCAGGCCATATCACATGCCATGCGTATTGAACTTTTACCTTACGGAGTTAAAGTTGGAACCATTGCCCCTGGCATGGTGGATACAGAATTTTCCAATGTTCGGTTCAAGGGAGATGACGAACGGGCAAAAAGTGTTTACAAAGGTCTTACTCCTTTGTCGCCAATAGATATTGCTGAGACCATCCTTTTTCTTGTTACAAGGCCTGCTCATGTTAACATTGATGATGTACTGATTATGCCTACGGCTCAGGGTTCAGCCAGAGATGTGTTCAGAAATCTGTGAACGTTATCCAACAATTAAAGAAAGATTAAAATAGTACTTTTGCGAAAAAACAGAACATGAAGCTAGAAGTGTCCAATGGAGAGATTGCTGATAAACTCACGATTATCGAGATCAAACTGGGGAAAATAACGGACCCCTCAAAGCAGGCCAATATTAGAAACGAATATGAAGTTGTAAGTCAGGCCATGAGCACCATCATGGACAAGAGCCATCCACTCTATCGCCAATTGTATGAAATTAATAGCAGGCTATGGGTGATCGAAGACCACATACGCGACCTTGAAAGGGCGAAAGATTTTGGAGATGATTTTATCCAAACTGCACGCTCGGTTTATTTCATTAATGATGATCGTTCGGAGATAAAGCGCAAAATCAACGAGATTACTGGCTCCAAACTCTTTGAAGAAAAGAGCTACGAAGAATACAAATAAAAAGTGCCTAGAGTATTTAAAGTACTTGGCAAATCGGCGAATTTCAACTTTAGGCACTTTAGGCACTTTAAGTACTTTAGGCACTTGTAAATGAAGAAGATACTTGTTTTCAGACTTTCAGCCATGGGCGATGTAGCGCTTACTGTTCCGGTGATCCGCAAGGTCATCGAAACAAACAGCGAACTGCATATCACGCTGATAACAAGGCCATTTTTTGCCCCATTTTTTTTCGGAATTCCACGGCTAAAGCTCTATTTTCCAAGTCTTGAAGAAAGACACAAAGGGCTAAAGGGACTTTATCGACTGTTCCGCGATCTGAAAAAGATGGGTCCTTTTGAAAGTATAATAGACCTTCATTCCGTTCTGAGAACGAAAATGGTCACTTTCTTCTTTAGGATGAGTGGAACTCCGGTCTTTACTATCGATAAAGGCAGGGCCGAAAAAAACAGAATGATCCGTACAAAAAAAATTAAAACCTTACAGCATACTACCCAAAGATACGCCGACACATTTTTAAAAGCCGGGATTCCGGTTCAAATTGGCAAAGCTCCCTATATTGACTATTCAACAGAGGCCTTTCAGAGTTCCAGAAGCTATCTGTTGGGAAAGATCCCTGAAAAGGATACCTTAAAAATTGGGCTATCCCCTTTTGCCAATAATGCGCCAAAGATTTGGGGATTGGAAAATTTCAAAGAATTGATCACCCTGATAAACAAAAACCATAAAGCAGTCTTTTTCCTTTTTGGCGGAGGTGAAAAAGAGCTCAAACTGCTGAAAAAACTCGAGCAGCACAGCGAAAATGTCCACCTCGTGGCAGGGAAATTCACACTTTCAGAAGAAATCGCTATGATTCGAATGCTTGATTTGATGATTGCAATGGACTCATCCAATATGCACCTTGCCTCACTTTCAGGTGTTAAAACCATTTCAATTTGGGGAGGGACTCATCCGGGATTTGGTTTCTCCGCCATCGGACAGCCGGTCGAATATCAGATTCAACCACCTGAAGGATTTCTTACTTGTCGCCCTTGCTCTGTCTTTGGAGGAAAACCTTGTATCTATCCCACCCCAAGCTGCATGGAACTGATTAAGGCAACAGAACTTTACAAAAGACTGGTAACACTGAATGTTTTGAATCCTAAACCGAGAAATGAATAAAAGGATAAAGGATATAGTTATCCTTTCTTTCCTCTAAACCACGATTTAATATTGCCTTTACGCCGGCGATAGTCTTTGTTGTCTTTATCAAATTTTAGCAAGAGTTTAACTGCCTTTTCAGCAGACCTTCCGCATAAAAAGGCGTATTCTCTGGCTATTAGACTAAGTGTTTCTTCATCAGTATCCAGCTGACTAAAATTTTGAATGCCCTTTTCAAAGTCTACCGGAATAAATTTCATCCGGTTAAGATCAACAATTGAAAAATGGTATTCATTTGCCTCCTTCCTGATCAAGGTATTTCCCGGCGAATAATCGAGGTGATAAATACCATTTCTATGTAGCCGTGACCAGGTAAAGTGTACCCATTGTTTTATAATATTTTCCTTGTCCGGATCATTGTTGAGAAACACATCCCAAAGTGTAAACCCATGTTCAAAATTTAGGGAGACATAAAAGCTTTCCTTTAGCTTTCCCATCGACAGACATTCGACATAAGCTACTGGTGCAGGTGTCGATGCTCCAACGGCCATAAACCGCAAGGCATTCTGATATGATCTCGCAGCTTTTGATCCTCTTAGGTAAACATAAATATATTGGTTTATTAATATAGGGACCTTAAAAGATTTGACATTTACTTTGAAGCCAAATTCTTCGAAAATCTTCACCTCATTGCGGTCTTTGTAGATTGTGGTTCCGTTTGCACCAAAGTATTCAGGCAGGTTCTTAACCCAATTTCCCAGGACCTCATAACCTGGTGCTACCTTGAATTGAATTTTCTTTGACATCATGGATTCTGATTCATAAAGCCCTGTTGCTGTAAAACTTGCAAAAGCATCCCGGAAAAGAGCTCATTGTCGGCTTTTTTGTATCGTATGTCAGTGAAGACCTGGGCGAGGGATTCTTTATTGTTTTCTTCAACATATTCTCTATTCTCAGGCATGGCCTCTTTGGCTGCATACATTTTTACAATATCATCTGAGGAATACCCGTTGTAAGTTTCCTTGTGCAGCACAGCTGCCAGCGGTAACCTGTCAATCTGGGAAGGATTTTCATCCGGCCAGCCAATTGTAACTGTTGTAACAGGAACAACGCCTTTTGGAAGCTGAAGAATGTCAATGATCTTTCCGGCCAGATAAGTGGTTGTTCCCAGATAACAAATGCCTAGTCCAACACTTTCAGCAGCCACACAAACGTTTTGTGCCACAAGCAGCGCATCAATAGCCGCTGTAAAGAATGAGAGAAAATTGTCGTACCCTGGACGGGCGTGGTTTTGCTTACACCACAGATTAAATCTGTTGAAATCGGCACAAAAAGTAAGAACCACCGGAGCCATTTCTACCATCGGCTGATTAAAATGGCAACCTGCCAGGTGCTTTTTCATAGCCGGATCGCGGTTCATAACAATGCTGTATACCTGCATATTCCCGGTAGTGGATGCCCGGCACCCTGCTTCAAGAATCTTGTTCAGCAGTTCATCTGTAATATCCTCATTTGTATATTTTCGAATGGTACGGTGCTGCAATAAAGTTTCAAGCATAAATTATAATTTGGTACAAAGATAAAACGGTTTCAGTTAAAAACTGAAACCGTTTTATCTTTGTACCAAATTGCTATTTCTTGAATTCAACCTTAAATGTCACAACTTCCCAATCGGGGAGTTTAACAGGCTTAGTGATAACCAGAGCATCGTCTGCCTGGTCCCATTTAATTTTTTCGTCAGAACCCAGGATTGAGACTGATTTGACCTTCTGTCCCGAAATTTTCGAATTTTTTCCCAATGAAGTAATTTTTACATCGCTAACAGGATTCTTCATACAGAAAGCATACAAAGTATTTCCCTTCTGTGTAAAGCGGATATCGGTCGATTCATAAGGCCTGACATCCTTCACTCCGCCAAATCTTCCCTTTTCCTGATTTTTTTGTGTCGTCGGACCTTCTCCGTATATTTTCCAGGGACGCGTGCCATAAATTGCCTCACCATTAACAGGGGTCCATTTGGCAATCACATCCAGAATAGCCAAAACATCCGGCTCTAAATCGCCTTCCGGAGTTTGCACGACATTTAGCAACAGGTTGCCATTTTTACTGACAATATCTACCAGCATCTGAATAACCTGGACTCCGGTCATGTATTTCTGTCCGGTACGATAGTACCAGTCGCCAATGGAAGTATCTGTCTGCCAAGGATAAGGACTGATTGAATCCATTGCCCCCCGCTCGAGATCTTGTACCCAGCGACCTTCCGAAGCCCGCAATTTGCAGGTGTAAACAGCGTCAAGCTTGCCTTTGTTTTGAGCAATATCCTGATTGTAATAGTGTGCCAGCATCGTTCTGCCAACATCGCCGAAAGGGAGTTCACTGTCCGAATAAAGAAGGTCAGGATGATACAAGTCGATCAATTCAGAAATGTTTGCCAGCCAGTCTTTCTGATTTTCAAGATTTTTAGTTAACCAATCAAAGTCATCAGCCGCAGTTTTGGGATGGTAAAGATCCTGGAATTCAGGATTTGCTCCATCGTAAGGAGCGCCTGCTTTCGGACCATTCGGATCAGACCCGTGACTCGGCTGAAACCAGGTATAACTGGCACCAAGGTGTTCGGACACGCCAAAACGAAGACCTTCATTTTTAGCGGCTTTTTGCCATAACCCAAGCACATCCTTTTTTGGTCCCATATTTACCGCATTCCATTTGTGAATTTTCGAATTCCAGAGGAAAAAATTATCATGATGGGTTCCCATGCTGACAAAGTATTTGGCTCCCACTTTTTTGTACAGCTTCATAAGTTGATCAGGATCCCAACGCTCAGCTTTCCACAATCCGATGATCTCTTTGTAACCGAAGGTAGAAGGGTGACCATAATGCTCAACATGGTACAAATATTCCTTACTGGGCTTCCCGGTAGGCAGGTTGGTTTTTCGGTCCTTGATGTCGGATTCATACATTTTTCGCGCATACCAGTCACCTTGGCGTGGTACCGCCTGTGGACCCCAATGAGCCCAAATGCCAAATTTGGCATCACGAAACCACTCCGGGTACGTGTATTGTTTGAACGATTCTAGTGTAGGCTCAAATTTCTGAGCCTGCAACCTGTTGATTAATAACATGCTAATGACCAGGACCAGTATGGCCGAACTCATTAATGGATGGATTTTCTTTTTCATTTTAAGCTGGATATAATTATTCAATTTAATTGTCATAAATTGGGTAAGCTTTAAATTACCACAATTTCCTATTATTCAATTCTTCAAATTTCTTCTTTCACTTAATCAATTCAATGTTGGTCTTTAATACCGTTGAAATGGTAATTTCCTCCAACGGCCTGTCAAATTCTAACTTCGCCACAAGAACAGTATTGGATAACTCGTTGACAGGCAAATTCCGCAATCGGAGATAAGGCTGCTGTGAAGCATGATCGCTTGGACATAAATTCACAGCGCAATCAATTTTTTTACCTGTATTTAACAAGGTTGCCTTGGTCGGAAACACATTGATAGGCTTAAGCTTAACTCCATTTCCAACTGTTGGCTTATTCAGGTGAACGTATATGGTTTGTTTATTTTTTGTGACAAAAATTCCCGGAATAGCTAACAAGGCCGAATCTGTTCGGACATTATCAAACGACTCATCCACCAATTTCTTCCACTTTCCGATTCGTCTTAAGATTGCAGCCGATTCTTCCGGAATAAGACCTTCCCCGGTAGGTCCAACATTAAGCAGATAATTCGCATCCCTGGCAAGGTACTTGTCGATGCTGCTGATCAGGTGACGATCTGTGTAGTAATCTTCATCCTTCTTGAATCCCCAGCTCTCGATGCCCACGGATTGGCAAGCTTCAACCGGTTTGTCAAAACCTTTGGCTTCCGTAGCCGGATTGTCAAAATCACGTTCTGGCGTTCCAAAATCACCCTCATCAAAGCCACGGTTGTTGATCACCGCTTTAGGCTGCAATTTCCTGATCATGTTGTTGATGGAAATATCTTTGAAAACTGGCACATTCATATCCCACCAAAAACCATGGATCTCCCCGTAATTAGAGCAAAGCTCTCGAACTTGCTCCTTCAGAAAAAGCATGTATTTGTCCCAGTCGGGCGAATCCTGCGGCTGAGGAGGCAGTTCATGATGACGCCCCTGATTCGGATAGTTGGGCTGGTTCCAATCGGCAATGGAGTAATAGAGGCAAAGTGGCATTTTCCTCTTGTGACAAGCATCAGCCAATTGACCGATCACATCCTTTTTGTAAGGTGTATTCATGGTATTGAAACCGGTTTGTTTGGTATCCCACAAACAGAACCCATCATGGTGCTTGGTGGTGAGTGTAATGTATTTCATTCCGGCTTCTTCCATTAAATCGAGCCACTCCTCCGGATTAAATTTTATGGGATTCCATTGATTTGCCAGTTTGATATATTCGGCTCTTGGAACTCTTCCCCGCCATTGGTGTTGCTCATGCCAACCAGGTATGGAATACAATCCCCAGTGAACAAACATGCCATAGCGCTTTTCAAAAAACCAGTCCCGACCATCACCGAAGCGCGGAATAGCAGAATTATTTTCAGAAACTCCAATTGAAGGCAATGGCTTTGTTGCAGGAATTGCGCCAGCCCATCCGGGAATAAAGGAAGAAATAGCTATTGCTGAGGTAGATTTCAGAACTTCCCTACGTTTCATAATTTTTTTCAATTAGTAATTAATTCTTTAGCTTTTGGCTATCATCCAATTCACTATTTCGGGTATTAAGAAATGGGAATCCTTTCCTCCATCCTATCTTCACATTGGAAATAATCCAGTCTTTCCCAATGGTCTTGTTTCCCTGAAAAAAGAGGTAATCTTCCCCAGCCGGATTGGCGAAAATATGGGGATGTCCGGATTCACTGGAATTCCAATCACCAGCTTTCCCATTTGGAAGAAATGGCTCCTTGAATAAACGCTCCCAATGGATCCCGTCATTGCTTTTTGCAACTCCAATTTGCTGGGGTGCATTGTTGTAGGCTCCGGCATAAAAAAGGTAGAGCTGACCTTTTTTATTAATGATTGATGCTCCCTCAATACAATCTTGCTCCCATGGTAACTCCGGTTTCAACATCGGCCCTTCTTTAGATAAATTCGTCCAATCTTTTCTGTCAAAATGAGTACTTCCCGGAGCCATAGCAACTCCTTGCATCTGGATTTTGTAGGCCGCATCGCGGGTCGCATAATAGAGAAAATACTTCCCCTTAAACCTGATTACCTCCGCATCTATTGCCCTGCCACAATTCCAGGAACCATCAGGTCTGAAGATCGGATTGGTTTGGTTTCGTGTAAAAAACAGTCCATCCGTCGACCATGCATGACAAATTGCATCCATCTTCCCGTTGCCGTAAGTTTGGTAAAAGAGATGAATTTTGTTGCCTTGCACCAAAAGGCAAGGGGCACACATTCCCTTGGATTCGTATATTGCTCGCGGGTCCCTGTTAACTTCACCAATCCTTTTCCAATGGATGAGGTCATTGCTCTCTGCGATTCCAATTCCCCAACCAAAAGAATTTCCAGACTGATCCTTGAATGCAGGCACTGAGTAATACATCAAAAAACGATGCTGAAACCTGATAACATAAGGATCCTTGGAAAAGGGAACACCCGTTCTAACTGAATCACCAAACATCATTTGCTGGCTTTGAGCGCAAACCACATGGACATTTGCTAAAATCAAAACAATAAATAGGAGGCTATTTATTTTCAGTTTGGCGAACATTTTAAATACATTCATGTGTATATAATTTGTTTTTTAGTTGTCACATGGAATACCCAGATATTCATTCTCGGTTGGTGTGAACATATTCTCATGGGCATTTCATTTGTAAATATTTTTTTTTAATCCTCTTTTACACGTATAGGAAATGCTCACCCACCAATCTTTGAGCTTTCATCTCTTTCCAAAATCCCTCCGGCAAATCACTGGCAATCACCTCTGTATTTCTGTTTACACGTGATGGCTTACTTGGATTGAGGGCAACTGCGCTCACTTGCGGCATTGCAATTGCAAACTTCAAACAAGCATCACCGGGCGAAATAGAAAATTTTTCACAGACAGCAAAGAATTGATTTCTCCAATGCAATAATTTTTGGTCATCCGGTGAAAGGAGATCAATTTTCCGATAGTCGAAATAATCCCCTCCAGTAAGAAATCCAGCATTAAATATGGCCGAATTGATAATTCCAACACCGTCCAAATAAAGTCTTTCAATGAATTCAATGATTTCAGGCGGATGATGATAAATGGTCAGTTTGTTCGCAAACATCACCCAATCAAACGGAATAAACGAATACAATTCACGAATTATTAGCCAGTCCTTCGCCCCAATTCCGACTGCTTTTACTTCTCCTTTATCCTTCAGTTCAAACAATGCCATGTATGCCCCCAATATATCCTGCAATCGTTTGTCTCGATCATCGGGATCAGTTGCGGCAAAAAGATACTCATCCGGATCATGCACTGAAATAACCTGAGGCTTATAATAACCACCTAGCAATTCACACCCCTGCTCCCAACACTCCAATATTCCAGTATAGCTTATTTTTTGAATGGCATCAAATTTAAGGTTAACCCATACGCCAGGTTCAAAAGTAGGCTCTACTGTGCTTAAAGGGACTCTATACCATCCCAATTTGTTACTTATAAGGATGTCATCTTTGTTCACACGAAGCCTCTTCAAACCCTCACCAATTACTTCAAGAGCCAAGCCTGCCCCATATTTACCAGCGCAGTCAATCATTGGAGTCGAAACGGAAACCGAAAACCACTGTTGCATTAAGTGCAGCTTCACCTCATCAGACAATTCCTTATAGAGGTTCCCCAAAAAACTTGTGCCGTAAATAATGCATGGGACTTTTATTCCGGTCTTCCCAAACTCTTTTTGAGTCATTAATGGTACACCGTTACTCATTCAAATATTTAAATTACTTAACCTCGTGTCCTCTTAAGGCATAATACAAAATGAAAACGAACAATGGGATAGGTGTAAAGAATCCAATAGACATTGTGTAATGATCAGAAATATAACCCATTAATGGAGGAAATAAGGCACCGCCAACAATGGCCATCACAATAAAAGAGGCTGCTTTTTTTGTTTGGGGACCCAAATCTCTAATCCCCAAAGCGAAAATGGTAGGAAACATGATAGACATAAAAAAGAAAATGGCATAGAGCGAAATAAGAGAGATCCAGCCAAAATTCAAGCTTACAATTGGAAGAAGCAACACGCAAAGTGTTGAATATAATGCCAAAATTCTGCTAGGTCTAAAATAACCCATCAGGTAACTCCCCGACATCCGACCAACCATAAACAAGGCAAAACCGATTGACAGGAAATATGGACCATTTTTAACATCAAAACGTGGATACTGGGTTTCATCAGTTACGAAATTTATTAGATAGCTGAAAATTCCGGTTTGCGCTGCCACATAACAAAACTGAGCTGCGACACCCATCACAAAATGAGGCTTTTTTATAAGTGGTTTTTCCAGAAAATCGCTCTCTTCTTTATCTAGCTCAACGACTGCATGTCCAGCCTCCTCCTCCGAAATTTCGGGGAGTTGGAGCCTAATGAAAATCAATGCTACAATCAGCACTACCAACCCGATGATGGCCATAGGCCAAATTAATGAAGCAAGTTTCTCCCCCTTTACCATGCTTTGATTTCCATAAATATATAAGCCAATCAACGGACCAATCACCCAGGCCAATCCATTGAAAGATTGCGAAAAATTGATACGCCTTGCAGCTGAATCCTTAGGTCCAAGTTTTGTTGTATAAGGGTTAGCGGCTGTCTCTAATGTTGCTAATCCACAACCAAGTATAAAAAGACATGTCAGAAAAATCCAAAACGATTCAAATGAGGTGGTACCGGCAATAAGCAATGCACCCGTACCAAAAAGGGTCAACCCAAGGATTATCCCTTTCTTATATCCAAAGCGGCGCATAAATAGCCCGGCGGGTAATGCCATGCCAAAATAAGCTCCGTAAAGAGCAAATTGAATAAGACTTGACTCTGACTTTTTGAGATTTAAAATTTGCTGAAAATGTTTGTCCAAAGTGTCAACCATTCCGTGTGCTAATCCCCAAAGGAAAAACAGGAAAGTGATCAGAATAAATGGAACAAGAAATTCCCTGGTAGTTAGTTTGTGTTTGATAGACATGGTTTGAATTTTAATTAGTTGTGATTATGTTTCTCCTTCTTCTAATGCTAAAAAAATAACCCTTTCAAAAGTCATCAAACTAATTCATTTTGCCAAATGATTTTGCTCTTGCAAAGCTTTGCGGTAGAGAAAAAATGTTGTGGAACATGTTTTAAATCCGATTATTTTTGTCAAAAGACTTTTCGCTTTAGTTTTGTAATTTCATCCTTTGCATTATCTCTCTGCTTATGGCCAAAAGGCATCTATCCCTGAAAGATCTGGCATCAGAATTGAATATCTCTATCTCAACAGTTTCCAGAGCTTTGAAAAACCATCCTGATATAAGTCCTGACCTTACTAGAAAGGTTCAGGAGCTTGCCATGGTCAGAAATTATACTCCAAATCCGCTTGCCATGGGCTTGCTGCGACAGGAAACCCGAATGATCGGAGTGATTGTTCCTGATCTGGTCACACATTTCTATTCTTCCATCATTTCAGGGATTGAAGAATATGCGAAAAGCAAAGGCTATTTTATCTTGCTTTCCTCTTCATATGAAAGCATGGAAAAGGAAATAGAATCGGTATCCAATTTATTGAAAGCCAGGGTCGATGGCATGATTGTGTGTTTAAGTAAGGAAACTAATAAGTTTGACCATTTCCTTCATCTGATACAAAATGAAATTCCTCTCGTTTTTTTTGATCGGGTCTGCCTCTCAGAAACTGTTCCTTGCGTCATTATTGACAACCAGGATGCCATTGAGCAAATTATATTCCACCTTCACGAACAGAAATACAAACGAATCGCATTTATTTCAGGACCGGCACATCTGAACATCTCACGCGAAAGAGAGATAGGATACCTTTCCGGGTTAAAAAAATTGGGGCGTAAATATGATCCAAGTCTGCTGTGCTCCAGCAATATGCTTATAAGTGAAGCCGTTCAAATTATCACAGGTTTGCTTGCATTACCTGACCCTCCAGATGCTATTTTTGGCATCAATGACATGATGATCTATGCAGTGATGAAAGAGCTGAAAGCGAGAGGGATTGGGATCCCCGAAGAGTTCGGCGTGGTAGGCTTTGCTGATGAATTCCATGCTTCTTTCGTCTCACCTCAACTTACGTCGATTATGCATCCGACTCATGAAATCGGGATCAAGGCAGCAGAGCTATTTTTTAAAAAGAAAGATGATCCTGGTTTTGCAGAAACAGTTGTGCTTCAAACTCAGCTGGTGGTCAGAAAGTCGTCAGCTAGAACATAAGTCAATCTACTTTTATCTTTGCATAAATAGCATCCACTATCGAATCAACATTCGGTTTGGAAAAATATTCCCCATCCGTGCCATAGGCTCCCCGGTGATCCATCGCGGAAATGACAAGAGGCTGTGCATCCAAAGCATAAAAGGCTTCCTCCTGTTCCAAAATCTTTTGAAGCATGTATCCTGTCCCTCCTCCAGGAACATCTTCATCTAGCAAAACAAGCCGGTTGGTCTTCATAAGAGATCGGGTTATCAGATGGTCTGTGTCAAATGGAGCTAGAGTCTGAATATCGACCAATTCGACAGAAATGCCCATAGACATAAGAATAGCAGATGCCTCAAGAGCAATCGTCACATTCCAGCCATAGGTAACCAATGTGAGATCTGTTCCTTCTGATAAAATTTCCGGGACTCCAAGAGGCACACAATATTCTCCAATATTTTCAGGTAATTTCTCTCGTACGTAATAACCTTTCAATGGTTCAATCACCAAAGCTGGTTCATTTCCTTTTAGAAGCATGTTGTAAAAACCAGCTGCCTGGGTCATGTTTCTTGGAACGCAGATATGAATGCCCCTCATCGAACCAAGTAGCATGCTCATGGGAGATCCGGAATGCCACATTCCCTGCAATTGATGACCACGTGTACGGATGATCAGAGGAGCAATCTGCCGGCCGCAAGTACGGTAATTCAAAGTTGAGAGATCATCTGCCAGCGTTGGAAGCGCATAAATCAGATAGTCAAGATATTGAATTTCGGCAATGGGCTTAAAACCCCTAAGCGCCAATCCGATCCCTTGTCCGATGATGGTAGTTTCCCGAATGCCAGTATCAAAGACACGGTGAAGCCCGAATTTTTCCGATAAACCTTTTGTCTCCTGATTGACTCCACCCAATACTCCGGTGTCCTCACCGAAAGAGAGCATCAAAGGGTATTTTTGGAGCAAAAGGTCAAAATTTTGATTCAGAAGTTCTGAACCGGTCACCCAAGTAGAATCTTTTGAATAAGCTACCTTGACAATCTCATCTCCAGAACTATTGACTGATTTTCTTAACTGGGGAATGCTGAAAAGTCGCTCTCCTATCCCCTCCGAAATTTTGATCCATAAAGCCAATTTCTGATCCTCATCATTCAAAGAAGGATCCGCCTCAATTGTTCTGTGCAGTGCCTTTGCAAATCGGATCAATGCTTTTCTGGTCGGATAGGCCGCTTTCAGCAAGGCTTTTAACTCACCTGTTTTATTGGATAAATGTTCATTGTTGTTTGCAATGGAGGCGACCACTACTTTTAATGATGCACTTTCCTCTTCAAATCCTGCCAGGTATTTAATCCAGGCCTGGTCACGGGCTGCCTTGGCCTCATCCGATGCTTCTGTCTCGATCAGCGTCAATGTTTCAAGGCTGGCATATCCCTCTGCAATGATCCATTCCTTGAATTTCACGATTGGATCATAATCCGTTTCCCATTGCAAACGCTCAGCGCTTTTGTATCTCTCGTGAGAGCCAGAAGTTGAGTGTCCCAACGGTTGGGTTAGTTCATCAATGTGGAAAATGACCGGTTGATGCTCTGACCTGCAAACAGCAATTCCTTCCTCAAATGTTCGAACCAAACAAGGATAATCCCACCCTTTGCATGAATAAATTTTACATCCCGGGTCTTTGTCATTGGCTTCAAATCCTTTCAAAGCCTTGGATATACTCCCTTTAGCGGTTTGCAAATCAACGGGAACACTAATACCATATCCATTGTCCCAAATAGCGACAGCCAGCGGAACCTGAAGGACGCAGGCAGCATTGATCGTTTCAAAAAACATACCTTCAGATGTACTTGATTCACCAATAGAGCCAAAAGCAACTTCATTCCCTGTAATTTTACCTGCCGTGTGAGCTGCAAATTCAGGATGATCTCTGACAAGTTTAGAGGCTTGTGCCAAGCCCAGCAACCGGGGAATTTGACCTGCAGTAGGAGAAAGGTCAGCCGCAGAGTTTTTCATCAATGCCAGATCCTTAAGCTGCCCTGAAGCTGAGACATTGGCCGTTGAATGATGGTTATTGAAATTCCTTCCTCCTGTTGACGGATTGTTGTCGGTATTTGTATCCCCGTAAAGCTGGGAGAAAAATTCAGTTGGGGTCATCATTCCCGCTGCAAGCATGAAGGTCTGATCACGATAGTAACCCGATCGCCAATCTCCATCCAGATAACTTTTCACATAGGCAACCTGTGCCAGCTCCTTTCCATCACCAAATATTCCAAACGGAGCCTTGCCCAAATGGACCTCTTTTCTTCCTAGGATACTCAGCTGTCTACTTAAGAAGACTATATAATAATCCTTAAGCACGCTTTCTTTCGGGAAAACAGACTGAATTTCAGAAACTTTCGAAACCATCAAAACAAATTAAGTCATTATTAGTCATGCACGACTGCTCTGTTAAACGTGAATTCAGGAGATAAGTTATCTAAATAAGGTCACAAAAAAGCCGAAGGTTTTATGCTCCGGCTTTCATGCAAAATAAAATCTCTACAACTATCTTACGCTAAGTTGATTATCTTATTTTCCCATAAAGTGGGCCATACGTATCGCAGGCGCGGTAGTCGCTTCCCTCTTTGTCCATACCGAAAGCACTCCACAAAGCAGGACGGAAAATCTTTCCCTCCTCAACATTGTGCATACAGACCGGAATCCTGAGCATAGCAGCCAATGAGATCAGGTCGGCCCCTATATGCCCGTAGCTGATTGCCCCATGGTTAGCTCCCCAATTGGCCATCACGCTGTAAACATCAGCAAAGGCACCTTTGCCATTTGTACGCGGGGCAAACCAGGTTGTTGGCCAGGTTGGATTGGTTCGCATATCAAGAACGGAATGTACTTCGACGGGCAGGTCAATGGTCCAACCTTCCGCAATTTGCATCACAGGGCCTATACCCTTTACCAGATTGATCCTGCTCATGGTAACTGGCATCTCCCCTTCCGTTTTGAAATGAGAAGAGTAACCGCCTCCGCGGAAATAGCCTAAATCAGCAGGTGCCCAGTCGGTCGCATCCAAACAAGCCTGTGCTTCTGCTTCAGATATTTCCCAGTATGGCTTCATAGTGGACTCACCATTGTATTTTTGCTTTCCGGTAGCATCAAGAGTTGTAGAACCTGAATTGATCAGGTGAATTATTCCGCCGGCAGCTTTGCCTGTAAGTTTACGGCCTGTCACGCGTTCAACAGAGTCCGGACTCCAGTATGTTCGAACATCAGAGAATATCTGAGCGGTGTTGGTGAGCAAATGGCCAAACAACATAGAGACACCATTCAAAGAATCGTTTTCCGTGGCAAATACAAACGCCTGACGAATTCCATTCCAGTCAAAGGAGGAGTTCAAAATAGCTTCCATAAAATCCCCGTTTGGCAGATGGTCGGTCCATGCTCGCTGTCCCTGGAATCCGCCTAAAATCGCATTGTGCCCCAGAGCCTCTTCCCCGAATCCCAATTCTTTCAATTTCAGATTTCCAACCATCAGATCACGGGCTGAAAGTGTCATTTTGACCACCATCTCCCATTCCCAGTCTTTACGTTCTCTGGAAGCCTGACTGGCAAGATCATTGCCATCAATCCCCTCTTTGCAGTTCGCTTTTACCCAGGCCAAAGCTTTTTTGTACTCAGCAGGATCGTATATGCCTCTTTCAGCACGGCGAACCAATTCCGACATATCTATCACTTCGGTTCGAATTCCAAGATAATCAAGCAGAAATTCCTGATCCACATAAGAGCCCGCAATTCCCATAGACATCCCGCCCAGTGACAAATATGATTTATTTTTCATCTGTGCCACCGCCAAACCGGCCTTGACAAAACGCAAAATTTTCTCCTTGACATCTTCAGGAATGGAAGTATCCTTTTTATCCTGCACATCCCGTCCATAAATTCCAAAGGCAGGTAAACCCTTTTGTGCATATCCGGCCAATGCAGCTGCAAGATACACTGCTCCGGGACGCTCAGTTCCGTTGAAACCCCATACTGCCTTTGGCAACAATGGGTCGGTATCCATCACTTCCGTTCCATAACACCAGCACGGAGAAACTGTCAAGGAAACGCCAACGCCCGAACGCGCAAATTTCTCTGCGCACAATGCCGCTTCAGCTACCCCTCCAATGGTTGAATCAGCAATCACGCATTCAATCTTATCACCGCTGGGAAAACGCAGGTTTTCACTGATCAGCTGAGCTGCTGCTTTCGCCATGTTCATGGTTTGAATTTCGAGGGATTCCCGAACTCCCTGCAATCGTCCGTCAATTACCGGTCTTATCCCAACTTTGGGTAGTTCTCCAATTAATCTGTTTGTAGTCATTTTTGTGGTTGATTTATATTTTTCCTTTTATCGGATAATTAAACAATTTGGCAGATCAAAATTAATTTAATATGGAAACAATTGCTATAGATCAAAATATTAAAACCATGTACAATTCAAACATGGTTCTAATATTCATTCCACTTGATCCAAAACCAGAAGTACAGTTGAACCTTACTTCAATGCCCTTTATTCAGGAAATAGCTTCAGTATTCCCGAACCATTTTGAATATCTTTGTGTACTTATTTGTTTGAACTTATTAATTACTGAGACACATGAAATTCTCCAATGTGCCAGACAGAGGCGATCCGTCAAATGTTTCACAGCTATTTTCCGGATTGAATATCCGTCTATTGTGTTGCAGGTTCTGGTGGCTGGTGAATTGGGAAAGCCGGAACATGAGCTTCCCATACTGGCGCATTTACTGGAATAAAAGCAGAGGCGGAGTTATCTCTTTTGCTGGAAAAACAATTGAGCTAAATCCGGATCAGATCATTTTAATCCCTCCTTACACTGCCTTTTCTAGCCGGTTGTCAGAAAATTCCTTGCCGGATTACGGTTACAATTTGGAAGGCGCCAGGGTGGAGCAAGATACAGATGAAACAGCTCTGATTCACAAAAAAGCGGTTTTGCATCTATTTATTCATTTCAATCTAGGGATGCCTTTCGATTTTATTTCACCAGAATTATTCTGCTTTAAAGTTACCGACGAACTGCGTAGTGACCTTGAAGAACTTTCGCTTAACCTGAAACTAAACCACGACGAATTTTCGGTTTCTTCCAGTCTGCTGATTTATAAAATCATCATTGTTACCGTAAGTCAAATATCAGATGCCTATTGGAACCTAACGACGACCGACCAGCGATTGCTCAATGTATTGAGAGAGATTGAGGATCATATCTCTGAATTGCTTACTAATAAAAGGTTGGCAGTTATTGCCAATATGGCCACTAATTCATTTTCACGACTTTTTAAAGAGGAGATTGGAATGCCTCCCCAGCAATTCGTCAGAGAACGAAGGGTTCAAAAAACTAGCATCATGTTGCACCATACCAATCAGACCATTGACGAAATTGCGCGGATCTCAGGATTTTGTGATAGATTTCATTTGACCAGGGTCTTCAAAAATGTCACAAGCTATTCCCCAGCTCAATACCGGAAAAAATTCTATCCTAAGAATTAAAATTCGAACTTTCGATTCTCTCCCTTTAAAATATCTCACTCAGAATCAAATCATCAGAAAGGGAAGAATCTTGGACATTACTTGTTGTCCAACTTTGTAATAAGCTCTCTTAAAATATCATTGCGTTCCCTTTGTAATTTGTGGGATTTATTCACCAGGTAATAAATGAAGTAAAATGTTAAGACAATAAGTGGCAGATAGAGAGCCAGCGCGATGAGCATTGGGATAAAAAATAGTGATTGCATAAGTTGAAATTTAAATTATCCACTAAGGTATTACATCTCTTTGATCATTCTACCAATTATCTCGCGGAACTTCTCAACATCAGATTCTTGTAAAACTTTCAACAGCCGTGTCTCGCACTCCTGCCGATTTTTATCTATCTTACCTCTGATCTTTTTACCTTCATCAGTCAGGCAGAGTGTGATAGCTCTCCGGTCAGTTTTGTCAATGTTTCGGTCAAGAAAACCATTCACTACCAGTTTCTCGATTACCCTGCTGATTCGGGAAGGAGACAAGCCCATATTCTTTGCCAACTCCGGACTACTAATACCAGTGCACTGTTCCAAAGAACTGAAGAATAGCAACTCAGACTGCGATAGATGCAAGCTCTCCATCAATTGCAAATCAATAGCGGCACATTTCTTCTTCATCTCATAAACCAATCCCAAAATCTCACTTCCCTTTCCCATGGTAGAATTTATTCTTAAGCCATTAGTAGTTAGCCTTTAGCTCTTAGTTATTATTGCTTACTGGCATTTACCAGCCAATTTGAATTTAAATTAAAATCGCATACTCACCAATTTGCTCACAAAGCTAGGCTAAAAGTTAACTGCTAACAGCTATTGCCCAACAGCTTTCCCAACCGCAAAACTACAAATAAGTCAACTGTTTACAAAAGCATTTAGTGCTAATAGCAAATATATTTACTAAAAAGTTTTTTTATTTGAAAAACAAATTTACTTTTGCATCAAAATAATTGCTAGTAGCAAGTTAATGACTTAATAATTAAATAACAGATATGGCACTTGAACATTTGACACTGGATACATTTAAAGAAAAGGTATTCAATTTTGAGGCAAACAAAGATTGGAAATTTGAAGGAAAAGCTCCTGCAATTGTAGATTTCTATGCTGATTGGTGTTCCCCTTGTAAAATGATTGCTCCTATTCTGGAGGAACTGCAAGCAACTTATGGGACAAAACTCAATATATACAAAGTGAATACAGAAGAAGAACGTGAACTGGCAGGCATGTTTGGCATCCAGAGTATTCCATCTCTTCTGTTTATCCCACTTGAAGGACAGCCACAGATGGCCCAGGGAGCACTCCCAAAGGCCAGTTTTGTTACCGCAATTGAAGATGTATTGAAGGTGACAACCAACTAAGCTGAAACAATTTCAGATCCATTTCGTACCAAAAAATGATTGTTGTGATTCTAAATTATCGCATCAATTATATTAATCTTAGCAATCCTTCTCAATCCCATAAATCTCAATTATGAAACAGGAAATAAATCTGGCATGGAAAAAAGGAATGGCTTTTGAAACAGAACTCTATGGACACAAATTGACCGTAGATGTTGACAAAGACAATGGCGGTCAGGATCTCGGACCTCGTCCAAAAGCACTGATGTTGGTAGCTCTTGCCGGATGTACCGGAATGGATATCGTCTCCATGCTAGCCAAGATGAGAGTTGATCTGGTTGATTTGAATATCAAAGTGGATGGTGAAGTGACTGAAGAACACCCGAAGCATTACACCTCGATGCACATTACTTATGAGTTCTGGGGTAAAGATTTGCCAATGGACAAGTTGGAAAAAGCAGTGTCACTTTCGGATGAACGGTATTGCGGCGTTTCTGCTACTCTTAAAAAAGGAATCACCGTTACCCATTCTATTGTGGTACATGAAGTTGAATAACAGAGTTTTAGGTTAGATAGATTATAACAGTGAAAAAGGTCAAGGTATCATTACCGGTGACCTTTTTTTTAAAATCCATTTTTAATATTTATTCTACAATCTGGAATAATTTTCGACAAATTATTTTGAGATTTAAAATAGTTCTTTACTTTTGCTGACAGTTTAATAAAAATACAATGATAACACTTACAAATTACAGGGGAAGCAATTGGCTTTGGCGTGACTTCAACGAAGAAGCGTAAGCGGTATACCTGTAGTTCAACCATAAAGGGGATATGTCTGTTTACGCAGCATCTCCCCTTTTCCTTTACACAAATTCCATTAAACCAATAAAACCAAAAAAGATGCAAAAGAAAATCTATCTCGACGAATCGGAAATGCCCAAGCAATGGTACAATCTGGCAGCCGATCTTCCCATGTTGCCACCGCTAGGCCCTGATGGCAAACCAATTTCACCTGAAATGCTGGCACCAGTCTTCCCAATGAACCTGATCGAACAAGAGGTAAGCACCGACCGATGGATTGCCATCCCTGAAGAAATTCAGGACATGCTTAAGATCTGGAGACCCAGTCCGCTGATTAGAGCCTTCCAGCTGGAAAAAGCCCTCGGCACCCCTGCAAAAATATTTTACAAAAATGAAAGTGTTTCACCGGCAGGTAGTCATAAGCCCAACACTGCGGTCCCGCAAGCATGGTACAACAAGCAATTCGGCATTAAACGAATAACCACTGAGACGGGTGCCGGTCAGTGGGGAAGTGCCCTTTCTTTTGCCTGTGCCTTGATTGGAGGAATTGAATGCAAAGTATATATGGTCCGCGTCAGCTATGAGCAAAAGCCATTCCGTCAGATCTTGATGAATACCTGGGGCGGAAAATGCGTCGCCAGTCCTAGTACTGAAACCGCAGCAGGACGTGCCGTATTGGCAGAATTTCCTGATACCCCGGGAAGTCTGGGTATTGCTATATCCGAGGCGATAGAAGCTGCTGTAACAGACCCTACCGGGGAAACCAGATACGGTTTGGGTTCAGTTCTAAACCATGTGATGCTTCACCAAACCATCATCGGACTGGAAGCAAAGAAACAGCTGGCTAAAGTAGGTATCAAAAAGCCGGATATCGTCATTGGCTGTTGCGGAGGTGGAAGTAATTTTGCAGGCCTTGCCTTTCCTTTTATTCAGGATAAAATAAATGGGGACGAGATTGAAATCATTGGCGCTGAACCTTACTCCTGCCCCACTTTAACAAAAGGCACCTTTATGTATGACCATGGAGATTTAGCCAAAATGACTCCCCTTCTTCCAATGTACAGTCTCGGGCACAATTTTATTCCAGCTCCAATTCATGCCGGAGGACTGCGTTACCACGGAATGTCTCCACTGGTAAGTGCAGCCGTTAGAGCGGGCTATGTTACCCCTATCGCCATTCATCAATCAGAGTGTTTTGAAGCTGGCATGCTCTTTTCAAAAACCGAGGGGATAGTACCAGCACCCGAGACGACCCATGCCATCGCTGTTACCATACGTGAAGCGAAAAAGGCCAAAGAAGAGGGCAAAGAAAAAGTAATCATTTTCAACCTCTCCGGACACGGGATGATGGATCTGGTTGGTTATGACAAATATATGCGCGGGCAGTTATCTGACTACGAATTATCCAACGAAGAAATTAGTCAGAACCTGCATCAAATGGATGGATATCCGAAACCATAGACCAGATAATCTATCAACTTTCCCAAAGTTCAATATTTACGAGCATTTATATGCTCTTAAGTAAAAACTTTGGGAAAGTTCTTAACAGTTGACCGGAAGCAAAAACTTTGGGAAAGTTCTTTAAATTATTAAATTACTGCTACTTCTTCTACTTTTTTTAGAAATGCTCTCTTTTCCCCATCGGTAATAAAAGAAGCTTCAAAAGAATTTGTTACAAGTTGAACGATTTCATCTTTTGTCAGATGCAGTGCATCAGCGACAGCGATGTAATTGTCATTGAGATATCCCCCGAAGTAGGCCGGATCGTCTGAATTGACAGTTACTTTGATTCCTCGATCCATCATCTCCTTCACTGGTTGATCCTCCATCTTTTGAATGACCTTCAGTTTAAGATTGGAAAGAGGACAAGAGGTTAGCGGAATCTCGTAAATTCCTAATACATCAACCAAATCGGGATCCTCTATGCAACTGTTCCCATGATCAATGCGTGATACTTTTAATAGATCAAGTGCCGCCCAAATGTATTCAGGCGGACCCTCTTCCCCGGCGTGAGCAACTGTAAGAAAACCCATTTCCCGAGCCTTCTCGAATAGATCCATAAAAAGATCCGGCGGAAAATTTCTTTCAGAGGAATCTAAGCCTACTGCGGTAATCCATCCCTTGTAAGGAATTGCTTCTTCCAATGTCTTAAATCCCTCTTCCTGGCTCAGGTGTCGTAAAAAAGACAGAATCAGCTTGAATGTAATCCCCAGCTTTTCAAAACCATCGGTCAAGGCACGATAGATACCCCCAATGACTGAACTAAAGGGAACTCCTCTACTTGTATGTGCCTGAGGATCAAACATTATTTCAACATGAACAATGTTGTTATCTTTAGCTTTCAGTAGATATGCCCAGGTAAGGTCATAGAAATCCTGCTCCTTTAACAGGACAGAAGTCGCAGCGTAATACAAATCCAGAAAATCCTGAAGATTATCAAATTGGTAGGCAGCACGTATTGATTCTACTGAATCATACTTCAATCGAACGCCATTACGTTGTGACAAAAGAAACATTAATTCAGGCTCTAAACTCCCTTCAATGTGCAGGTGCAATTCAGCCTTCGGCAATGAGCGAATAAGTTGGTGAAGATCGGTCATGGTGATTAATAATTTTTTCCCTGGATTTCAAAATAGGCCTGAGGATGTGAACATATAGGACAAATCTGAGGAGCACTGAGAGCTTCATGCAAATATCCGCATACCAGACATTTCCATACAACTTTATTTCCACGCTTGAATACCATTCCTGATTCAAGGTTGTCATATAAAGTTCTGTATCTTTCTTCGTGCGCCTTTTCTACTTTCGAAATCATCTTAAAGATTGCTGCAACTTCCTTATATCCTTCTTCATCAGCAATCCGTGCAAATTCAGGATATAATTCTGTCCATTCCTCATTTTCTCCATCAGCCGATGCTTTCAAATTCTCTAGTGTGGACCCTACAATTCCAGCAGGATATGAGGCAGTGATTTCAACCATTCCTCCTTCGAGGAATTTAAAGAACTGTTTTGCATGAGACCGTTCATTCAGAGATGTCTCCTCAAATATGGCTGCAATCTGTTCCAGCCCCTCTTTCTTCGCCTGTTTAGCAAAATAGTCATAGCGCATTCTCGCTTGTGATTCTCCGGCAAATGCTTTTAATAGATTTTGTTCGGTTCTTGAACCTTTGAGCGTTTTCATATAAGATAAAATTCCATTAATAAACAAAACAAAGCTTCAGCCTTTAGACTGAATTATGCTAAAGTTAAATAAATAATTGTATTCGCAAAAATTTAACTCTATTCAGAAACTGCGCCATCTCCTCTCTTCAATTGGCAATAGAGCAAGGAAGGTGATGGGATAAATTCTCCTAGACCGAGCTCATCCCATCTTTTATCAATTCTGTGTATTGTTTCAAGTGAAGAAACCACCGGGTTTGGCCACTCACGCTGAAAACCATCTGCCTGAACCGTTTTTCGTGTTCCATCTACCACAACGTGGGAAACTTCATTGGCATGCATTGCTTCATAAATTTTACAATCCCGTCTTGGATCAATGTTTCCGGTAACATACCAAACGACTGAATCAAGATTTTGAATAGGTAATGCAGCATCAACGAGAAGAATGAATTTTACACCCTCTACCGCCTTTTCTTTCATAAGCAATTCTGTAAATGATGCCGGCTGAAAACTCTGGTCTTTCTCTAATCCCAAAATCAAAATCGAAATTCCCTTATCGATCAGGGTAGTTTGTATCGACTTAATGACGGGAATTTCAAGCATTAGGTTTTCGAAATCCTGAGACATGGGAAACCTGACTTTCAAAGGTTTCACTCCAATCTCTTCCGGATATTTTGTCGTTGCATCAATCCCCATTTTGGAACCATAAGCAAATTTCGAAGAGGAGTGATCCAGCACATCCATGGGGCCTGAAGAGAATATTATATCATGGACAGGATCTATGGTATTGCATAAATTTCTTACAAATGCTTCCATATCATTCCATGGATTATCCTGGTCAGTAACCACCATGATTTTGTTGAACATCATCTGTCCCGCCCCCCACATGGCATTCATGGTCTTTATTGCCTGACCGGCATAGACCTTTTCAATCCGCGCCAGAGTAAGATTATGCGCAACACCTTCAGGTGGCAGATATAAATCCTTTAGTTCAGGAATTAAGGTTAGTTTCATAGGTGCCAGAAAGATTTTCTCGGTGGCAAGTCCGATATAGGCATCTTCCTGCGGAGGAATCCCCACGATTGTTGCTGGATAAATTGCGCCTTTGCGATAGGTAATACAGGTCACATGAAATTTTGGATACCACTCGGCCAGAGAATAAAAGCCGGTATGATCGCCGAAGGGTCCTTCCCAAACCAACTCTTCTGTTGGATCAACATAACCTTCCAGAACAAAATCTGCATCATCCGGAACTTCAAGATCATTGGTCAAACATTTAACAAGTTCAACCTTTTTTTTCCTTAGAAACCCAGCAAGCATATACTCGTCGATCTGATCAGGCAGTGGAGCTGTTGCCGCATAAGTATATGCTGGATCACCTCCGAGTACAACTGATACCGGCATCCTCTGACCTAATTTTTTGTACTCCTGATAATGCCTTGCACCTGTTTTATGCTTATGCCAATGCATCCCGGTTATGTCCGGACCCACTATCTGCATCCTGTACATTCCAACGTTTCGGGAGCCCGTCTCCGGGTCGCGAGTCACCACACATGGCAGCGTGATAAAAGGGCCGCCATCAGCAGGCCAGCAGGTTAATACGGGTAACTGGGTCAGGTTAGGATGTTCCATGACGAATTCCTGACACTTGCCTCTACCCGACTTCTTTTTCGGCATCCAGGATGCAATCCTGGAAAGTAGTGGGAGTAGCTTCAATTTATCGATGATGTTTCCGGCTGGACCTGACAACTGTTTAAAAAGCTCCTCTATTTCTGTTCCTATGGCATTCAAGGAAGAATGCCCCAAAGCAAGACAAATTCTGGATTCTGAGCCAAATGCATTAATGAGAAGAGGGAAGGCCGTTCCATTGTTTTCGAACAAAAGAGCCTTCCCCCCTCCGGGACTTTTAGAAATACGATCTACAATCTCTGTAATCTCGAGAACAATATCAACCTTTTGGCTAATTCTGATTAACTCTTCTTTTCGCTCAAGTAATTCTACAAATTCATTTAATCCGTTGTAAGACATGAGAGCAAATTACAGATACATTTGGGAAAATCTAGATCCCAGCCTTATTTTTGAAAAATTCCAGGGTTTCTGAGGATGGTCTTTCCAATGGCAAATTGTACATCCTATCCCATACCAATTGAGCCAATACACCGAGAGAACGGCTAACTCCAAACATGACAGTATAGAAGAAATGTTCAGTAATACCATAATGCTGAAGCAGAGCTCCAGAGAAAGCATCTACATTCGGCCAAGGATTTTTTATCTTGCCAAGTGATTGCAAAATTGGAGGAACGATATCATATAAATGGTTAACGGTATTAACCAAACTGTCATTTTCCACATATTTTTCTGCAAATATCTGTTGTGCAATGAAACGAGGATCAGTTACCCGCAAAACGGCATGTCCATATCCGGGCACGACCTGTCCGGATGAGATCGTTTTTCTTACATATGCTTCAATTTTCGCCCTCTCTTCCGTTTCATTCTCACTGGCCCCAATTTCCTCTTGCATTTCATAAATCCAGTTTATCACTTCCTGGTTTGCATATCCATGCAAAGGACCAGCCAGACCAAGCATTCCGGCTGCATATGAATAGTAAGGATTACTAAGTGCTGAGCCAACAAGGTGAGTGGCGTGGGCAGATACATTGCCTCCCTCATGGTCGGCATGAATCATCATATACATTCTAAAAAGCCGATATATTTCATCGCTATCATACCCCATCATGTGAGCAAAATTGGCCGCCCAATCAAGGTTAGGATCCGGAGGAATAAACTTTCCATCTTTGAAATTTTTTCGATAGATGTAAGCAGCAACTACAGGAAGACGAGCAATCAGATCCATTACATCTTCAAATGTTGTATCCCAGTAATCATTTTTATGTAATCCGTCACGATGTGCCTTCTGAAATTTCGATTCAGTTGCCAAGGCCAGAATTGCAGTGCAAAATTGAGTCATTGGCTTACTGGTAAGTGGCATAGCATCCATAATCTCCATAACATGCTCGGGAAGCTCACTCCGTCTCACCCATTCTTTACTTAAAGCATCTACTTCATCTTTGGTAGGAATCTCGTTTAGCAAAAACAAATAAAACAGACCCTCTGAAAGAGGTTCTCCTTCGGGCCTGACTTTGGGTAATTTCTGCTGAATTTCCGGGATGGTATATCCGCGATAAGTAATACCTGTATTAGGATTGAGTTTTGAGGTTACCGTCAGCAGACCAGTAATACCTTTCATTCCCGTCAGTACCTGATCGATATTCACTGATTCAAGTACTGTAGTTCCAAATTCGCTGATCAAACGTTTAACGACAAGGCGCTCTTCTTCACCTTTCTTCAAAAGTTTTTGTTTAATGTAATCCATAAAGAGATTATTATGTTAGTTATCTATATCCATGAACTCACAACCAGAACCGCTCCAAAAGTCAAAATTGAAGAACATTCCAATAAGCAGGTGAAAATTACATAAAAAATGGATCAATTTATATATTTATCTAACAATGGAGGTAAATATTTTATAAAAAGCAAAAGCCATCCGATATGGATGGCTTTTGCTTTTTATAAAATATTTAGCGGAGATTAAGAAGCAGATTCTTCTGAAGTTGCTTCCACCTTTTTTGTCTCTTTCTTTGCCTCTTTAATTGGGGCATCGCTTTTCTTAGGTTTCCTAGCTCTGCGTTTTTTCGTAGCATCTGCCTTCGGAGTAGACAACATATTTTCATTGTAGTCGACCATTTCAATGATACACATTTCTGCATTATCACCTAAGCGGTTTCCTGTCTTCAATATTCTTGTATATCCTCCGGGACGATCACCAACTTTTACGATTATGTCACGGAAAAGTTCAGTTACGACTGTTTTACTTTTCAGATCGCTAAATACTTCGCGTCTGTTATGAGTAGTATCTTCTTTTGCACGAGTAATCAATGGTTCAACAAACTTTCTCAATTCTTTTGCTTTTGCAAGGGTGGTTGCAATGCGCTTATGCAGCAAAAGTGAGTTTGCCATATTGGAAAGCATCGCTTTCCTGTGTGAGCTGGTCCTACCTAAATGATTAAAACCTTTTCTATGTCTCATTTCAATTATTCCTTGTCTAATTTATACTTACTGATGTCCATTCCAAAACTCAAATTGAGATTTACCAATAGATCATCAAGTTCTGTAAGGGATTTCTTACCAAAATTTCTGAATTTCAACAGGTCATTCCGGTTGTAAGTAACCAGCTCTCCAAGTGTTTCCACATCAGCGGCCTTAAGGCAATTGAGTGCACGTACAGACAGATCAAGATCGACCAGTTTATTTTTCAATAATTGACGCATGTGCAGAATTTCCTCGTCAAATTCTTCATTGGCAAATTTCTCATCTGAATCGAGAGTGATTTTCTCATCAGAAAACAGCATGAAATGGTAGATTAGAATCTTAGCCGCTTCCTTCAATGCATCTTTAGGATGAATTGATCCATCAGTGTGAATGTCGATAACCAATTTTTCATAGTCAGTCTTTTGCTCAACACGATAGTTCTCCACCGAATATTTCACATTCTTAATTGGTGTGAAAATTGAATCGATTGGAATGACGCCAAACTCCTCATCTACTGGTTTGTTTTCCACACCTGGAACATATCCGCGTCCCTTCTCGATAGTCATCTCGATTTGAAGTTTCACATCTGTTTCCATATTGCAGATAAGCAAATCTGTATTCAAAACACGAAAGCCAGTGATAAAATTGTTAATGTCACCTGCCTTGAATTTATTCTGACCGAAAATCGTTACAGTAACCTTTTCACTGTCAAAATCTTCAACCACCTTTTTGAAACGGATCTGCTTCAAGTTAAGAATCATCTCTGTGACATCTTCAATCACTCCTGGAATGGTAGAAAACTCATGCTCTACACCTTCGATTTTAATCGTAGTGATAGCAAATCCTTCCAACGATGACAACAAAATTCTGCGTAATGCATTTCCGATGGTAATACCATAACCAGGTTCTAGAGGACGAAATTCGAATTTACCGACTTTGTCATCCGACTCGATCATGATCACCTTATCCGGCTTCTGGAAAGCTAAAATTGCCATAAACCTTATATTAATTATTTCGAATACAATTCGACGATTAACTGTTCTTTGATATTTTCAGGAATCTCCTCTCTCTCAGGGACGTTTAAAAACTTACCTGATTTCGCCTCGCTATTCCATTCCAACCAGGAAAAACTACTGTGACGACGTGAAGAAAGTGAATCATTGATTGCAACCAATGATTTAGATTTTTCGCGTACGGCAACCACTTCACCCGGACGAACAGTGTAAGAAGGGATATTGACAACTTCACCATTTACGGTAATGTGTTTATGAGAAACCAACTGGCGTGCACCTGCACGGCTCGGAGAAATTCCAAGACGGAAAACCACATTGTCCAAACGGCTCTCCAATAACTGCAATAGAACAGTTCCGGTGATACCTTTGTGCGAATGCGCTTTTTCGAACAAATTGCGGAATTGACGCTCTAAAACGCCGTACATATATTTCGCCTTTTGTTTCTCTTTCAACTGAGTACCATATTCTGATACCTTTTTACGGCGCTTGCTGTTGCCGTGCATTCCCGGAGGAAAATTTTTGTGCTCAAATGCTTTATCCGGACCATAAATTGGCTCACCGAATTTTCTAGCAATCTTTGATTTAGGACCTATGTATCTTGCCATGTTTTTTAATTTAATTTACTTCTGATTAGACACGACGACGTTTAGGAGGACGACAACCGTTATGAGGCATTGGGGTAACATCGACGATCTCAGTCACCTGGATACCAACATTTGCGATAGCGCGAATAGCAGATTCGCGGCCGTTCCCCGGTCCTTTTACATAAACTTTAACCTTGCGTAAACCAAGATCAAAAGCTGTTTTTGCACACTCTTCTGAAGCTGTTTGCGCAGCATATGGAGTATTTTTCTTCGAGCCACGGAAGCCTTTTTTCCCGGCTGATGACCAGGAGATTACTTCACCATTGTTGTTGGTCATCGAAATGATAATATTATTAAAAGAGGAAGTAACATGAGCCTGTCCGACAGCCTCTACATTGACAACCCTTTTCTTAGATATTCCAGTCTTTTTTGCCATCTCTACTTATTCTTATTTAGTAGCTTTCTTCTTATTTGCAACTGTCTTCTTTTTACCTTTACGGGTACGGGCATTGTTTTTTGTACTTTGTCCGCGAACCGGAAGTCCTAAACGATGACGAATTCCACGATAACAACCGATGTCCATCAAACGTTTGATGCTCATCTGGTTCTCAGAACGAAGTTCACCCTCAACTTTAAATCCATCGGTAATCACCTTACGAATTGCACTGAATTGATCATCATTCCATTCATTGACTTTGATGTCTTTGTTGACACCTGCCTTTTCAAGAATTTCAATTGAGCGACTGCGGCCAATTCCAAAAATATAAGTCAAGGCAATTTCGCCTCTCTTGTTATTTGGTATGTCTACACCAACTATTCGAGCCATAATCTTATATTGATTAAAAAATCGTTATAAATTTAACATTTTTAACCCTGACGTTGTTTGAACTTCGGGTTTTTTTTGTTTATCACGTAGAGACGTCCCTTACGGCTTACAATCTTGCATTCCGCACTACGTTTCTTAATGGATGCCCTTACTTTCATTTTTCTACTTTTTAATTTTTGTATCTGAAAGAGATTCTTCCTTTACTAAGGTCATAAGGTGACATTTCAACCTTAACTTTGTCGCCAGGAAGAATTTTGATGTAGTGCATGCGCATCTTACCCGAAATATGGGCCGTTATCACATGACCGTTTTGCAATTCTACCCGAAACATCGCGTTGGACAATGCTTCAATAATTGTTCCGTCTTGTTCAATAAATGATTGCTTTGACATAGAAACTAATACTTCTGCATTAAATTTGAAAACTCAAACTACTCCCTAAACTGCTCCTCAGAGCAAGTTTTAAACATTCAATCAATTCGACATGGCTCAACGAAGTATAAACTTCCTTATCTCCCTTCAACACCTTGAAAGATGGTTTTTTTATTGCCGCGCTCATTTCCATGATTTTTAAACAGGAAATAATCATAAAAAAACAGAGGTGATCAATTTTTTCAGGTCGGCAAAGATACTGAAAAGAAAAAAAAGAATCAACACTCTCCTAAGGAAACAAGTGAACTCAAGTAAAATGATCAGAACGTATCAGATGGCAACACTTTTAAGTTCCACTCTGATGTATGATGATGCTGTACAGCTAACTTGCCAGGATAAAAATATTTCCTCACAATTGGTTGGATCGACCAACCTCCTACATATTCATTCCAGCAGTACGACCCTTGATGCGACCCGACTTCAGCAAACCATCATAATGACGCATCAATAGATGACTCTCAATTTGTTGCAAAGTGTCCAGTATAACACCGACCAAAATCAACAAGGAAGTTCCACCAAAGAAATGCGCAAATGACGAATTAATGCCTAACATCATAGCAAACGCAGGAAGTATGGTTATCAAGCCAAGAAAGATAGAACCAGGCAAAGTAATTCTCGACATAATTGTGTCGATGTATTCTGCTGTTCTTTTCCCAGGCTTAATTCCAGGAATAAACCCGCCATTTTTCTTCATATCCTCTGCCATCTGGTTCGGATTGATTGTAATAGCGGTATAGAAATAAGTAAAGATGATAACCATCAGGAACATGACTGTATTGTACCAGAATCCAGTATAGTTAGAGAAGGAGGCCATCATCCGACCTAGAGTCTCTGATGAAAAGAGACCTGCGACAGATGCAGGGATAAACATAATTGCCTGAGCAAAAATGATAGGCATAACACCTGCAGCGTTAACTTTTAATGGAATGTACTGGCGAACGCCTCCATATTGACGATTACCTACAATCCTTTTGGCATATTGTACAGGTACTTTGCGTGTACCTTGAACAAGTAGGATCGTGCTGGCAATTACCAACAGAAAAACAATCATTTCGACGATCATCATGATAAAACCGCGTCCTTGTTCGGCCATCCGGCTCACAAATTCCTGAGCCAGAGATTGTGGAAGGCGTGCAATGATACCAATCATAATTATCAACGATATTCCATTTCCAATTCCTTTATCCGTAATTCTTTCTCCCAGCCACATGATAAACATGGAACCAGCAGCCAGAACTATAGTTGAACTTACATTGAATGCAAAAGCCCCTACTAAAAATGCCTGCTCAGGAAGTTGGTACCTCAAATTGGCCAAATAAGCCCATCCCTGGAAAATCAAAATAACAACAGTCAAATAACGTGTCATCTGATTGATTTTTCTTCTGCCTGATTCGCCTTCTTTCTGCAGACGCTGAATGTAAGGAACAGCAAATCCCAAAAGCTGGATAACAATCGATGCACTGATATAAGGCATGATTCCCAATGCAAAAATTGATGCATTGGAGAATGCTCCTCCAGAGAACATATTCAGTAGTCCAAGAATCCCATCCGATGTCTGATTTCTTAAAGCTTCAAAATGGAGTGGATTAGGATCGATACCAGGCAAAATGACGAAAGATCCAAAACGGTAAACCATCAGGAACAACAAGGTCACACCTAGCCGCGATCGTAAATCCTCAATTTTATAAATGTTCTTAAGCGTCTCGATCAACTTTTTCATCAGAATCAGATTAATTCAGTAGTACCTTCAAGTTTTTCAATCGCTTCCTTGGCTGTTTTAGAGAAAGCATGCGCTTTGACTTCCAGCTTACTTTTCAATTCACCTTTGGCAAGAATTTTCACTCTGTCATTCTTACTGACAAATCCTGCCTCCAAAAATGTTTGAAAATCAATGGTTGTCACCCCTAAGTCATCTGCCAAGAGCTGTAGTGAACTGAGGTTAATCGCCTTATATTCTACGCGATTAATATTCTTAAATCCAAATTTCGGAACAAGACGTTGCAAAGGCATCTGCCCACCCTGGAAACTTCTTTTCGAAGAGTATCCTGAGCGTGACTTGGCACCCTTGTGACCACGGGTAGAAGTTCCACCGTGTCCGGATCCTTGTCCGCGACCAATCCGTTTTTCTTTTCTAACAGAACCTTCAGCAGGTTTTAAGTTATTTAATTCCATTTCATTCGAGTATATAAATTTTTCTCATAGGTCCTATGGAACATCCGCAATAATAAATACCAAATTATTGGACTTACTATCCGGTTGTTTCTCAAGAAATATTATTCGCTAACCTCTTCAACTTTCACTAAATGTTGAAGTTTTCTAACCATTCCAAGAATCTCGGGTGTTGACTCATGAATCTTAGGTTGATTCAATTTGTGCAGTCCGAGTGACTCTATTATTTTCTTTTGAGCTTTGGATGCACCAATTTTGCTCTTAAACTGTGTGATACGAATTTTCATAATTTACTTTATTTATCCGTTAAACACTCTGTCAAGAGCGATACCGCGATGTTCCGCTACTGTATAAGCATCTCTCAGTTCAACCAATGCTTCAAAAGTTGCCTTAACAAGGTTATGTGGATTAGAAGAGCCCTTGGATTTAGCAAGGATATCATGAATTCCAACACTTTCAAGAACGGCGCGCATTGCACCTCCGGCTTTTACACCTGTACCTGAAGAAGCCGGTTTTAACAACACGTTGGCTCCTCCAAACTTGGCTGTCTGCTCGTGAGGAACAGTGCCGTGTATGATCGGAATCTTAACAAGGTTTTTCTTTGCTGCATCAACGCCTTTGGCAATTGCTGCTGTAACCTCACTTGCTTTTCCAAGACCCCAGCCAACAATTCCGTCCTCGTTTCCTACGACAACAATTGCTGAAAAGCTGAAAGTTCTACCGCCTTTGGTGACCTTGGTAACCCGGTTAATTGCGACTAACCTGTCCTTAAGCTCGAGATCGCTGGTTTTTACTTTTTTAATATTTTTCG